>JBOHQS010000157.1:0-5041 GCA_050732295.1 Methylomirabilales bacterium (SeqCode)
AGGCTGATGAGCACAGAGCCCCAGGCGAACAGATCCCCGCGTCTTGTATAGAACGTCCCCCCCGACCGGGGAGCCATCGTTGCCGACAGGACGGCCTCGACAAAAAGGTCTGACCGCTCCACGATCTGGCCCGACGGGGCGACCAGGGCGGAGATCCCGGTGTTCGCCGCCCGCACCAGGTAGACCCCGTTTTCCACCGCCCGCAGCGCAGCCATACTCAGGTGCTGATACGGGGCAGCGGAGTCCCCGAACCAGGCGTCATTGGTGATGTTCACCAGGAAGTCGGCCCCGGCGAGCACGTAGCGGCGGACCTGATCGGGAAAGATGGTCTCAAAGCAGATCAAAACCCCAAAGCGCCCCTTGGGGGTCTCGAAGACCGTGAAGGCCTCTCCGGCCCTAAAATCGCCGATCCCGGCCGCCATTTTGTGCACGAAAAAGAGGAGCGATGACAAGGGAACGTATTCCCCAAAGGGGACCAGATGAATCTTATCATATTTTTGCACAATCTCCCCCGCCGGCGAGATGAGGAAGGCGCTGTTGTAGTAGCGAGGCGAGGCGTCGCTCACGCGATCCGGGCTCCCGACCAAGAGAGGTGCCTGCACCTCCATCGCGAGGTCGAGGACCCGTCGTGTCAACGGCCCCCCCTCCCGGAGGAAAAAAGGGACGGCGGTCTCGGGCCAGACGATGAGGTCCGACCCCCGGTCTGCCCTGCGGGTCAGACGATCATAGACGGCGATCGTCCGGCCCGCGAACTCCGGGTCCCATTTGATCCCCTGCTCGATATTCCCCTGGACGACCGATACCCGGATCTCCCTGCGGGGGATCTCGGCCGACACCCTCCGTCCCATGCCGAACACCACTGTCCCGATGAGGAGCACGCCTACCCCCAGCACGGGCATCAAGGCCTGCCGCGCGCTCCGTCGCACGTGAAGGCAGGCGAGCGCCACCGCGGCATTGACCAGGACCAGCAGAAATGAGACCCCGTAGACGCCCGTGATTGAGGCGATCTGGATGATCGAAAGGCTCCTGTACTGGGTATACCCCAGGAGATTCCAGGGAAAGCCGGTCAGGAGGAAGGTGCGCAGATATTCGAGGCCGACCCACAGAGTCGCAGCACCCACGAGATAGCTGAGACCGTCTTCGGGTGACAGTCGTGTGACCCCGAACGCAAAGACCCCCACGTAGAGCGCAAGGTAGAGCGAAAGCACGACAAGAAGCAGGACGCCGACAGGGAGGGGAAGCCCGCCGTACGCGGTCATCGTATGAACGACCCAGGGGATGCTCATGAGCGAGAAGACGGCCCCTGCGATGATCCCCAGATACGTGCCCTGCAGGGCAGGGACGCGGTCCAGCCCTACCAGGAGGGGGATGAGGGCCACGAAGGCGAGAGGGGCCAAGTCAAACCTGGGAAAGCTCAGCGCCAGGAGAACGCCGCTCAAGGCGGCCAGGCCTCCCCGTGAGACCATCACGCGCCAAGCGAGAGGGCTTTCTCGCGCCGCCGCTAGATCCATTCCATCCTGACCCAGAGGTAGAAGACGGGGAGTGCAAAGAGGAGGCTGTCCATCCTGTCCAGCATCCCTCCATGACCGGGGATGAGGTCACCCGTGTCTTTCACGTGGAAGGCGCGTTTGATACCAGACTCGACCAAGTCTCCCAGCTGCCCCGCGCCCCCGATCACGGCCCCCAGAAGGAGGCTCGAGAGGAAGGGAACCGGCATGCCCAAGGCGCGCGTACCCATCCAGGACGCGAGCATGCTCGCCACCAATCCGGCCACACTCCCCTCGACAGATTTCTTGGGGCTGAGCCGCGGGGCTAAGGGCCGGCGCCCCAGGCGTGACCCGATGTAAAATGCGGCGGTATCTCCAATCCAGACGATGCTGCACGCGAGAAGGATGTAGCGCACGCCCTCCGGCATCCCTCTGAGGGCCACGGCGAAGCTCAGGGGACCGGCAACATACAGGACCCCGACAACACAGAGGCTGGCGTGACGAAGGTTGGCCTCCATGTTCTCTCCACCCCCGACGACACGGGAAAGCTCCAACAACAGGAAGAGGAGCACGCCCGGACCGAACCACTCCATACCGCGGAGTGAGGTCGCCCCGACAAGCCCGGCCGCCCCCAGCAGGGCCAGCGCCCGCCAGGGAACGGAGGGATCGACCAGCCGGGTGAACTCCCACACGCTGATCACCGCGGCCACCATCGCCAGCAGGGCAAATCCCCTTTCCCCGCCGTAGATGACGAGGAGGAGAAAGGGAAAAAGGAGGATCAGGGCGCTCAGGAGCCTTCTGCCGTGCACGGCCAGATCCCCACGAGAGACAACTCGGCCCACCGGAGGTCCCGGGAGGCATCTCTGCGACTGGGCAGGGGAAAAGAAAAAAGATCGTCGGGGGAGGGATGGATGAAAGCGTTCAAGAGCCACGCCTGGCCGCGGGGGGACGTCTGTCAGAACTCAAGGATCTCCTTCTCCTTGGTGGTCAAGGCCATCTCGAGTTCCTTGATGTACTTGTCGGTGAGCTTCTGAACCGAGTCGCCACCCTTCTTGAGATCATCTTCGGTGATCTTCTTCTGCTTCTCGAGGGCCTTGAGCTTTTCGTTGGCGTCGCGCCGGAGATTCCGAATGGCAACCCGCCCCTCTTCCGCGATGCGCCGCACGACACGGACCAACTCCTTTCGCCGCTCTTCGGTGAGGGGCGGGATCGCGATCCGGATCGCCCGCCCGTCGCTCGAGGGAGTGATCCCCAGGCCCGATTTCAGAATCGCCTTTTCGATGGCTGCGACCAGGTTCGGATCCCAGGGCTGGATGGTGATCAGACGGGTCTCGGGGGTGGCCACGGTGGCCACCTGCTGGAGCGGAGTCATGCTTCCATAACACTCCACGGTGATCCCTTGCAGGAGCGCCGCAGAGGCGCGACCGGTCCGGACCCCGGCAAAGTCCCGCCCCACCGCCTCGACCCCCTTCTTCATGGCCCCCTCTGCCCGATCCAACACATCCTTGACCATGGCCTACCGTTCCTTGACGATGGTCCCCACCCGCTCCCCCAACACCAGCCCCTTCAAGCGTCCCCGTTCATGGAGGTTGAAGACCACGATGGGAAACCGGTTGTCCATACAGAGCGAGATGGCCGTGGAATCCATCACCTTCAGCTTCTGACTGAGCACCTCGATATAGCTCAGCTCCTCGAACTTCTGGGCGGTCGCATCCTGCAGCGGATCGGCCGTATACACCCCGTCCACCTTCGTGGCCTTAAAGACGATCTCTGCCCCGATCTCGATGGCCCTGAGCGCCGCTGCGGTGTCCGTCGAGAAGTATGGATTGCCGGTCCCGCCGACAAAGATCACCACCCGACCCTTCTCCAAATGCCGGATGGCCCGACGGCGAATGAAGGGCTCCGCCACCTCTCGCATCTCCATGGCCGACTGTACGCGCGTGTCGACCCAGCGCTTCTCCAGGGCATCCTGCAGCGCCAGACCGTTCAGGACCGTCGCCAACATCCCCATGTAGTCGGCGGTAGCCCGATCCATGCCGGCCGCGGTCGCCGCCAAGCCGCGGAAGATATTGCCGCCCCCCACTACCACCGCGATCTGGACCCCCAAGGCGTGGACCGCCTCGATTTCCCCGGCGACAAAGCGAATCACCTCGGGGCTGATCCCATACCCCTGATCTCCCGCCAACGCCTCCCCACTGACCTTGAGGACGATTCGCTTGTATTTCAGATCCATGTCCGTTTAGGCGTCCGATGTCCGAGGTCCGAGGTCCAAAGGGGCGCACGATTCGAAGACGCCGGACGGCTCGACTGAGCTCGCCGAAGTCTTAGGACGTCGGACCTTGTTCCTGGGACGATTCACCCAACTGATACCGGCAGAAGCGGCGGACCACGATGTTTTCCCCGATCGTGCTGATGGCCTCCTGGACGACCTGTTCGACTGACCGCTCCGGGTCCTTGACAAAAGGTTGGTTCATCAAACACGTCTCGACGAAGAATTTCTCCAGCCGGCCCTGCACAATCCGCTCGACGACTTCGGGCGCCTTGCTGCTGCCCGCTGCCTGCACCTGCAAGATCCGCCGCTCCTCGGCGAGCACCGTCTCGGGCACTTCCTCCCGCCGAAGGTAGAGGGGATTCATCGCCGCCACGTGCATCGCCAGATCCTTGGTCAAGGCCTGGAATTGTTCGGTCCGGGCCACAAAATCGGTCTCGCAATTCACCTCGATCAACACCCCGATCCGGCCGCCGGGATGGACGTAGGCGACGATCAGCCCATCGGTCGCCGTCCGCCCCGCCTTCCGGGCCGCCTTGGCCATCCCCCGCTCCCGAAGGATGGCGACTGCTCGTTCGAAATCCCCCCGAGCCTCCGCCAGGGCTGACTTGCATTCCATCACGCCCGCCCCGGTCTTCATGCGGAGCTCCTTGACCTGCGACGCCGCGATTTCCATCAGTGGGTTCCCATTCCGGCCGCCCAAGCCTTCGCGGACGGCCTGCCGTTACCTGTCGACATCCTACAGGGCCTCGACCGCCGCCGCCTCGCCGGCGGGCAGCGGCTGGACCGAGCCCTCATTGACCGCCTCGGCCCCTTCGAGCATCTCCCTTTCCAGTCCCCGGTCAACGGCCCCCCGCCCCTCCAGAACCGCGTCGGCCAATAGGGACGTAATCAGTTTGATGGACCGGATGGCATCATCATTGCCCGGGATCGGGTAGTCAATCTCGTCCGGATCACAGTTGGTGTCCACCAGGGCCACCACAGGGATGCCAAGGCGCCGCGCCTCCCGAACGGCGATCCGCTCTCGCTTGGTATCGACGACCACGACGGCCCCGGGCAGCCGACTCATCTCTTTGATCCCCGCCAGCGTCCGGTTCAGCTTTGCGATCTCGCGGCCGAGGTGCAGCGCCTCCTTTTTCGGGAGCCCCTCGAGGCTGCCATCCGACTGCATCTGCTCCAGTTGCTTGAGCCGGTTGATGCTCTTCCGGATGGTCTGGAAATTCGTCAAGGTCCCGCCGAGCCAGCGATGATGCACGTAAAACATCCCGCTCCGCTCCGCCCCTTC
>JBOHQS010000158.1:0-5025 GCA_050732295.1 Methylomirabilales bacterium (SeqCode)
GGGGCGCTTTGGGGTTTTGATCTGCTTTGAGACCATCTTTCCCGATCAGGTCCGCCGCTACGTGCTCGCCGGAGCCGACTTCCTGGTGAACATCACCAATGACGCCTGGTTCGGGGACTCCGCTGCCCCGTATCAGCATCTGAGTATGGCTGCGCTGCGGGCGGTGGAAAACGGGGTCTACCTGGTGCGGGCGGCGAACACCGGGATCTCCGCCCTGGTCGCCCCGTCGGGCCAGATCCTGGAGCGGTCAGACCTTTTTGTCGAGGCCGTCCTGTCGGCAACGATGGCTCCCCGGTCGGGGGGGACGTTCTATACAAGACGCGGGGATCTGTTCGCCTGGGGCTCTGTGCTCATCAGCCTCTTCCTCCTGGCCTCCAGGAGGCGGACGGGGCGCAAGGAAAGGAGGACACGATGACGGTTGAACTCGGTAAACGACTTGAGGCGGCAGTGGCGAAACTCGAAAGCCTCTGGGCCTATCTTTGACCTGCCGGCGAAGGCACAGCGGGCTGCACAGTTAGAGCAGATCGCCCAGGGCCCTGACTTTTGGAAGGAACCGGATCGAGCCCAACGGCTTCTCAGGGAACTCGGGGAGCTGAAGGAGACACTGTCGCTCCACGCTGCGCTCAGGAGTGAGGTCGAAGATCAGCAAACGCTGCTGGAACTGGCCCGGGAGGCGGACGACGACGAGGCCCTCAAGGAGGTCGAGGGAACGGTCAAGACGTTGGAACAACGGATCAGCGATCTGGAGCTCCGCGTGCTCCTCTCTGGCCCCCACGACCATGGCAATGCCATCCTCTCGATCAATCCGGGGGCGGGCGGGACCGAGTCCCAGGACTGGGCCCAGATGCTGCTGCGGATGTACGTGCGCTGGTGCGACGGCAGAGGCTTCAAGACGCAGGTCCTCGATCTCCAGCCGGGGGAGGAAGCGGGGATCAAGGGGGCGGTCGTTTCTGTCGTCGGTCCCTACGCGTACGGCACCCTCAGGGCCGAGGTGGGGGTCCATCGCCTCGTCCGGATTTCACCGTATGATGCCAGCCACCGACGGCACACCTCCTTTGCCTCGGTCGCGGTCCTGCCCGAGGTGGAGGAGGTCGAGGTGGTGATTAACGAGAAGGACCTGAAGATCGAGACCTTCCGGGCGAGCGGACATGGGGGGCAACACGTGAACGTGACCGACTCGGCCGTCCGGATCACCCACCTCCCGACCGGGACGGTAGTCTCGTGCCAGAATGAGCGTTCCCAGCACAAGAACAAGGCCCTCGCCATGAAGGTGCTCCGATCCCGACTGTATGAACATTTCCGGGAGAAACAAGAGCAGGAGATGCAGGCGTTGGCCGGTGAAAAGAAGGAGATCGCCTGGGGATCGCAGATCCGATCCTATATCCTCGCGCCGTATCAGCTCGTGAAGGACCATCGCACAGGCGTGGAGACCGGGAACGTCGAGGCGGTCCTGAGTGGGGCGATCGACCCCTTCGTGAACGCCTATCTGTTTCAGCCGGCTCGCCGCCTTTCACCTTGACAGACTTGAATGTTCCTCTTTACACTTTTCCGAATACGACCACGCCACAGTGGAGGTCGGGGTGGAAGAGAGCAGCCCGCTGATCCGGGAACGGCAGGGGAAGCTGGAGACGCTGCGACGGATGGGGATCGACCCATACGGCTCGCGTTGGGAAGTCACCGCGCTGGCCGGTGACCTTCAGCAGCAGTACCGCGACACGGCGGCCGCCGTCTTCGATTCCGAGGCGGTGGCCGTCAGCCTGGCCGGTCGGCTGATGACGCTGCGCGACCATGGCAAGACGACCTTCGCCGATCTGAAGGACCGCACCGGCCAGATCCAGATCTACCTGCGCGAGGACCGGCTCGGACACGAGGCGTACCACCTCCTGAAATGGACGGATATCGGCGATTTTCTCGGGGTCACGGGTCGCCTCTTTCGGACCCGCACCGGCGAGCTCACCGTGGCGGCTGCGGAGTTCCGTCTGTTGACCAAGTCTCTCCACCCTCTGCCAGAGAAGTGGCATGGCCTTGTCGACGTGGAGACCCGCTACCGGCAGCGGTATCTCGACCTGGTGGCAAACCCGGAGGTAGCGACGGTCTTTCATCGCCGCTCGCTGCTGATCCGCGAGGTCCGTCAGTTCTTCGACCAGCGGGGATTCCTCGAGGTGGAGACCCCCATGATGCAGCTCGTGGCGGGGGGAGCTGCTGCTCGGCCTTTCATCACCCACCACAACGCCCTGGACATGGATCTCTATCTGCGCATCGCCCCGGAGCTCTACCTGAAGCGCCTGTTGGTGGGCGGGCTGGAGCGGGTATACGAAATCAACCGCAACTTCCGGAACGAGGGGATCGATACGCGCCATAATCCCGAATTCACCATGCTGGAGTTCTATCAGGCGTACGCGGATTATCATGATCTCATGACCCTGACCGAGGAACTCCTCCCCCATCTCTGTCGGGTTCTCCTCGGCGGGGAGGAGCTCACGTACCAGGGCGTGCGGGTCAATCTCTCTCCCCCCTGGCCTCGCTTGACGGTCGTGGAGGCGCTCCGGAAGGTGGGCGGAATCCGGGAGGAGGATCTGGAAGGTGCCGAGCGGCTGCGGGCCGTGGCCGCCCGTCGCGGCGTCCCGGTCCAGGCGGGGTGGGGATGGGGCAAGTGTGTCGACGCGCTGATGGCGCATCTGGTGGAGCCCCACCTGGTCCAGCCGACGTTCCTCCTCGACTTCCCCCTCGAGCTGTCCCCCCTGGCCAGGAGTCGGCCGGACGATCCTCGCCTGGCCCAGCGGTTCGAGCTGTTCGTGGCGGGGCTCGAGCTGGCGAACGCCTATACGGAGCTGACCGATCCTCAGGAGCAGCGTCAACGCCTCGAGGATCAGCTGCGGGCGCGAGAGGGCGGGGATGAGGAGGCGCACCGGATGGATGAGGATTTCGTCCGCGCCCTCGAGTACGGGATGCCGCCGGCGGCGGGCGAGGGGATCGGGATCGACCGGCTGGTCATGCTTTTCACCGATTCCCCCTCCATTCGCGACGTCATCTTGTTTCCGCAGCTCCGCCCGAAGGAGCAGGGATGAACCTGCGTCAACGAATGCCTTACGAGATTCTGATCGGGCTCAGGTATCTGAAGTCGAAGCGGCGAGAGGCCGTCATCTCCCTGATCACGCTGATCTCGAGCGGCGGGGTGGCCCTGGGCGTCATGGCCCTCATCGTCGTCCTCTCGGTCATGAGCGGCTTCGAAAGGGATCTCCGGGCCAAGATCCTGGGAACCACGGCCCATGTCGTCTTGCTCAAGTTCGGCGAGGGAGGGGTGAGCAACGCGGGTGCGCTGCTGCCCCGGGTCGAGTCGCTCCCGCATGTGGTCGGGGCTGCTCCCTTCACCCTCCATCAGGTCATGCTGACGTCTCGCCAGGGGGTGATGGGGGCCGTCCTCCGGGGGATTGATCCCCAGCAGGAGGGGAAGGTCACCGAGCTGGCACGAAACATGAAGGAAGGGACCCTCGACGCCCTCCGTCGGGTCGAGGACGGGATCATCCTGGGCAAGTCGTTGGCGGCCAACCTGGGGGTCCGCATCGGAGATCCGGTGAATGTCGTCTCTCCCGTCGGGGGGGGTGTGACGCCCCTCGGGATGGTCCCCCGGGTCAAGCAGTGTACCCTGGTTGGGATTTTCGAGGCCGGGATGTACGAATACGACGCGGGGCTGGCCTACATCCCCATTCCGGCCGCCCAGGCCTTCTTCCGGATGGGCACGGCCGTTACCGGGGTGGAGATCAAGCTCGACGATATCTACGAGGCCGCTCGGGTGGCCGGCCGGATCCAGGAAGAGCTCGGATTTCCCTTCTACACCCGGACGTGGATGGAGATGCACAAGAACCTCTTCTCGGCCTTGAAGCTCGAGAAGACGGTCATGTTTATCATCCTGGTGATGATCGTCTTGGTGGCCGCCTTTGGCATTGTCAGCACGCTGACCATGGTGGTGATGGAAAAAACCAGGGAGATCGCCATCCTGAAGTCGATGGGGGCCACGGCGGCCAGCATCATGAAGATCTTCATGGTGGAGGGGATTGTGATCGGGACAGCCGGGACCCTCCTCGGGGTCTTGGGCGGACTCGCCGTGACCGTCAATCTGGACACGATCGTCCCCTTCATCGAGCGCCTCTTCGGGATCAACGCCTTTCCCGGCGACGTCTACTTCCTGGATAAGTTGCCGCACCAGGTGAATGTCCCGGATGTGGTCGCGGTGGTGACGGTGAGCCTGGTCATCAGTTTTCTCGCCACCGTGTATCCGTCCTGGCAGGCTTCGCGTCTGGACCCGGTGGAGGCCCTCAGGTATGAGTGAATTCATCGAGGTCCGCGATCTTCGGAAATCCTTCCGGATGGGGGGGGAGGCGCTCCACATCTTGAAGGGGGTCAATGTCAGGATCCGGCGCGGGGAATTCCTCGCCATCGTGGGCCCCTCAGGGGTGGGGAAGAGCACCCTGCTTCATATCCTGGGCGGGCTGGACCGCCCCACGGCGGGTCAGGTATACTACTGGGGCACAGAGATCTCCCGCCTGCCCGACGGGGAGCTGGCGGTGTTCCGGAACCGCACGGTCGGGTTCGTCTTCCAGTTCCACCATCTCTTGCCGGAGTTTTCGGCCCTGGAGAATACCATCATGCCGGCCCTGATTGGACGACAGGGTCGGGGGAACGCCGAGGAAAAGGCGCGAGGAATGCTGAAGCGCGTGGAGCTTGCAGACCGGCTGAGGCACAGGCCAGGGGAACTATCCGGGGGTGAACAGCAGCGGGTGGCCATTGCCCGGGCATTGGTTCTGTCCCCCACCGTGCTTCTTGCTGATGAGCCGACCGGGAATCTGGACTCGAAAACCGGTGAGGCCATCTTTGACCTCCTCCGGGAACTCAATCGGGAGCAAGGGCTGACGGTGATCCTCGTCACCCACAATGAGCGGTTTGCGCGGCAGACCGATCGGATGCTTCGGATGGCGGACGGTCAGCTGGGGGAAGACGGACCCGGAACGGGGCCGGCGGTCAGGG
>JBOHQS010000159.1:0-4976 GCA_050732295.1 Methylomirabilales bacterium (SeqCode)
CTTCTCCATGATCTGCCAGACTTCCTCTTTGGTCTTGTCCTTGGCCCACTCTTCCATAGCGGTATAGATCTCGCTCTGGGCCTTGGGTTGAACCCGATCGTCATACTTGGCGTACTTGCTCGCCAGGGCTTTCAGGTTTGGTATGACCTGGCACAGCTTGGCGAACTCGCCATCCTCAGGGGCGGAGATCAGGATCTGCCCCGGCTCCGCTTCCAGCGGGATCTTGGACCCTGGGTAGGACGGCTTCCCGCACTGGACAATCCCGTGGACGCACAGCTGCCGATCCCAGTTCCCCCAGCGCTGCGCGACGACCCCGTAGCGGGCAAACAGAGGGATGGTTCCCTCGATGATCCGGGTCGCGCCGTGGACCTGGCTGTACTCGATGAACTCTCCGGTCCCCGAGATGTTATCCCGCCACCACAGCGCGGCGAGGCCGGCAAAGCAGCCCATCATGCCCCCCCAGTAGTCGGCCAGCCAGATGGTGTGCTTGGAGGGGAGCCCGACGGCGGGGTGGCCCTGCCCCGGGCCGGGCATGCCGGTGATGGAGAAGGTTCCGCCTTGGGCCTGGCCCAGGATGTCGTACGAGGCCCGGACCCGCCCCGGCCCCCAGCCGCCAAAGCCACCCATCCAGATGTAAATCAGGCGGGGGTTGATCTTGGCGGCCTGGCGATAGCCGATCCCCCAGCGGTCGAACGTTCCAGGCCGGTAGTTCTCAGCCTGAATGTCGGTCTTGGCCTGGATGCGGTGGACGATCTCGACCCCTTCGGGCTTGTGGAAGTCCACCGCGAGGAAATACTCGTTGTGATTCGCGCCAAAGAACCCGAGGCCCGTCCCCTTATCCGGCATCTGCCTTGAGAGGGGATACAGGAAGGGCTCGTTGTAGGGGGTCGTGTGCCGCATCGGCTCGCCCCGCCGCGGCAGCTCGATCTTGATGGTCTCCATGCCCAGCTCGGCGAAGTAGTTGGCGCAGGAGGGGCCGAGGATATACTGGGTCGTGGAGATCGCCGTATACCCCTTGAATGCCTCGGGTTTTTCGAAGATCTTCTTGGCGTCGAAGACCGTGCGACAGTACTCTTCAAAGCTCATCGCCTTGAGATCCTTTTGAGTCATGCTGCAGACCTCCTTGTCTCAGGCGTTTAGATGGTTCCCTTCTTCTTGAGGGCGTCGATTTCGTCTTTCTTGAACCCGAAGTACTTGCGGTAGATCTCCTCGTTGTCGAACCCGGTCGGCCGGCCGAGCCACTTGATCCGTGGCGGAGCCTTCTGGGCCAACTGGGAGGGCGGGCTCACGACGACCTTGCCGTACATGAGATCGTCGACCTGCATCACATGCCCCCGGTACTTGAAATGCGGGAACTCCGCCACCTCGTCGGCAAAGGTCACGCCGCCCGAGGCCACCTCTTCGGCCTGGAGCTTCGTCTCAGCCTCAAGCCGCGAGTTGTCCTTGAACCACTCGGACAAGGTCGTATAGGTCTCGACCTGGGCATAGAAGGGGAGCCGGTCCACCACGACCTTCAGCGTCGGGTCCTCGACGATGTGCTGCTCCAGCTCGGGCCGGTCCTTGCCCACCGTCTTCCAGATCCGGTACCAGAGCCGGTCGTGGCCGCCACCGACCATGATCTGGCCATCCTTGCAAGGGTTCACGGCATAGATATTGATGGCCAGGTCCCAGTTGCCGAAGCGGGGCCGGATGCTGCCGTCCATCCCCTGCCAGCCCCAGTTATAGTCAATGATCCGCATGATCCCGGCCGCGCCGGTGGCCTCGACGAACTGGCCGCGGCCCGAGATCCTGTCCCGGTAATTCAGCGCTGTCATGACCCCCATGGCCAGACAGGTTCCGCCAACGTAGTCGCAGACCCACATGCCGGACCGGGTCGGCCGACCGCCGAAGGCGGCCGGGGCCCCGGTGCCATGGGTAAACCCACAGGCGTTCTGCCCCGTCGGGTCGTACATCCAAGGCCTGTCCTTTAACGGTCCCCACTGCCCCCGCTGCCCGATCCAGGCGTAGACCAGGCGGGGGTTGATCTCGGAAAGCTGCCGATAGCCGATCCCCCACGCGTCGAACTGCCCGGGGGGGTAGTTCTCGACCAGGATGTCCGCGTCGCCGGCGAGCTTTTTCAGGAGCTCGCGGCCCTCGGCAGTCTCCAGATTCAGCGTCATCGAGAACTTGTTCCGGCACTCGTGGAGGAAGTTTGCCCCCATCGCCTCGCCGGTGACGTTGTCCTTGAACATCCACTCCTTACGGTTGAAGGGGGTCAGTCGTCGGGTGGGATCCCCGCCGGGGGGCTCGACCATGATGACCTCGGCCCCGTGCTCGGCGAAGAGCGAGGTGGCCCAGTGGCCGCCCATGCTCTTGATGGTACAGTCGAGGATCCGAAGCCGGCTCAGCTTCTCCGGCTTCTTCCCCACATCCCGCCAGTGAACATTGGCTTCGAGCCAGTTGGGATATTCCCGCGCTGCCTCGCTCAGCCCCTTATAGACCTCATCGGGCGTCATAAGGGGTACTGCAGGCCACGGCAGCACAGGGATGTCGGAACTCTTGATTTCTGCCATGCTCTCCTCCTTCTACTGGAATAACGGTGATGCCTCTGCGTCCACGAACACCGCCACACCGGGACGGCATCTACATTCTCCCCTCTCACCTCCTCTCTACGTTACCTGGCGGCCAAGGCGCCTACTTCGTACCCCAGACGCTGCGAGAGCTTGCTCGCCGCCTCCTTCACGAGGGGGACCAGGTCCTTCTCGATCCGCTCCAGGGAAAACCGCGGGACCGGTCCCGAGAGCGCCACACCGGCCACGACCCGGTGCGAGTAATCCCTGACCGGCGCGGCGACACACCGGACCCCCTCCTCCAGCTCTTCGTCATCCACCGCATAGCCGAGCCGCGTGACCTCTTTGAGATGGGTGACCAGCGTGTCAAAGTTATCGATGGTGTGTGGCGTGTGCTTCTTCAGGACATGGCCCTCAAAGACCTGGACCAGATGGTCCCGGGATTCGTAGGCGAGCTGGATCTTGCCAGAGGCAGTGCAGTACGCGGGCAGACGATGTCCGAGTCGCGGGACGATCCGAACCGTCTGGGAGGTTTCATGCATCAGGACGTACACCACTTCGGGACCATCCAGGATCGCCAGATACGCGGTTTCGTCACACCGACCCACGAGGTCCTCCAGGATGGGGCGGGCCTGCCTTCTCAGGCCCAGATGGTGGACGAAGATATTGGCCACCTCGAAGGTCTTGATCCCCAACCGGTAGTTCCCGGTCCGCTTGTCCTGCTCGATATACCCCCGGCACTCCAGCGTGGCGAGCAAACGAAAAACGTTGTTCTTGTGCAGTCCGAGCTTCTGGCTGAGCTCGGTAACCCCCAACTCCTCTTGCTCATAGTTGAAGGCTTCCATGATATCCAGCGCCCGGTCGACGGACTGGACGATGTATTCCGATTTTTCCTTGCGGCGATGAGCCATCCGTCCGCCTAGGCGCCAAACGGGACTTGGCTCCGTGAAGGCTCCCGTTGCCGGGATCTCGTTTACGGCGATCGGGCTTTCTGACGCTAGAAGGATGTGTCTCTCTCTGCAGGCGCCTCGTGCCCGGTGAAGCTAACAAGGCGAGGCTAATCTAAAATATCGTTCTATTCTTGTCAAGTAAAAAATGAAACCGGGGGGAGCGGGGGACCCCAGGAGCCGTCCGGGGGGCGCGCCCTACCTGGGGAGGCCAAAAATCCCCTGCGGGACCTTCTGCCAGTCGGCCAAAAACCGTTCGAGCCCGACGTCGGTCAGGGGGTGTTTGACGAGCTGCTCGAGGACGGGTGGAGGGACCGTGACTACATGGGCGCCCACCAGGGCGGCCTCGACCACATGGCGGGGGTGCCGGATACTGGCGGCCAAGACCTGGGCGGGGAGGTTGTACGTCTTATAGATTGCGACGAGGTCCCGGACGACATCCATGCCGACATGCGCATGATCGTCCAGGCGTCCGATAAACGGGCTCACAAAGGTCGCCCCCGCCTTGGCGGCAAGGAGGCCCTGTGTCGCCGAAAAGACCAGGGTCACATTGACACGGATGCCGTCGCTGCTCAGATCCCTGACCGCCCTGAGCCCCTGTTTAAGCATCGGTATCTTCACCACCACGTTATCGGCGATCTTGGCGATCTCCCGCCCTTCGGCCATCATCTCCTCGTAGTTCTTGCCGACCACCTCGACGCTCACTGGGCCGGGAACGATCCGGCAGATCTCCTCGACCACCTCCCGGAAGTCTGCCCCCTCCTTGGCGATCAGGGATGGATTGGTAGTCACCCCGTCGATCAGTCCGTGCTGCACAGCGTCCCGGATCATCTTCACGCTGGCACTATCCATGAAAATCTGCATCGCGCCCCTCCTCAACGTGCCATCAGGGACTGGAGACTGGAGTCCGGTCGGGCTCCGAAAATCGCCGTCCCGATCCGGACCATGGTCGCCCCCTCCTCCACGGCGACCTCGAAGTCGTGGCTCATGCCCATGGAGAGATGCCTCAGGCTCAGCTCGGGGAAGCGGGAGGTGGCCTCCTCCCGGAGCCGGGTCAACCGCCGAAAGTAGGGCCGGAGCCCGCCGGGGTCCGGATCGAAAGGGGGCATGGCCATCAGCCCTTCAATGCTCAGGTGTGGCAGAGACCCTACTCTCTCCAGCAGAGGGAAGAGTTCGATTGCGGTCACTCCGGTCTTGGTCGGTTCCTCGGCGACATTCACCTCGACCAACGTTCGGACCCGCTTGCCCAGGGTGGATCCTGTGTTTTCCAGTTCCTGCGCAAGCTTCCACGAATCGAGGGAGTGGATCCAACCAAAGAGCCGCACCGCCAGTCGCGCCTTGTTGGTCTGGAGGTGTCCCACCATGTGCCACCGGCAGGGGGCATTGATCTCGGCCATCTTGGCCTTTGCCTCCTGCACCCGATTCTCTCCGATATCGCTGATACCGGCGGCGATGGCCTCCTCAATGGTGGAGGCTGGAA
>JBOHQS010000160.1:0-4920 GCA_050732295.1 Methylomirabilales bacterium (SeqCode)
TCTTGGCGTGGTTCTCCTGGCCATTGCCGGTCTATTTTCCACCGGCTACTCCAATGTCGGGGCCGCGGGGAGGCGGACAAAGGCGGTGGAGCTCGCCAAGCAGAAGATGGAGCAGTTGCGGGACGGAGCCTTTCCCCCGGGCACGGTCGGCAGCCCGGAGATTGTGGATGGCATTTACAACCGCTCGTGGACGGTGGCGATCGCCGGTGCGCCGAGCCAGGTAGCCACGGTCAGGGTGACGGTCGCCTGGCCGGACGCCAATCAGGGGACGAGACAGTTGACGTTGACGAGCATGATGGTTCCGTAGGCGGAGTGGCGGAGTGGCGCGGTGAGAGAACAGGTCTCGACACGATGGAGGGGTGAGCAGGGCTTTACCGTCGCAGAGGTCCTGATGGCCTCCGTCCTGGTCATTATCATCTTCATTCCGCTGTACGGCCTTTTCATGGCAGGCCATAGAACCTTTAACACGGGTGTGGGCCGGTCCGAGATCCAGCAAAATGCCCGGGTGGGGCTCCAGTGGATGAGTCAGGAGATCAGGATGGCAGGCTACGAATCCCCCGGCCTCGCCAATCCTGCGTGTCCTTCCCCGAAGGCGGCCGCCTGCGTGCTGCCGACGCAGCTGGCCTCCAGGATTGGGCTCAGGGCCAATGTGGATGGGATTGAAGATCTGGATGGGTTCGACAGGACGGAGGAGGTCGAGTACGAGCTTCGGAACTGTCTGAACCTGATTTGTGAGCTGGTCCGTCGGGAACGGGACTGGGACCATGCCACCTCGACCTGGGGCGCCTGGTCCGCTTATGAAACCATCGCGGGCAATGTCGAGGGGTTGACCTTTACATACCTGCCTGCACTGAATCCGACCAGGGTGCGCATCCAGGTGAATGTGCGGGAGCCGAATGCGGGCCCTGATGTGGCCTACATGGTCGTCTCGGACATGGTCTTGCGGAACCTGTGAGCAGCAGATGCGGAGGATCACGGCTATGGATGTCTTGAGCCGGAAGCAGATGGGAGTGTCACGGGGTGAGCAAGGATCGGTCTTGGTCATCGCCCTTCTCTTTGCCAGCATCCTCACCATTATGGGCGTCAGCTTTATGACCATTGCCGGGACCGATACCACCATCGTCTTTAATGAGACCAACCACTCGCAGGCCTTCTATTTGGCCGAGGCGGGGATTGCCGAGGGCACCCGGATCCTCAGGGATAGCAATGACTGGGACACCCAGTTGGGCGCGCCCCAACCCTTCCCCTGTCCAGGCATGGTCCCGGTCGCAGATGGGGGGTGCACCTTCCGCGTCGAGAACGATGCAGCCGATCCGGGCGGGCCGGCAAACGATACCAACGACGTCGTGGTTGTCAGGGCCACGGGGACATTCCGGAACGCCACCAAAGAGGTGGACACCGGCCTCACGCGCCTCCTTCTCCCGGCACCGCCAGGCGGGTTGACCTCCATCGGCATGAGTACGAACGTCTCCTTCGCCGGAAACGCCTTTGACATCGATGGGAACAACTGGATCCCGCCCTCGGACGATGGGACGGTGCCGGAATCCATGAATAACGGTTCCTGCGGTGCTATCCCGGTCCCGAAGTTCGGGATCGCGGTGCCCGACGCGGCCACGCAGCTTGGCGTCAAGAATGATCTCACCAACCCGCAACAGGACAATGTGACGGGGGCAAATCCGAATCCCCCGTGGGCACCGCCCGACACGATCCCAAGCATCGGAGTAGATACGACCATCACCCAGTCCGAGCTCGCCACGCTTACGAACTACCTTGTCCGCATGGCTGATATCCCCTACAGCCCGGGCACCACGATCAGCAGCGGAACGCTGGGGACCCAGGCCGACCCCAAGATCGTTGTCGTCGATGCGACCGGGTATTCGGGCAGCGACCCGGCCTTGACCTTGAACGCCACAAAAGGAGCGGGGATTCTCATCGTGAAGAACGGGAGTCTCCGCATGTCTGGCAACTCCCAGTGGGTCGGGATTGTCATCGTCATCGGCAACAACGTCGAGATCGATATGCGGGGGGGTGGCGGCAAGTCGATCTATGGCTCGGTCTTGCTGGCCGAGAATCTGAATGTTGCGACCAACCAAGCCGAAGGCGACGGCAATGTCACGGTCCGCTTCAGCTGCCAGGGGATCGGTGTGGCCAACGCCGCCGGAGGAGGGAGGCTCAGGGGTGCGACCGCCTGGTGGAGGGAAGTCTTCTAGGGGGCGGTCCCAGAAGCCGACCCGCTCCGCAATATTGCCTTGGTGGGAGAAGCTGCTGTACGTGTTGGTGGCCGCGATCGTGGTGAGCGTATGGTGGAGCCGCGTCGCGCCTCAACACACCGTGGTTTCATTCCCTCCAGCGACAGCTGCCCCTGCCCCTCCGCAGAAGGTCGCCGCCCTGCCTCCCCCCAGGGCCGAAGAGCCACCGCCACGCCCGTCAGTTCCACTCAGGCAGTGGACCGTCCTCTTCAATTCCCCCACGCCCGGCGTGAGTGAGGTCTCCCGCCGCCCCAGGATCCAGATCTTCTTCAACCGGCCGGTAGACCGGGAGGTGACCGAGTGGGCCTTCACGATCTCTCCCTCGACGCCTGGGGGCTTCGCATGGCCGCGACCTGATCACCTCGTCTTCACGCCACAGGGCGCGCTGCGGCCTGACACCGAGTACACCATCTCCCTGACGCCTGTGGACGGATCCCGCGAGAAGGAACCGTACGAGCTGCTCGGAGCCCGCTGGTCCTTCACCACGGGCAAGGCCCGGACCTATGGGAGGGACATCCAGCCTCTCATCGGCGCGTACTGTAGCACCTGTCACGGGTCCAATGGATCGGCGGCCGGCGTTCCTCTCGGGACGTACCGTGACGTGAGCCGGCATGTCGTGCCGGGCCACTCCGGCGAGAGTCGCTTCTATACCTTCATCCAGGAGCGCCGACACCACATCAACATGGCCGGTCCGAACCATTCCACCAGCACCAAACTGGCGGTCATCAGAGACTGGATCGACGAGGACCGGGGAGCACAATAGCCTTCTGGTGCCGTTCCAACTTACTTATTGGCCCGAACACGCACAAGGAAGCCAGCATGCTTGGTCCTGCTGGCATTGCACACCTTTGTCTTGGCCCAGAGAGGTTGGAACGCCACAAGCAGTAGACACGATGAGTTGGAACGGCATTAGCGGCTCCCGCGCCGATGCGGCGCCTCCCCTTCGTGCATGAGATGGGTCATGTCGGCGAAGACCCCGACCGGCCTCGATGCGGGCTCCACGTTGATACTCCCGTTCACCGCCGCGCCCTCCCGGACAATCAGGGCCTTGGTCGAGATATCCCCCACGAGATGGCCAGTCGGCGACAGCTCCACCCTGCCTGACGCCGACAGATTTCCCCGAACGAATCCGGCCACGATGATCTCAGCGGCAGAGACGTCGGCCTGGACGCGTGCGCCTTCCGCGATGACGACGGTCCCGGTCAGGGTAATCTTTCCCTCCAACTCGCCCTGCACCTGGACATCTCCCTCGCCCGCGACCTCCCCTCGAATCATCAGTCCTTTCCCGAAGATATAGGCCATGGCCCGCTTCCTCCCTCCCTTCGGCCGCCATCTCGTCTTTGACCGTCCGGCCCAAAAAAATAAAGTCCCCCTGCGGGAGGGCTTGAGTATCTTCCACTCCACCCGGGGTGTCAAGCGTCACGGGGTGCCGAGGGCCGCCCTGGCACTTAACTTGCAAAAACGAGGTGTGCGACCCGATGCAGGTCCACTTTCTCCCCTCCTCTCTTCGCGGGACAAGTCGCGGTCCGGCAGGAGTCGGCCATGAACCGACATCTGGCAAGCCTTCGGGCGCTCGCAGAGTCCGGGTTTGACCTTGCAGGAGACCTCTCCTGCCAGGCGGTGCTCCAACGGATTATAGAGCGGGCCGTGGAGCTGGCCGGCTGCCGATACGGGGCCCTGGTCATCCTGGACGGTAAGGGCGAGATCGCTGAGTTCTACACGGCCGGGATCGATCCACCGACCCAGGCGGCGATCAGCCACCTGGCTGTGTGGAAGGGAACCCTGGGGGTCAGCCTCCGCGAGCAGAGGATTCTGCGGACGGGCGATCTCACCCGATATCCGCGCTCCCCGAGCTTTTCCCCGCATCATCCTCCCATGAAGAGCTTCCTGGGGATTCCCGTTTCGGGACATGGGCAACTGCTGGGAGAGCTCTATCTCGCCGAGAAGCAGGGGGATAGATGGTTCAGCGCGGAGGATGAAGCCTTCGTCGGCGCCCTTGCCCGCCAGGCGGCCACTGCCATCAGGAATGCCCGCCTCTACGCTGAGGCCCAGGAGGGGGCCCGGCAGGCCCAGGCCGGTGCTCTTCAGCTCAGACGGCTCAACGCCTCTGCCGCGCAGATCACCTCCCAACCAGATCTCGTGCAGAACCCGGACCGGCTCGCAGCGATCATGGGAGAGGCCTGCGGGACGCATCGGTGCGCGATTGTGCTGGTGGACGGGGAACGGCAGGGACTGGTCCGCACAGCGGCTGTCGGCCTTCAGGCTGAATGCGTCGAGGCCATCCCCAGCCTCCCCCTCGGGCCCACCGCGGCCTGCTTTGGGACCGCGGAGCATCCGAACGACCTCGTGATCATCGAGGATACCCACACCGATCCTCTGACCATCCCCCATCTCTACCGCCTCGAGGCCTGTGGGCTGCGATCGATCTGGTCGGTCCCCATGCGGAGCCGCGAGGGAAGGGTGCTGGGGACGTTCATGGCGTTTGCGAGCCAGCCCGCTCGCCCGGGCCACGAACAGGTGGAGATCGCCACCGTGTATGCCCGCCACGTCGCCATCGCGATCGAGAGCGCCCACCTCTTCCAGCGGATGGAATTGACCAATCGGAGCCTGACGGCTTTGAATCGCGTGGCCCAGACCGTGAACCAGTCGCTGGACCTTCAGGAGATCCTCG
>JBOHQS010000161.1:0-4855 GCA_050732295.1 Methylomirabilales bacterium (SeqCode)
CCGTCGAGGGAGACCATGGCGATCCTGAAGCCCTCGCCGATCCCTCCCAGGAGGTTCTCCCGGGGGACGCGGCACTGCTCGAAGAGGAGCTGGCACGTGCTGCTGCCCCGGATCCCCAGCTTGCTCTCCTCCTTGAGCACCCGGAATCCCGGCGTCCCCTTCTCGACGACAAAGGCAGAGATCCCCTTGTGCTTGAGCCGGCGGTCGACCGTGGCGAACACGATGGCGATATCCGCCTCTTTCCCGTTCGTAATGAAATTCTTGACCCCGTTCAGGACGAAGTGATCGCCATCCGCCAGCGCGGTGACGCGCAGATTGCCCGCATCGGAGCCGGCGTCGGGCTCGCTCAGGCAGAAGCAGCCCAGCTGCTCACCCCGGGCGAGCGGCATCAGGAAGCGCCGCTTCTGCTCCTCATCGCCAAACTTGTAGATGAGGTCGCAGACCAACGAGTTATTGATCGACATGATGACCCCCGTGGAGGCGCAGGCGCGGCTGATCTCCTCGATGGCGATGACATAGCAGATCGTATCCGCCCCCGCTCCGCCATACTCTTCCGGGATGGCAACCCCCATGAGGCCGAGCGCTCCCATCATCCTGACCGCCTGGGCGGGGAAACGCGCCTCTGCATCGACGGCGGCGGCCCGGGGCGCCACCTCTTTCTCGGCAAAGTCCCGGACCATGTCCCGGAAGCTCTCCTGCCGCGGGCTCAACCCGAGATCCATGCCCCTCCCCGCCTATCTTCCCTTGAAGCGGGGCTCCCGCTTCTCGAGGAAGGCACTCACCCCTTCTGTCTTGTCCTCGGTGTCAAAGCACAGCGCGCAGGCCTTGACCTCGACCGCCAGTGCCCGCCCAAGATCAAGGTCCGCCCCCTCGGTGATAGCCCTCTTGGCGGATGCGATCGCACCCGCCCCCTTGAGGGCGATCTTTTCGGCCAGCTTCCTCGTCCCGGCCATGAGCTCACGGGCAGGGAAGAGCCTGTTCACCAGGCCGATCCGGTACGCCTCCTGCGCGTCGATCATCTCGCCGGTATAGATCAATTCCTTCGCCCGCGTAGCTCCAACACGACGGGGGAGGCGCTGGGTCCCGCCCGCCCCTGGGATGATCCCCAGATTCACCTCCGGCAAGCCGAACTTCGCCGTCTCGGCGGCATAGATCATGTCGCACGCCATGGCCAGCTCACAGCCGGCGCCCAACGCATACCCGTTCACGGCGGCCAGGACCGGTTTCTTCAGCCGCTCGATCCGGTTCATCACGGCCTGGACCTCTTTGAGAAAGCCCAGGGCCTCTGCCGCGCCCATGTCCTTGAAGGCAGCGATATCTGCTCCGGCGGCAAAGGCCTTCTCACCGGCGCCGGTGAGAATCAGGGCACGAATGGTGGGATCGCCTTCGGCTCGGGTCGCGGCCTGCAGGAGCTCCCGAAGGAGCGCCAGGCTCAGGGCGTTCATGACCTTCGGGCGGTTGAGCGTGATGGTGGCAATCCCGGAAGCCGCCTCGTAGATGAGATGTGCGTACTCCACGTCGCTAGCCCTTCTCGTAGGTGTAAAACCCCCGCCCACTCTTTCGCCCCAGATACCCCGCGTCCACCATCTGGACCAGCAGGGGGCAGGGGCGGTACTTGGGGTCGCCGAGCCCCTCGTACAGCGTCCGCATGACGGCCAGGCAGACGTCCAGGCCGATCAGATCCCCGAGCGCTAACGGGCCCATCGGATGGTTCGCCCCGAGCTTCATCACGGTGTCGATGGCCTCAGCGGTGCCGACCCCCTCCATCAGAAGATAGCACGCTTCGTTGACCATGGATGCGAGGATGCGGCTGGAGATGAAGCCGGGACTGTCGCGGACCTCCACCGGCGTCTTCCCGAGTCGCTCTGCCAGCTGGCGCGTAGCCGTGACCGTCTCGTCGGCCGTGGCGAGCCCGCGGATCACCTCGACCAGCGCCATCAGCGGGACCGGGTTGAAGAAGTGCATGCCGATGACCTGGGATGGCCGGGAGGTCGTCGAGGCGATTTTTGTAATGGGGAGCGAAGAGGTGTTGGTGGCCAGGATGACTTCGGGTCTCGCGATCCGGTCTAGGTGCTGAAACAGGGTCCGCTTGACGGCCAGGTCCTCGGTGACCGCCTCGATCACAAAGTCGGCGGTGGAAAGATCCGAAGGGGTGATCGTGAGGGTGAGCCCCTTGAGCATCTCTGCCTTTTCGTCCTCGCCGAACTTTCCTCTCCTCACTCGCTTGGCCAGGCCTGCCGCAATATGCTCTCGGGCCCGCTTCAAGATTGCCTCTTCCAGGTCGTGCAGGAGGACCTGCAATCCAGACTGCAGGGCCACCTGGGCGATGCCGTGACCCATGGTCCCCGCCCCGACCACGCCGATGACCTTAATGTCCGTCCTCAGCGCTACTTCGATTGTCATTGTTCATCCATTACTTTAATGAGGGAACCTTCGTTTCGACGGGAGGGCTTTTTTGACGCTTGAGTGATTCATGATCCCCCAAGGACCAGATCCGTGACCGCAAAAAGATGCCCTGGTAGATCAGATAATAAATAGAGGGCTGCAGGGAGATTGATCGAGCGCGCATTCGACCGCCCTGATACCAAAGATGCGGGAAGGGAAGCGCCTATGTCAAGAGTTTTTCTCCCACCATTCCTCCGGGGTGCTCCTCCCTCCGCCGCCTTTCTTCCTCTCCTTCTCTCCCTCCTTGCGCGTCCGTCTGGGCTGCTCGCGCTTGACGCCACGACGCTCCTCGCGCTCGTACCACGCCTTCGGGTTGTGTCCCTTTCGATCCACCTGTCTCACCCCCCTTCCTTGTGATGCACGCGTCGCAACCGTTCTGCAAAACCCAGACCAAGCCGCCCCTATTGCAAAAGAAAAGGCCAGGTGTCAGGACCTCGGCCTGACACTTGGCCTGCCTATCCGTCGGGATGAATCGACCTATTTCCCTCCGGCGATGGCGGGAACGATGGAAACCCGATCTCCGGGTTTCAGCGGGGTCGCGGTCCCCTGGAGGAATCGGATATCCTCTTCGTTCACGTAGACATTAATGAAACGGCGGATGTCCTTTCCCTCACAGAGCCGTTCTTTCAATCCTGTGTAACGCCCCTCCAGATTGTCGATCAGCTCCCGGATAGAGCTCCCTTCTGCTTGAACCTCGGCCTGTCCGTTGGTCAGGGTCCGGAGGGGTGTCGGAATCCGGACGAGGACGCTCATGCGTATCTCCTTCCCCTATCCACGACGGGTGCTCACAGCCCTGGAAACGACATCGGCCCCGAGATCCGGCCGTTCGGCGATCACCGCGTCAAACGATTTTAAAGTCGGCTTGATGGAAAGGGGTGGCTTGAGGACGCCTCCCACCACCTCCTGTGTCTTGAGCCCGTTTCCAGTGATCGAGAGCACGATGCTCTCGTCGCGGGGGATGACGCCTGTCTCGAGGAGCCGCTTGGCGGCGGCGACGGTGACCCCACCGGCGGTTTCGGTGAAGATCCCCTCGGTCGCGGCGAGGAGGGTCATTCCATGAATGATTTCTTCGTCGCTGGCGTCGGCGGCGTACCCCTGACTCTCCTCGACCGCCTTGTACGCATAGTATCCGTCTGCCGGGTTGCCGATGGCCAACGACTTGCAAATCGTGTTGGGGCGGACCGGCCGGATGGTCTCGGACCGGTTGCGAATGGCCGTCACAATGGGACTGCTTCCCGCCGCCTGGGCCACATGCATCCGGGTTGCACAGTCCGGGATCAATCCCAACCCGTGAAACTCCTTGAGCCCCTTCCAGATCTTCGTGACAAGCGATCCGCCCGCCGCGGGAATCACGATGTGTCGGGGCGTACGCCAGCCGAGCTGCTCGACAATCTCGTAGCCGAAGCTCTTGGACCCCTCCGCGTAGTACGGCCGGATGTTGATATTCACAAAGGCCCAGCCATACTTGTCGGCCACCTCGCTGCAGAGGCGGTTGACCGCGTCGTAGTTGCCATCCACGGCCACCAGCACCGGGTCATAGATCAGGGTGCCGACGATCTTTCCCTGCTCCAGGTCGGCCGGGATAAAGATGAAACTCTTCAGCCTTGCCTCGGCCGCATGGGCGGCGACGGAATTGGCCAGGTTTCCTGTCGAGGCGCAGGCGACCACGGTGAAGCCGAATTCCATCGCCGTGGTCACCGCGACCGCCACCACCCGATCCTTGAAGGAGAGGGTGGGATGGCAGACCGCATCGTTCTTGATGTAGAGCTCCTTGGCCCCCAAGGCGTCGCCCAGGTTCCTCGCCCGGATCAGGGGGGTCATGCCGCAGTGCCTCCCCACCGGCTGCTCCGCTGCGACGGGGAGCAGGTCGCGATACCGCCACATGCTCGGCGGGCCGGCCTCGATCCGCTTGCGAGTGACGGTCTTCTGCAGGCTCGCGTAATCGTACTCGACTTCGAGCGGGCCAAAGCAGAATTCGCAGACATGCAGCGGCTCGGCCGGGTACGGGCGACCGCACTCGCGGCACTTCAGCCCTTTGATCTTTGCCATCGAACCCTCCTGATCGCGGCTACTCCCGCACTTCCTTCACCGTGATCCCGAGACCGGTGAGATAGTTCAGTCCCTTCTTGAGGTCCTCCTCCTTGCCGGAAAAATCGACGAGCACCTCGCCGGTCGTCTCGGTCACCCGGGCCTTCCGGATGTTGGGGACCAGCTTGTAGTCCTTCGCCACCCGGTACAGCACCGGTTCTTTGATGAGCTTTGAGGGGTATGTCAACGACCATTGTCGCGTGGCCATAGTCGTTCACTCCAAAAAAAAGCCCCTTCTCTGTATGAGAAGGGGTGCATGACCTCTGCGCATCCACCCTCTCATCTCTCACCCCGAAGCGCCAGATCGGGATGTAGGAGTTGG
>JBOHQS010000162.1:0-4732 GCA_050732295.1 Methylomirabilales bacterium (SeqCode)
ACCACGGCATCGAACATGTTGCCCCGGCTCACGAGCTCGATGGAGTCGGCGATGACCTCGCGACTGACGAGGGAGGTCTTCATCCCCTCGCTCCCCATGGTGATCCCGTCGGAGATGGAGACCGTATTGAACTCCAGGGGGGTCCCGCCCGCCGCACGGATTCCCTCTTTCACCTTGGCGGCCAGGCGGCGGAGGTGGTAGTTACACGGTCCGATCTCGATCCAGGTGTTGGCGACCCCTATCAGGGGCCGCGCTAGGTCCTGATCCTTGAGGCCGATCGCCTTGAGCATCGCCCGGGCCGGCGCGCGATCGGGCCCCTCGGTAATGGCACGGCTCCGACGCTTCGGATCCACCATCATGGCGCATTCCTCCCCGCGTTGCCTCCGCTTGTCCCTCCCCCGTCCCCGAGAAGATCAAGAGCGGGGCTAGTATACCTGCCTACAATATCCCGTCAACACAGGCTGGTGCCCTTCAGTTGCCCTGCCGCGCTGAACCGGCGACGGCGGCCTGCCTCTCGCCCGCCACCTGGAGCGGCGGCACCAACGACCAGTCGAAGTCGGTGCAGTGCCCGGCGCCCAGCCGTTCGACACGCTCACGGCATTCTGCGATACGCTCCAGAAACTCTCGCAGCTCCACCCCACAGTACCGGGGGGTGTGGGGCGCCACTTTGGCCCACCCGTTTCGGAACATGCTCAGGGCGCCGCGGTCATTGTTCCGCTCTACGTGATAGAAGGCGACGCCGAGCTGGATGAGGCCCTGGAGAAACCGCCGCTCGGGCCCCCGCCAGTCCATCCAGATCCCCTCCAGCAGCTCATGGAACTCGAAGAAGAGACGGTGTCGCCACAGGAGTGCTGCTCGCTGAAGCGCCCCCGGGAGCCCCGAGGGGTAGGTCCGGCCGTGCAGGTCTCTGAGGAATTCCCAATAGGCCGCTGCCTTGGCGCAGACGAGCGGAAGCTCTTTCCGGTATCGCGGGGCAATGGCCACCTGTTCTCTATCACGGGAGTGAAAGAGGCCCGAGTCGGAGACGAGTCTTCGCCCCCAACCCTTGCCCGGGTCCCCACACCACCGGAGCTCCGTCCGATGGCGTCCGACGAAGCGCGCCCATCGGACAAAGGGCACGGCCGGGGGATCGCACCCCTCCGCCATCTGGCAGTATGCGTGAAGCCAGAACACGAGCAACGACCGCTCGCGGTGCCGCATGGCCTCCAGCAAGAGCTCCGCCACCTTGTCGCGCAGTTCTGATCGCATCACGGGTGCCCCAAGCGTGCCAGCAGGCCGTCCATGTCAAGCGATTCTCGCACGCGGGAGAGGTCATAGGAGGCCTCCGGAAAATAGGGGATACGACCCAGGAGGGGTGTCGAGAGCCGCGCCGCGAGCGCCTCGAGGTTCGCCTCCTCGGTAGGGTCGGGCGGGCCGGTCGGACTGTTCAGGACCACCCCGAGGATGGGCAGCCTCTTCTGTCTGGCCCAATGACAGGTGAGGAGGGTGTGGTTGATCGTCCCGAGGGAGGTGCGCGTCACCACGAGGATCGGTATGCGGAGTTTCTGAACCAGGTGCGTGGTGTCGGCCTTGTCGGTGAGCGGAACCATGAGTCCCCCCGCCCCCTCCACGAGCGTCAGTTGATGACGCGCGTTCAGATCGCGGAACCATCCGGCAATCCGGTCAAGGTCGATGGCGACGCCTGCCGCTTCAGCCGCCACCGACGGAGCGGCCGGCATCTCGAGCGCATAGGGACAGATCTCGTCCAGTGGATCGGCCGCTCCCGCTCGCTCCTTGAGATAGAGCGCATCCTGAGGCTCAAGCCGCCCATCGCGCCACGGGCATCCCGTCTCGACCGGCTTCATCACACCCACATCGATGCCGCGGGCTCGCAAAAGGCTCGCCAGGAGCCCCGCGACGAATGTTTTCCCCACGCCAGTGTCGGTCCCGGTGATGAAGAGACCCTTCCCCATGCTCCCTCGATGGACTTGTCAGCCGTACGCACAGGACCCGTTCCCCGACTCACGGTGACAAGGACCTTCACTCACCCCTCAGGGGGTCCCTCCTGCAAACACCTGCGCCCGGTACGCGGCCCGAAGCGCGCCCGCCCGATCGAAGGGGCCACGCCCCGCAAAACTCCCGGCAATCTCCCTGACCGGCACGACCTCGATCACGGCATTGGAGAGGAGGATTTCGTCGGCCCCCTGCAGATCGGCCGCTGTCACCGGGCGCTCCTCTGGCACGAGACCCTGCCCCTGGGCGCAGGAAAGCACGACACCCCGCGCAATCCCCGGCAAGAGCCCCGCAGAGACCGGAGGCGTGACCAGGTTCCGTCCCCGAATGAGGAAGAGGTTCGCGGTCGTCGTCTCGGTGATCTCCGCCCGCTCGTTAAAGAACAGGGCGTCGTCATACCCCTGAAGCCGGGCCCACTGCCGAGCGTGACTGTTCTCAAAATAGTTGGTGGTCTTGAAGGCGAGCAGGGGAGACCCGGAAGAGCGGGCGAAGGCGGCCCTGATCAAACGCACCCCTTCCCGCTCACCCTCATCCGTCCCCCGGAGCGGCGCGGAGTGGGCGAGGAGCCGAGTCTCCGTCGGGCCCTCCTCTCCCCAGACCTCCAACGTCACCCGGAGGCGCGCCTCGGTCTCCTCAGAAATCCCTTGAAGTCCCTCCTCGACGGCCCTCCTGAAGGCTGAGGGCGAGAAGGGAAACCGGAAGAACTCCGCTCCGCGCGCCATCCGCCGGCAGTGCGCCTCGAGGAGAGGGACCTGGCGGCCCCGATACACCCGCAGGGTTTCAAAAAGTCCTTCACCGTACAGCAACGTACGATTGATAGTGCCCATGTGGTTCAGGGTTCGAAGGACAGGGTGCGATCTTCGATGCCCACGGCGCGAAAGAGGGCGGCAGCCTTGACGAGGCACTCTCGATATTCCTCGACCGGGTCCGATTCAGCGAGGATTGCGCCCCCCACGCCGAAGCAGGCCCGGGTCCCGGCAACCGCGAGCGTCCGAATGGCCACATTGAGGGTCAACTCGCCGTCCGGTGTGAGAATACCGATAGCCCCGGTGTAGACCCCTCGACGATAGCCTTCAAGTTCGTCGATGATTTCGCAGGCCCGCTTTTTCGGGGCCCCCGTGATCGAACCCGGGGGAAAGGACGCCGAGAGTAGTTCGGCGATGCCGATCCCGGGCTTCAGTCTCGCCGTCACCTCCGAGATCATCTGATAGACGGTCCGGTACCCCTCCACGGCATAGAGGCGGGGAACAGCCACGGTCCCGATCTCGGCCACCTTGCCGATATCGTGGCGCATGAGATCGACGATCATCACATTCTCTGCCTGGTCCTTGGGGCTTTCCCGCAGCTCTCGACGGAGCGCCCGGTCTTCCCGAGGACTGCTCCCCCGGGGCCGCGTCCCCTTCATTGGCCTCGTCACGACCCTGCCGTCCCGGACCCGCAGGAACAGCTCGGGGGACCCGGACAGGACGAACCGCCCCTCCCCGAGATTGATGAAGGCGGCGTAGGGAACCGGCTGGATGGCACGCAGCCGCAGGTAAAGGGCCCAAGGGTTGAGGCGGCCCATGAGCAGCATCGGCTGCGTGAGGCCAACCTGATAGACATCGCCAGCGGCGATATAGGCCTGCACCCTTTTGACCGCGTGCAGATACTGCTCCCGGGAGCGACAGAGTGTGAGACGTCCTCGAAAGGATCCTCGGACCGCTCTCGGGCGCCCCGAAGCCCATCGCACCGATCCCCTGCCGTGCCAGCGCCGGGAAAAATGATCGTAGGCGAGGACGCCGCCGTAGACCCCCATCCAGGCATCGGGGAGGGGGAGCAGGGGAACGTTGCGATCGGGGAGCTCCTCGGCGAGGAGACGGAGATCGTAGCCGAGGTACCCCAGACAGAAGCCTTCGCGGGACGTCGCCTCAAGCTCTTCCAGGTAGCGAGAGCCATGAGAGGCTCGATCGAGGATCAGCGCTCGCCTGGGGGCTCGGGCGATGAAGGAGTACCGCTCCCGGAGCGTCGGCTTCTGGGTCTCAAGCAGTATCGCCCCCGGCTCTTGCCAGCAGGCGGCAAAGACCTCCGTGGGATCGCCGGTCAGATTCAGAAGCTTACCCTCTCCCATCATCCTCGGTGACCGTTGTGATCGCCCGATAGACCACATGAAGGAGGGTGTCAATCTCGTCTGTGGTAACCGACAGGGGTGGCATCACGACGATGATGTCCCCGAGGGGTCGCATGATGACGCCGTGTCGCCGCGCCTCCATGATCACCCGGTGCCCCATCCTCCTCCCGGGCGGATAACTCCGACGAGCCGCTACATCCTCGAAGAGCTCGATACCCGCCATCAATCCGACCTGACGGATCTCGTCGACGTGGCGCAAGGATCGCAGCCGTTCGAGGCCCGCCTTGAGGAAGGCGATCTTAGATTCCAGATGCTCGAGGACCCGGTCCCTCTCAAAGATCTCCAGGCTGGCCAGGGCGGCCGCGCAGCCCAAGGGGTTTCCCGAGTACGTATGGCCGTGATAAAAGGTCTTCTGCTGCTCCACCGCGCCCAGGAAGGTGTCGAAGATCTCTTGGGTGGTGAGGGTAGCGGCCAGGGGCAGGTACCCGCCGGTGAGACCCTTGGAGATTGCGAGGACATCCGGAAAGACCCCTTCATGCTCGCAGGCGAACATCTTCCCCGTCCGACCGAATCCGGTGGCCACCTCATCGGCGATGAAGAGGATCTCGTGATCCCGACACAGCTCCCAGACCG
>JBOHQS010000163.1:0-4724 GCA_050732295.1 Methylomirabilales bacterium (SeqCode)
ACCGACGCCGCCAAGCGGGGGAGGATGTCGGTCCGCTCGCCGGGATCCCACTCGCCATCAAGGACGTCATCTGCACACAGGATGTTCCGACCACCTGCTCCTCCAAGATCTTGGACGGATTCATTCCTCCCTATGACGCGACGGTGATGAGGCGCCTCGACCAGGCCGGCATGGTGCTGCTCGGAAAGACCAATATGGATGAATTCGCCATGGGGTCGTCCACCGAGAATTCGGGCTACAAGGTCACCCGCAACCCCTGGGACTTGGTTCGGGTTCCCGGAGGGTCGAGCGGGGGATCGGCGGCGGCGGTGACGGCAGACCTGTGCGCCGGGGCGTTGGGCTCGGACACCGGTGGCTCGATCCGGCAACCGGCAGCCTTCTGCGGGATCGTTGGAGTGAAACCCACCTACGGTCGCGTCTCGCGATACGGGCTCGTTGCCTTCGCGTCATCGTTGGATCAGATCGGGCCCATGACCAAGGACGTTCGGGATGCGGCGATCCTCTTGGGCGTCATCGCCGGTCATGATCCCTGCGACTCCACCTCGGTAAACGTGCCTGTTCCGGACTACGCCGCCCAGTTGGGTCGCGAGGTGACTGGACTGAGGATCGGTATCCCGAAGGAGTACTTTATCGAGGGGATGGACCCCGAGGTGGAGACGGCCATCCGAGCGGCGATCAACGTCTTGGAGTCCCTGGGAGCCAAGGCAGAGTCCATCTCCCTTCCCCACACCGAATACGCCGTGGCGACCTATTATTTGGTGGCGACGGCTGAGGCGAGCTCGAACCTGGCCCGGTATGATGCGGTCAAGTACGGGTTTCGCGCTCGCGAGGCGAAGGACCTCCTCTCCATGTATATGAAGAGCCGGCAGAACGGATTCGGTGCCGAGGTGAAGCGACGAATCATGCTCGGGACCTACGCCCTGAGCGCCGGCTACTATGACGCGTATTATCTCAAGGCCCTGAAGGTCCGGACTCTGATCCGGAAGGACTTCGAGGACGCCTTCAAGCGCTGCGAGGTCATTGTGACACCAACGGCACCCACGCCTGCGTTCCGCCTGGGCGAGAAGACTGACGATCCCCTCACCATGTATCTCTCGGATATCTTCACCATCTCCGCCAATCTGGCTGGGATTCCGGGGGTCTGTCTCCCCTGTGGCTTTACACAGGCCGGGCTTCCCATCGGTCTCCAACTGCTGGGGAAGCCCTTTGATGAGGCGACCCTGCTTCAGGTGGCCTTTGCGTACGAACAGGCCACAGAGTGGCACAGGCGCAAACCCCCCCTCTAAGGGTTCAGGGTTCAGCGTTCAGGGTTCATGGAAAATCAGGGTGCAATGACGACGAGGGCCAATCGGGCGACCATGAACTATGAACCATGAACCATGAACGAGCGAGGCTGATGTTGTACTTCGCGTACGGTTCGAATATGGAGCGGCATCATATGAAGCGGCGCTGCCGTTCCGCGAAGTTCGTGGCAGCAGCCACGCTTCGGGATTGCGAGCTGAATTTCACCGGAACGTCCTCGATGTGGGGGGGCGGGGTCGCCGACCTCAATCCGGCGAAGGGGAAGGTCGTCGAAGGAGTCCTCTGGGAGATCAGCGAGGCGGATCGCAAAGAGTTGGACGAATACGAAGGATATCCCAAGGTCTATGTCCGCCGAAACGTCGAGGTCGAGACCTCCGATGCGCGGAAGATGCAGGCCTTCGCCTACTTTATGGCGAGACCGGGCCTCTACAAGGCACCCTCCCGTCGGTACCTGCGACTTCTCGTGAGCGGGGCCGAGGAGCACGGCCTGTCCGAGGCATATATCATGCAGCTTGAGGCGATCCGCACCTCTGGCTGACCAGAGACCAGAGACTGGAGACGGGGTCTCCTGTCTCCATGCTCAAGTCTCCGGTCTTCCATACTGTGAACGGTGAACTGTGAACCCTGAACTCACATATGAGGCGGTGATCGGGCTCGAGGTACATGCCCAGCTCCTCACCGCATCGAAGATCTTCTGTGGCTGCAGCACGCGGTTCGGGGAGGCCCCCAACTCCCAAACCTGTCCCGTCTGTCTCGGCCTGCCGGGGGTCTTGCCGGTCCTCAATAAGAAAGCGGTGGAGTTCGCTATTCGCACTGCACTCGCTGTCCGTGGCTCGATCGCGGCCCACTCCGTCTTTGCCCGAAAGAATTATTTCTACCCCGATCTCCCCAAGGATTATCAGATATCCCAGTACGAGCTCCCCCTCAGCACTGGAGGGTTCGTCGAGGTCAACAACAACGGGATGGCCAGGCGGGTGCGAATTCGGCGGGTTCATCTGGAGGAGGATGCGGGAAAGCTCCTCCACGCCGGGACCATGGATCGGGCGGAGTACAGCCTGGTCGATTTCAATCGGTGTGGCGTCCCGTTGATCGAGATGGTGACGGAACCGGACCTGCGTACGCCGGAGGCGGCGGCGGAGTTCTTGAAGGAGCTTCGGGCCACCCTCCAATATCTGGGGGTCTCCCAGGGGAACATGGAGGAGGGCAATCTTCGCTGTGACGCCAATGTTTCGGTTCGTCCGGCGGGCAGCGTGGAGCTCGGGGTGAAGACCGAGGTCAAGAACATGAATTCGTTTAAGAATGTCCAGCGGGCCCTGGAGTATGAGATCGAGCGACAGATCAGGCTTCTGAAATCGGGTCAACCAATCGTCCAGGAGACCCACCTCTGGGACGCCACGCAGGGGATCACGCTCCCCATGCGGGGGAAAGAGGAGGCTCATGATTACCGCTACTTCCCCGAGCCGGATCTGGTCCCGCTCGAGATATCTCCCGCGTGGGTTAAGGAGATCGCGGCGAGCCTGCCGGAATTCCCCGCCGAGCGGCGGCAGCGCTTTGTTCAGGTGTACGGGCTCCCCGAGTATGACGCGGCGGTGCTCACCGCCAGCAAGGCGCTGGCCGACTTTTTTGAGGAATGCACCCACCGCCACCGGGACGTCAAACTGGTGAGCAACTGGATCATGTCCGAGCTCTTGGGATACCTCAATCGGGAGGGAAAGGAGATCACCGAAAGTCCTGTGACTCCCGCCCAATTGGCCGGTCTCCTGAAGCTCATCCAGGAGGAGGTCATTAGCGGTAAGATCGCCAAGGCGGTCTTCGAGGCGATGACCCAGACGGGAAAGAGCCCTGAGGCCATCATCCAGGAGAAGGGACTGATCCAGATCACGGACCGGGAAGAGCTCGGGCGGATCGTCGATCAGGTGCTGGCCGAGAACCCTCGCCCCGTCGCTGACTTCAGGGGGGGCAAGGAAAAGGCCCGCACGGCACTGGTCGGGGCGGTGATGCGCGCGACGAAGGGGAAAGCCAATCCGCAACTCGTCAATGATCTGCTCCGGGAGAAGCTCACCGGTGGGAAGGTCCACCCCGAGGAATGAAAACGAATGCGAATCGCGGTGATCACGCCGTACTATTACCCGTCCGTCCGCGGCAATGCGGTCACCGTAGGACGGATCGCGGCGGGTCTCCGCGAACGTGGACATCAGGTCGAAATCTTCTCGCTCGACGCGTTTGAAAATCCCCTGGGAATTCCCTCGGCCATTCGAGTCTTTGATCCCGATCTTGTGCATGGGTTTCATGCCTTCATGACTGGAGAACTCGCCGTGGAGGAGGCGAAGGCGGATGGCGTACCACCCCTGGTGACCATCACCGGCACCGATGTCAACATTGATCTGTTTCATCCGGAGCGCCGCGAAAGGGTAGTGGACGTCCTGGTGCGAGCACAGGGCCTTGTCGTCTTTCATGAGAGCATCCGAAACACACTGCTGCGGGAAGTCCCAGACCTGGATGGAAAGATCCGGGTCATTCGACAAACGGTCGCCTGCGGTGAGAAGACCGACGATTATCGGGCGCGGTGGGGGCTTGACCCCCAGCACGTGATCTTCTTCTTCCCGGCGGGAATCCGTAGCGTGAAGAATCTTCTCTTCTGCGTTCCGCCGCTCGCCCGGCTTCAGGCCCGGCGACCAGACGTTCGCGCCGTCTACGCAGGTCCCATCGTGGAGGAAGAGGAGGGAAGGCGGCTGCTCAGCCTCCTTGCGGACAACCGATGGGCCCGCTACCTCGGCGCGGTTCCCCACGAAGAGATCTGCAGCATGCTCCGGGTGGTGGACGTGGTGGTGAACTCCTCCCTCTCGGAAGGGGGGATGTCTAATTCCCTCCTCGAAGCCATGAGTCGGAGGGTGGCGGTCCTCGCCTCGGATATCGAGGGGAACCGATCGATCATCGTGGATGAGGTGGATGGTCTCCTCTTTGCCTCGGAGGATGACTTCGAACGCAAGGCTGAGCGTCTGGTCCTCGATCCCGATCTGAGGCGACACCTGGGGAGGCAGGCGCAGGCAAAGATCGAAAGGGAGTTCCCGCGCGAGCGAGAGATCGACGCCTACGAGGAGTTCTACCGCGACCTGCTGGGTGCGGGGGACGGAGGTGGCGCCTAACCAGCGCTGGGGAGCGGGCCACCCCGAGGGGGTCCCATGGACATTCGCGCGCTAGAGGTCTTCTGCAAAATCGTGGAACTCAAGAGCTTTTCACGGGCCGCCGAGGCAGTGTATCTCACCCAGCCGACGGTGAGCGGCCACATCAAAGCGCTCGAAGAGTTCGTCGGAGTGAAGCTCCTGGACCGGCTGGGCCGTGAGGTGCTTCCGACGAAGGTGGGAGAGCTCCTGTACGGCTACGCCAAGCAGATCCTCGCCCTGAGGAACCAGGCCATCCAG
>JBOHQS010000164.1:0-4722 GCA_050732295.1 Methylomirabilales bacterium (SeqCode)
TTCCGGCCATGCACCGCTTTCATCTCTGGGAGGCGCGGCTCCTCCCCATTTGCGAGATCGTCGCACGCCATGGCGGCATCGTCTTTGTCCACTGCGGCCACCTGAAGGTCGGCGTCCGGGACAAGCTTGGTCTTCCCAGCCGGTTCGACATGCGCTTCGCCAACCCGGTGGACCTCCATGGCGTCGCCAAGGCCTTCCCTGACCTCCCCTTTGTCATTCCCCACTTCGGGTGCGGTTACTTCGGCGAGCTTTTGCTCGTCGCCGACCAGTGCGCGAACATCTACGCGGATACGTCGAGCTCGAACGACTGGGTGCGCTTGTCGCCCTACCCCCTCGATCTCTCCACCCTCTTCGCCAAGGCCCTGCAGATCTTGGGGCCGGACCGGATCCTCTTTGGAACGGATTCCAGCTTTTTCCCCCGAGGCTGGCGCAAGGACATCTTCGATGCGCAGATCACAGTCCTCCAGGCGCTCAAGATCCCCTCATCCCAGGTTGCCCAGATCCTCGGCGGGAATCTTGCCCGCCTCCTGAGGTGGTAGCCCCAGCCTCCAAAGCCCCTCCGCCGGACAGAATCTAACCCTGGGCCGAATAAGCGATTCGCGCGCTGCTGCGGAGTTCCACTTTGGCCCGATCCTTGCTACCACAAGACGCCGGGCTTTCCATGCCTGCCCCGACCGATCCAAGCCGCCCCACCGAGCCGCTCGAGATCGGCCGGGGACATGGGAGCATGGCCCAGGAGGCAAGGGTGAAGGTCGATCCAAAGAAGATCAAGATCCTGGCGGTGGACGATGATGCCATCGCTCGCGAGCTGCTCCAAACGATCCTGGGGAGCCACGGCTATCAGGTGCTCACCGCCAGCGGCGGCAAGGAAGCCCTGGGCATCCTCCAGGCCGTCCCCGTCGATCTCGTCATGAGCGATCTCGTGATGCCGGGTATGGACGGCCTCGCGTTTCTGAAGGCGGTGCGGGCCAGCCTTCCTGGCCTACCTGTGATCATCACCACCGCCCACGGCTCGATCGACTCGGCCGTCGAAGCCATCAAGGTGGGGGCCTATGCGTACCTCACCAAGCCGGTGACCACCGACCGGGTCATGCACCTGGTCCAGCGGGCGATCGAGGAGCAGCACCTGCGGCAAGAGAACCTCTACCTGCGGCGCCAGCTCGAGGAGCGGCACCGGTTCGACAATATCCTGGGCAAGAGCCCCCGCATGCAGGAGGTCTACCGGCTCATCGTGGATCTCGAGGGGAGCGAGGCCACGGTCCTCATCCAGGGTAAGACCGGGACCGGCAAAGAGCTGATCGCCAGGGCGCTCCACTTCCACAGCCCCCGAAAGGACCGCCCCTTCCTGGCCGTCAACTGCGGGGGACTGACCGAAACGCTGCTCGAGAGCGAGCTGTTCGGGCACATCCGTGGCGCCTTCACCGGCGCCATCGCCACCAAGCGGGGACTCTTCAAGGAGGCGGATGGGGGGACCCTCTTCCTCGACGAGATCAGTGAGACCAGCCCCGGCATGCAGGTCAAGCTCCTGCGCGCGATCCAGGAGGGGGAAGTCAAGCCGGTGGGGGGGGAGCAGTCGATCAATGTCGATGTCCGGATCGTCGCCGCAACCAACCAGGACCTGACCCAGGCGATGGCGGCGGGGCGATTTCGGCCGGACCTGTATTACCGCTTGAACGTCATCGGCATCCACCTGCCCGAGCTGAAGGAGCGCCGGGAGGACATCCTCCTCCTGGCCGACCACTTCCTCGAGATGTACCGCAAGCGGCTCAAGCGGGACATCCGGGAGATCGCGCCGGAGGCGCTCGCGCTGCTCATGGACTACGACTGGCCGGGCAATGTCCGGGAACTCGAAAACTGTATCGAGCGGGCGGTGGTATTGGTCCGGGGCGAGGCGATCCGGCCAGAGCACCTCCCCGGGAACCTCCGGCAGCTCACCTCAGAGCGCTCCCTGACCTTTGCGGTCGGAACCTCCATGGAGGTGATCGAGCGCCAGGCCCTGCTGGCCACCATGCGAGAGGTCAATGGGAACAAGGCCGCCGCCTCCCGTCTCCTGGGGATCTCTCAGCGGACCCTGTATCGCAAGATCAAAGCCTACGGCCTGAACAACGTCCTCCCTGACAAAAAGTCCGGGCTCAATTGACCCTCTGACATTGTGGCCCGTTTTTTCCCTTTCTCTCACCCGCCGCCGTCAACGCGATAGGCCGCTTTCATCTCTATAAATCAACCACTTATACGCACAGAGGTCTTTGGCACGCCCCCTGCTCTCTCTCAGGTATAAACAACCTCCGAGGGTCCGAGTCTAACGGATTGAGGCTCAGACGAAGGAGTCAAGAAATGAAACGACGGATGACACAGAGAGTGAAGGAGCAGAGAGGGGTGGTCCTGGTGGCCACTCTCCTGATCATGGCTGTCCTCTTAGTCCAGGGGATAGCGTTCCTTGCAACGGCCCAGACCGAGGATGCCATTGCCGGCAACTATAGAAATCAGACCCAGACCTTCTACGGAGCCGAGGCCGGGCTCGAGTCGGGGATCGTGAGTCTCCGGAATCTCTTGGCCGCGACCTGGAACCCAACAGACGTCCAGCTTGCCGCCCTCGCGGCCCCGGCGCTGACCGATCCGAACTACACCTTCAGCGCCTTCCAGGTCCAGCGCATCAGGCCCACGCCGTACGCCACGACGGTCAGCAGCGGAGCGCACGCGGGCCTCATCGCCCAAGCGACCGACTACGAGATCACCGCCGAGGTGCGGGGGCCTCGGGGGAGCCGGTCCCGGCTCACACAGGTGGTACAGTACCTGGAGATCCCCCTCTTCCAGTTCGGGGTCTTTTACGGGCAAGGGGTAGATCTGGAGATCGCGCCCGGCCCGCCCATGACCTTTAACGGCCGGGTCCATGCCAACAGCAATATCTTCATGATTAACAGCAGCGCGAGGTTCGACTCCTACGTGACGACGGTCGGAGACGTCCATCGCTATCTCAAGCGGGACCCGACGGACCACGGGAGTAACCCGCAGATCAAGAATACCGCCGGGGTGTATCAATCCCTCAACTTCGACCATGAGTACGACCAAAACTTCAATAACCCGTGGACGCCTCTCCAATGGATGAATGCGGCGGTGAGCACCTTCGGCGGCCTCCTCCGGGACAGCACCATGGGGGTGCAGGAAATCATCCCGCCGATCCCCGATCTCTTCTACGATCCGGCCAACCCGGATGTGGTCTCCCATCAGATGATTGAGAAGGGAGCGGCGCTGGACTCCCCGGAGATGCAGGCGGCCAAGCTGTACTACCAGGCGGATCTCAAGATCCTCACGGACGCGGCCGGGATCACGACGGCCAAAGACAAGAACAATAACCCCGTCGACATCTCGGCCTGTAACGTCACCACCAAGAGCTTCTATGACAAGCGTGAACAATCGACCATGACCGTCACCGAGATGGACATCGCGGGGCTACAGAGTTGCGGCAAGGCGCCGGTCAACGGGGTCCTCTACGTATCCCGGGACGGCGTGCACCAGGGGGTCCGCCTGGTGAACGGCACCCAGCTCCCGAGTCAGGGGTTCAGCGTCGTCTCGGATAACCCGGTCTATATCCAGGGGAACTACAACACCGTGAACAAGGTCCCGGCGGCGATCTTGGCCGACGCCATCACGGTCCTCTCCAACAACTGGGGGCCCAACAACTCCGACGCCAAGGGGAACCAGGCGACCTCGAACCGGTCGGCCACGAACACCACGGTGAATGCCGCCTTCGCACTGGGGCCTGACGAAGAGTCGAGCGTGGGGCAGGGCAACGGCCAGCTCGAGAATGTCATCCGCTTTCTCGAGGACTGGAACGGTGATACCCTTACCTACAACGGCTCCATCATCGCCCTGTGGCACAGCCTGCAGGCGACCGGGGACTGGCGCTGCTGCGGGGACTCGGGCACCAACTACTACCGGCCGCCCGACCGCGTCTGGGGCTATGATACGCTGTTTAACACCAGCATTCCTCCCGGGACCCCCCGGGGGATCCTGACGCTGAAAGGTCGTTGGTCCCAGGCGTAAGGGCTCCGCGGTCAAAACGCGGCAATCGATGAAGAAAAGGGGGAGGGGGAACCTCCCCCTTTCACATTCCATATCCTCATGTCTTCCTATCCGCCGGCCGTCTGCTTCAGCAGGACCTCGAGTGGTTTGCTTGCCTCCCCCACACGGATCGGGCACACGTGGCTGCATGCTGGGGCGATGGCCCCCAGCGTCCGAGGGATCCGCGCAGGCTACGCGTAGAACCAGAATCCGATCAGCATGTTCACGATCCATCCGGGGACGCAGACACCCACGGCCCGCTCCGTCCAGACATAATCCAGGGCTTGCTTCACCGCGATCACCATGGCCACCAGCATCCACATGTCCGCGACCAGAAAGACCATCTCGGCGGCCGGAGGAACGATCCCGAGCACGCGGATCAGTCCGGGCGCGGCGGAAAAGCCGACGGTGCGCGCGAACTCCCCGATGTCTGCCTTGGTCCGGGCCTCGGGAAGCAGCTTGGTGCCGATCTGGTAGGTCAGAAACGCCCAGAGACACCACCGGATGAGCGCCATGATCGTTCCCGTGACGACTCCCCCGAACCCTGCCCGCGTGATCGTTCCGAGGCCGGCCGCAGCGCTCGAGAGCAGCACCGCGGCGGCGGCCTGGCCCATCGCTTTCTTGTCGGCCTTGACCCGCTGATACAGCCGGACCTCGAGT
>JBOHQS010000165.1:0-4705 GCA_050732295.1 Methylomirabilales bacterium (SeqCode)
GTATCAGCTGGCGCAGACGCTGTCCCACATCGCCATCGTCGGGGTCCATACCCATATCGGCTCGCAGATCACCGATGTGAGCCCCTTCGTCGATAGCCTGACCCGCATTGCCGAGTTGATCCGTGAGCTGCGCACGCGTGGGATCGACATTCGGTACCTAGATGTGGGCGGCGGGCTGGGGATCCCGTATGGTGACGAGACGCCGCCGCACCCAACCGAGATGGCCCGGGCGGTCATCCCCATCCTGAAGGACCTGGGATGCACGATCCTCTTTGAGCCGGGACGCGTGATTGTCGGGAACGCCGGGATCCTGGTGACCAGGGTGCTCTACACGAAACGGACCCCCACGAAGGATTTTGTCATTGTGGATGCGGGGATGAACGACCTTATCCGCCCAAGCCTGTATGGCTCCTACCACGCCATCCAGCCCGTCCGGCGGCAGGAAGAGCGGCAGCGCCTCACCGTGGATGTGGTTGGCCCGATCTGCGAGTCCGGAGACTTCCTCGCGAAGGATCGGGAGATCGCCATGGTGGAGCCCGGGGAGCTCTTGGCCGTGATGAGCGCCGGTGCGTACGGATTTACCATGGCCTCGAACTATAACGCTCGACCTCGGGCCGCCGAGGTTCTGGTCAAGGGCGATCGGCACTTCCTGATCCGGGCGCGGGAGCGTTACGAGGATCTCATTCGCGGCGAAGAGATGCCCGACAACCTGTGAATGGTTCAGGGTTCACGGTTCATGGTTCAGGGTCAACAGGGTCATTGCCAGCGCTCAGTCTATCAATGATGACCCGTGAGCGGCTGGCTGCTCAGCAAACCGTGAACCTTGAGTCCTCGACTGTTAGCTGTCTGTGATCCGTGAACTATGAACCATGAACTATCAACCATGAACCATGGAGGGGAGGGCGATGAAGAAGAGCTTTGAAGGTTCCATCGTGGCGATGGTCACCCCCTTTCGAGATGGAAAGGTCGATGAAGTCAAGATCCGTGAGCTGGTTCAGTTTCACGTCAAGAACGGGACCGATGCCATTGTTCCGTGCGGGACCACCGGTGAGTCCCCGACGCTGAGCCATACGGAGCACAAGCGGGTCGTGGAGGTCACGATTGAGGCGGCGGCGGGCCAGATCCCCGTGATCGCCGGGACCGGGTCTAACTCCACCGCCGAGGCGATCGACCTGACCCAGCACGCCAAAAAGGCGGGCGCGGACGGCGTGCTGATGGTCTGTCCGTACTACAACAAGCCTACGCAGGCAGGCCTCGTTGCCCATTACACAGCGGTGGCGGCGGCGGTGGACATCCCGATCATCATGTACAACATCCCGGGGCGGACCGGGGTCAACATGCTTACCGAGACTGTAGCGGCCCTGGCGGAGCTGCCGAACATCGTCGGGATGAAAGAGGCCAGCGGATCGCTCGAGCAGATGACGGAGGTCATCAGTCTCTGCGGGGATCGACTCACGGTCGTCTCGGGCGATGATACGTTGACCCTCCCCCTGATGGCCGTTGGGGGAAAGGGAGTGATCTCGGTCGTCGCCAACATCGTCCCGAAGGAGACGGCGGAGATGACCCGTGCCGCATTAAACGGCGACTGGAAGCGGGCGAAAGAGCTTCACCTCCGTCTCTTCCCCCTCTGCAAGGCCATGTTCTACGAAACCAATCCGATCCCGGTGAAGACCGCCATGCAGCTTCTCGGGAGACTGAATGGCGAGCTCCGGCTACCGCTCTGCCCGATGTCTCAGGCCAACCGGGACAAACTGCAGAAGGCACTGCGAGCCTACGGCCTGCTGTCCTGAGCCTGTGCGGCGTGAGATGACAGCCCAGAGCCGATGGCTGCATGACCGAGCGGAGGAGCGATGATCCGAGTCATTGTGACCGGGGCCAGTGGGAGGATGGGGGGTCGCGTCCTGGCCCTCGCGAAAGAGGCGGGCGACTTTCGGATCGTCGGGGCCACGGAACGCCCCGGTCACTCCGCCATCGGGCAGGATGTCGGAGAGGTGGCCGGGATCGGGGTGGTGGGGGTCAAGGTGGCCGATGGCCTGGCGAGGATCATCGCGGGCACCGACGTCGTCATCGACTTCACGGCGCCGGAGGCCTCTGTCGATCATCTCCGGGCGGCGAGCCAGGCGGGTGTGCCCATCGTTGTGGGGACGACGGGGCTGACCAAGGAACATCTCGCGGAGGCCCGGCGTCTTGCCGCCCACATGGCCTGCGTCATCTCCCCGAACATGAGCGTGGGGGTCAACGTCCTCTTCAAGGTGTTGCGGGAGGTGGCCCGGACCCTGGGGGACGACTATGATGTGGAGATCGTCGAGGCCCACCACCACTTCAAGAAGGATGCCCCGTCCGGCACCGCCCTCCGGATGGCCCAGGTGGTGGCCGAGGCGTTGGGGCGGGACCTGGAACAGGTGGCAATTTACGGCCGGAAGGGGATCGTGGGGGAGCGGCCGAAGGCGCAGATCGGCGTCCACACCGTCCGCGCAGGCGATATCGTGGGGGAGCATACCGTCCTCTTCGGAGGCATGGGAGAGCGGATCGAAATTGGTCACCGGGCGCATAGCCGGGACAATTTCGCTCGGGGGGCGCTGCGGGCTGCCCGGTTCGTGGCGCAGGCCCCCAAGGGGCTCTATGACATGGCGGACGTCCTCGGGCTGAAGTAGAAGCTGTCGGCAGTCAGCAGCGAGAGACATGAGACCGGAGACAGGAGACCCGAGACTCCAGTCTTAAGACTCAGGTCTCCAGTCTCTAGTCCGTTGGCTGACCGCTGAGAGGCTGAAAATATGCGGATCGTCCGGTTCCAGGCGGGTGGAGAGCCCAGGTACGGCGTGGTCGAGGATGGCATCGTCCGGGAGCTTGACGGGAATGTCTTCGGCCGGTTCCGCGTCACCCGCAAGAAGCATCCCCTCAACCGTATCCGATTCCTCTCCCCGACCGAGCCCACCAAGATTGTGGGCGTCGGGCTCAACTTCCGGGATCACGCGGCGGAACTTGGCTTTGAACTTCCGGGTGAGCCGGTGATCTTCATTAAGCCGGGCACGACGGTCCTCCCGCACGGGGGAAAGATCCTCTACCCCAAGGTCTCGAACCGCCTCGACTATGGGGCCGAGTTGGCCGTCGTCATCGGGCGGTACGCCAAGGCAGTCTCTGCGAAAAGAGCCGCCAGGATCATCCTGGGGTACACGTGCTTCAATGACGTGACCGCGCGGGACCTGCAGCGCAAGGACGGCCAATGGACGCGGAGCAAGTCTTTCGATACCTTCGGCCCTGTCGGCCCCTGGGTGGAGACGGCCCTGGACCCCCACAATACGGCGGTCCGCGCGTATTTGAACGGGGACCTCAAGCAGAGCTCCAGCACCGCCAACTTCATCTTTGACGTCCCATACATGGTGAGCTTTATCACGAAGATCATGCCGCTCTTTCCCGGAGACATTATCGCCACGGGGACCCCGTCTGGCATCGGCCCGATGAAGCCGGGGGACACGATCGAGATCGAGATCGGCGGGATCGGTCGGCTGCGGAATACGGTCACCCGCCAGCCCTAGGAGGCCTGATGAAGAGACGGTTTCCGTACGCCACGAGACTGAGGCAGCTCCCCCCGTATCTCTTCGCGGAGATCGATCGGCTCACGCAAGAGGCGATCAAGCGGGGAATGGACATCATCGATCTGGGGGTCGGGGACCCGGACCTTCCGACGCCCCCCCATATCGTCACGCGGATGGCCGAGGCCGCCGCAGACGCCCGGCATCACCGCTATCCCTCGTACGAAGGGCTGATGGAGTTCCGCCAAGCGGTGGCCGAATGGTACCGGGACCGGTTCGGGGTGGTGCTCGATCCTGCCACGGAGGTCTTGACGCTCATCGGCAGCAAGGAGGGGATCGCCCATATGCCGCTGGCCTTCATCGAGCCCGGCGATGCGGTGCTCATCCCCGATCCCGGCTATCCGGTCTATCAAGCGGCGACGGCCTTTGCCGGCGGAACTCCCCATGCCCTTCCCCTCTACCCTTCGAACGGCTTCCTCCCAGATCTGGAGAGCATCCCGCTCGATGTGCTGCGCAAGGCGAGGATGCTCTTCCTGAATTACCCCAACAATCCGACCGCGGCGTGTGCCCCCGAGGCGTTCCTGGCTCAGGCCGTCGCCTTTGCCCGGAGGCACGGTCTCATCCTCTGCCACGATGCCGCGTACTCCGAGATTTCCTTCGACGGCTTCCGGCCCTCCTCTGTCCTGAGCGTCGAGGGGGCCAAAGAGGTGGCGATCGAGTACCACTCGTTGTCCAAGACGTACAACATGACCGGCTGGCGGATCGGGTTTGCCGTGGGGAATGCCGACGTCCTGGCCGGGCTCGGCCGGGTCAAGACCAATGTGGACTCCGGCGTCTTCCAGGCGATCCAGCTCGCCGGGATTGAGGCGCTCAAGGGCCCGCAGGACTGCGTCGCGGCCCACTGCAAGGTCTATCAGGAGCGGCGGGACGTCCTCGTCGAGGGGCTCACCCGTCTCGGGTGGAATGTCCCCAGGCCGCGGGCCACCTTCTACGTCTGGATCCCGATCCCTCCAGGGCATAACTCCACTGAGCTCGCCAAGCGGCTCTTGAGCGAGGCAGGGATCGTGATGACCCCGGGCGTCGGTTTCGGGCCCCACGGCGAGGGGTTTATCCGGGCCGCCCTCACCGTTCCGGTTGACCAGATTCGGGAGGCCGTGGAACGCATCGGCAAG
>JBOHQS010000166.1:0-4687 GCA_050732295.1 Methylomirabilales bacterium (SeqCode)
ATCCGTGCCCGCCTTTCTTGCACGGATCGTGAACACGGAGGGACCCGGGCCGTAAGCCGCCGCTCAGGGTCGCCGCGAGAGCCCCGGTGCGAGGGACCGAGGGTGCTGTTGCAGCAGAGTCAGCACCCCGTGGAATTTTCCGCCGGCGAAGGCCGCTCCCCTGAACCGTCCGGCCGGGATTTTGAAATTCCCCAAGAGCGCAGTATAATCTTCGGGGGTCGCCATGATCGAGGTAGAGGGACTCACAAAAGTCTACGGGAATAAAACCGCCATCGACAACCTCACCTTCACGGTGCAAAAGGGGGAGGTGGTGGGATTCCTCGGTCCGAACGGGGCCGGAAAGACCACCACGATGCGCGTCCTCTCGTGCTTCATGCCTCCGACCTCCGGCACCGCCAGGATAGGTGGATACGACATCCGCACCCAGGCCCTGGATGTGCGGCGGCGGATCGGCTACCTGCCGGAGCAGGTTCCCCTGTACACCGACCTCACCGTGACCCAGTATCTAAACTTCGTGGCGGAGGCCAAAGGACTTTCCCGGCTGACCCGACGACAGCGCGTCGGGGAGGCGATCGAACGGTGCCTCCTCCAGGATGCCCGAGGGCGGATCATCGGCAAGCTCTCCAAGGGCTATCGCCAGCGGGTCGGACTCGCCCAGGCCCTCCTCGGCGACCCGCCCATCCTCATCCTCGACGAGCCGACTATCGGACTTGACCCCAAGCAGATCATCGAAATCCGCAGCCTCATCCGGGATATGCAGGGCGAACGTACGGTGATTCTGTCCACACATATCCTGCCCGAGGTCAGCATGGTCTGTCAGCGGGTGATCATCATCAACGAGGGCCGCATTGTGGCGGTGGACACCCCAGAGACCCTGACCCGCCGCCTCCAGCGCTCGACCCAGGTGCTGCTCCAAATTGACGGGCCACCGGACCAGGTTACGGTCAGCCTCCGCGAGGCGCCAGGCGTCCTTCAGGTCGTGATGAAGGACGGGGCCGGAGCGCTGCGCCGGTATCTCGTCGAGACGGACAAGGACCGGGACCTGCGCCAGGAGCTCGCGCGCGTCGTCTGTAGCAGCGGCTGGGGGCTCTTGGAGCTCAGGCCGGTCGACATGAGCCTGGAGGACGTCTTCATTCGATTGGTCACCGACGAGGAAGCAGTCAGCGATCAGCCGTCGGCCGTCAGCTAGGGCCCTTGAAAGGGCGCTTCCTCTGTTTCAGCGGACAGCCAATAGCTGACTGCTGACAGCTAGAACTTGGAGAGGGCCATGGGAGCTATCGCGGTATTTAAGAAAGAGATGCGCTCCTACTTCGCCTCCCCGATCGCCTATGCCGTCTTCACGCTCTTCCTCGTCATCTCCGGGTATTTCTTCTATACGATTCTGGCCTATTTCAGTCTCATCAGCATCCAGGCCGCAATGAATCCAGGGCTCGCCAGCGGCCTCAACGTCACCGACGGCATCCTCCGACCTTTTTTCATCGATCTCGGCGTGGTGCTGCTGTTTCTGATGCCTCTCCTGACGATGCGCCTGTTCGCCGAGGAGCGAAAGCAGGGAACGTTAGAACTCTTGCTCACCTATCCGCTTCGGGATGGGGAGGTCCTGGTGGGCAAGTTCATGGCGGCCACGATTCTCTATGCCCTGCTCCTCTCCGCTACGGGCCTCTATCTGCCCTTCCTCGGGCTGTGGAGCGAGCTCGAGCTATACCCCATCCTGACCGGATACCTGGGCCTCCTCCTGTTGGGAATGACCTTTCTCTCCCTGGGGCTCCTCTTTTCTTCCCTGACAGAGAATCAGATTGTGGCGGCGGCCTTTACGTTTGGCGCCCTCCTCCTCTTCTGGATCATCGGCTGGGGGGCGACTCTCGCCGAAGGGGACTGGGGCGCGCTCTTCCGCCACCTCTCCATCGTGGAGCACCTCACGAGCTTTGCCCGGGGGGTGTTGGAGATGAAGGACATCGTCTACTATCTGGGCATGACGAGTTTCTTTCTCTTCGCGACGCTGAAGTCGCTCGAGATTCGACGGTGGAAGGGGTAGCACGTGGGACGAGTGCTTATCTGGCTCGGTGAGTTCGTCCGTCGTCGGGGGACGCGGTATGGGCTGAACACCGCCCTGGCCCTGATGCTGTTTCTCGCGATCGTCGTGGTGGTCGAGGCGTTAGCAATCCGCCACAATGTCCGGGTGGATCTGACCCAGGGGCGGCGCCACTCGCTCTCCGATCAGTCGATCAAGCTCCTCAGATCACTGGAGAACGAAGTCCACGCCGTCGCCTTCTATCGGACCGACGAGCCGGGAAAGGCTGCCGCCCAGGACCTCCTGGCCCAGTACGCCCAAATCTCTCCCAAGTTCCGCTTCGAGCTGGTGGACCCGGACCGGCACCCCGCCCTGGCGAGGCGGTACGGCATTGCGACGTACGGGACGGTCGTCCTCGAGAGCGGAGGCAAAGAGCAAAAGTTCCAGGGGGCCGAAGAGGAGAAGATCACCAACGCCCTGGTTAAGCTCCTCCGCACAGAGAAGCGAGTCCTCTATTTCCTCACCGGCCACGGTGAGGCAGGGCTGGACAGCGCCGCGCGGCAGGGCCTCTCTCAGGCGAAGCAGGCGCTCACCGAGGTCGAGTACGAGGTCAAGCCCCTCCTGCTGCTCCGCGAAAGGGAGGTCCCCAATGATGCGGCGGTCCTTGTTATCGCCGGCCCCCAAAGCGAACTGTTGCCGACCGAGCTGCAACTCATCGAGGCCTATGTCAAACGAGGGGGGAAGCTCTTGGTCCTCCTCGATCCCTTCACCGCCGCCGGACTCACCGACCTTCTCAAGAAGTACGGCATCCTGATGGGCAAGGATATCATCGTGGACCGGCTGAGCCGGGCCTTTGGGGGGGATTACCTCCTCCCGGTGGTCACCCAGTACGAGCCTCACCCGATCACCATAGAGTTCACCAAGGATGTAATCTTGGCCACGATTCTGCCCTATGCCCGCACGGTCGATGCTGTCGCCGGACCGCCGACAGGGATTACAGTGCAGGTCCTAATCCGGACCAGCTCCGAAAGCTGGGCCGAGACCGACAAGGCCGCCCTGGACCGGGGAGAGGCCGGGTATGACGAGGGGAAGGATCGGCAGGGGCCAGTGCCGGTGGGAGCGGTGGCGACGGTCGAGGTAGGGGCCCAGGAACGAGGACTGAGGACTGAGGTCTCCAAGACACAAGAGACCGGAGACGGGAGACCGGGGACGGGAGACCGAAAAGGGAGGATCGTGGCCTACGGGACCGCTGCCTTTATACAGAACAACTACCTGGGTCTCGCGGGGAATCGGGACCTCTTCTTGAACTCGGTCAGCTGGCTCGCCGAGGAAGAACAGCTGATCGCGATCCGCCCGCGGCAGGCCAAGTTCAGGCCGCTGGTCCTCACCGCGAATCAGGCGCGGCTCGCCTTCTGGGGAATCCTCGTCCTCCCCCCCCTCGCCATGATCGGCACCTGGGTCGTCGTCTTCCTCCGTCGGAGACGGTCGGCATGAAGTTTCGCACCACCCTGCTCCTCGTCGGCCTCCTCGTGCTGCTCGGCCTCGCCTACTATTTCCTGGAAATCAGGGAGGCTCGGAAACAGGACGAGACGAAGCTGGTCCCTTTCCAGGAGAAGGAGGTCAGCAGCCTGAGCATCCGACGCGGGGAAACGATTATCACCCTGACCAGAGAGGAGCAGGGGTGGCGCATGAGCCAACCGGTAGAGGACCGGGGAGATGAAAGAGAGATCACCACCCTCCTGGGGAACGTGACCCGGGCGAAGATCGAGCGGGCGTTAGAGGCCCAGGAAAATATCGGCGAGTTCGGCCTCCAGAATCCCGCCATTGTCTTGACCGTTCAGCTCAAGAACACAGACCAGCCCTTCACCCTGGAAGTCGGCAGCGCCGTGCCCACCGGTTTCTCGGCCTACGCCCGGCGTCCCGGAGAGAAAAAAATCCTCCTCATCCCCGCGACCGTCAAGACTTCTCTGGAAAGGGAGCCATTCGCCTTTCGGAGCAAGGCCCCCCTCTTCTTGGATCGAGAAGGGGTGAAGACCGTGACGGTCTCCTGGAATTCGCTCCGCCTTCGCCTCGAGCGCCGCGAGAAGAACGAGTGGTGGATCATTCAGCCTCTCGAGGCCAAGGCCGATCCCACCAAGGTATCGGACCTCCTGCGGGCCGTCACTCAAGACCAGGTAACGACCTTCCTGGACAAACCCCCGGCGAATCTGGGCAGCCTTGGCCTCGACCCTCCCCGAGGCGAGATCACGTTCACGCTGGAAGGGGAAGCCGATGCCACCCTCCTCCTCGGAACCCGGAAAAAACCTGGGGGTCTGTATGCCCGGCGGCGGGGTGAGCAACAGATCCTCGAGCTGAAGGAGAACTTTGTCAAGGGCCTCCCGCAGCAGGTGGCCGACCTCAGAGACCGGACGCTGCTCAACTTCGACCATGGACAGGTGGCCCGGGTCGAACTCGAAAGTCCCAGGGGACGGACACTCCTCAAGAAGGAGGGGGACACCTGGAGGATCAAGGAGCCGGAGGAGGCGTTAGCGGATCAGCGGGTGGTCGAGGACTTGCTGTGGGACCTCGTCCGTGCTCGGGTCAAAGAGTTTGTGACCGACAACGCGAAGACCTTGAAGCCCTACGGTCTTGACGCCCCGGCCATGACCATCCGCCTCTGGGACAAAGAGGAAAAGC
>JBOHQS010000167.1:0-4686 GCA_050732295.1 Methylomirabilales bacterium (SeqCode)
GAGAAAGACCACTTGACCGTCACTCGTGCGGGCGATGCCGTGCCCTCGAAAGGCGAGGCCGGACACGGAAAGCTCTAGCATCTGCTTATCGGTCGAGGCGGCCCCTGTCGTCATGGATCGACAGCCGCGTTCACCGGTCACTCGCCGGCGGCATGGCAGAGTCGGCTGATCTCCCGCCACTGGAGGTCTGGAAGAAGCGTGATCCACTGGCCATCCGCCTGTGCAGCCAGCGATTTCAATCGCTCGACTCGATCGGCGGTGGTCGGATGCGTGGACAGATACGTAAGGAGCGCCGGCCCCTCCTTCCCCTGTTCCTTCTCTTTCAGAGAATCGAAAAACCGGACCAGGCCTGCGGGATCGATCCGAGCTGCGATGAGCATCCGGATCCCCTCCAGATCCGCCTCCTCCTCGTGATGGCGGCTGTATCGAAGGATCCCGAGGATCCGGGCCCCTTCCAGCCCGAACCTCATGGCGCCGCGCGCGTCACCGGTCAGGGCGCCCAGGAGGAGCCCGGTCGAGGCGTTGTGAACCAGCATACGTGTGGCGTGGCGTCTCACGATGTGCTGCACCTCGTGGGCGAGAACGCCGGCCAGCTCTTCAGGGTTTTGGGTGTGCTCGACGAGCCCTCGGAACAGCACGATGAATCCGCCGGGGGCCGCAATGGCGTTCACCGTTGGGTTGTCAACCACTGCCACCCGAAAGGTGTAAGGAGAGGCGGGAAGGGTCCGGGTCAGGGTAATTGTGATCTCGTCAATCGCCCTGGCAAGGGTCGGATCCGTGCACCGCTTTGGAGGGGGTGCGAGGTTTTCGACCACGGCCTCACCGAGGCCCTCTTCCCACGAGGCCGGGACCTGGGATGCGACGATCCCTGCCATAGCCGGGATACCCCAAAGGTACAGGGCTGTTGTTATCCCGATGACGGCTGCCGCCGCGAGCAGGGTCAGCTTAGCGCGCGCCCGGCGACGGGCGGGGTCGTGGAACCGGGTTGCCAGCTCGGGTGCGACCCGATGCAGTGCGGTCAGGAATGCGGCGTCTGAGACGAGGAGGGCCTCCGGCATCTCGCCGCCTCGCTCGAGACGGACCTCCTCACCCGCGTAGAAGCCCTGGGTCTGTCTGATCTCTGGATACGGCCACCAGAGTGTGCCCGCCTGGGTGGTGACCTCGAGGCCGCTCCGCATCAGGCGGATCCCCGCCCGGTGGCGTGCTGCGCTTCGGCCGTCCAGATAGTATCCTTCCCAGTCAGTCTTCATCAGCGTGGATCGATGTCCCTTCCGCCGGTAAAGGCTATCGGGCCGCGTGGCGGGGCGTGGCGGGGACCGTACGCGGCTCGCTACAGGAGAATGAGAGCATGGAAGGCTGGGTTTTGTCTAGCCGAAGTCGAAGCCGGTGTCCAGATCGAGGAAACTGGCCAGGCCTTCTCCGGTGGCCGAGGCGAGCTGGGCGTCCTGCCTGATGACTGCCATATCCAGGGGGCCCTCAAGGATCAAGTACTGGCAGGTAAAGCGGGCGTTCCGGACCAACACCCATGGCCAGCCGAGGCCCAATGTCAAGCCCAGCAGAAGAAAGTTTCCGAGGGTCAGCAAGAGCAGGCGGCCGCCCGTGACGGTCGAGCGAAAGCGGGCATTCCCAAAGCTGGTATGATCCCAGAAGTAGCGCTGAAGCTTGGCCTGGAACCAGAACCAATACAAACCCAAGGTCGGAAAAAGAAGCAGGAAAGCCAGGATGTAGCTGCCCAAAAGGTCCCGCCCCCGTCCGTCGAAATCGAACTTCTGAGTACCGAAGTAAGAGTGGGAGGTCATGAAGGCGTATTGCTTGGTCATGAAGAACGGGTAGTACAGTCCCAGGGTGATCATCGAGAGAAACGAGCCCCCGACGAAGATCTTGACAAAGTCCAGGGCCCGACCGCGGAACGAGAACCGGATTCCCCGCCAGGACGTCCGACTCATGCGGTAGCGGCGGGCTCCCACCATGGCGGCGGGAACGAACACGAAGCCGATCACGTACACGGTCGCAAGGGCTCCGGCCTTGACCGCCTCGCTGGCTTCAAAGTACTCCGGGGCGATGAAGAGCGCGCCGATGGGCAGGAAGAACACCAACAGCGCCTTCAGGAAGCCTGCGAGCAGCTCCTTGCCCGTTCCGTGGTAGGCGAATCGATCCCCGGCAAACTCGGTCTGGCTCAACAAGTAGTTCCGGACCCTCACCTTCCCCCAGAAATAGTAGATCCCCAAGGTGAGGACCGTCAGCAACATATTGACGGTATGGATGCCAAAGAGCGATCCGCCCTTGCCATAGAAGAACAAGGTGTGGATCCCGTCTTCGCCACCTTCGACGTGGGGCGGGGGCTCGTGGGAAGCAGTGGGAGGGATCCAGGATGGGGGAGATGGCGGACCTTCCTCTTTCAACAATGGTGGAGCGACCTCGGTCCTGTATATCGGCCCTGGTCGGGGCGGCGGAGGAGGAGCTGACCGCGGCGCAGGAGAACTCGTCTGGGGTGGAGGACTCGGTCGCGTCGGAGGAGTCTGTGCAGCAGCCTGAAGCGGCGCCCCCGCATCGAGGGGGGCACTGCAGGATTTGCACGTCGGCCGGGGCATCTGCATCAACTTACACTTGGGGCATTTGACGCCGATCACCTGTCAAACCTCCCTATCCTCCCCGAAAGGCCTGAAAGGCGACTGTCCTCCCCCCTCAGCCGCCGCGGCCTCTGAAACCACTACAATATAGCCCTATATGCAAGAGTCAGTCCAGGGCTTCTCGCGCGTGCCTTCATGATCCGCTTGACACCTCAACTTCCCCCGTGCGATTTTCTGCACGGGAGGAGATTGCATCTCATGAAGGTGAGCTTCAATTGGTTGCGGGAGCTCGTGGAGATTGTGCTGACCCCTGTGGAGCTGGCCGACCGCCTGACCATGGCTGGACTCGAGGTGGAAGGGGTTGAGGAGATCCGGCCTGCCTTTACGCAGGTGGTTGTCGGACGCATTCAGGCCATCGATCCACCTCCCCGAGGTGAGAAGGTGAGTCTCTGTCGCGTCGATGTCGGCGGAACGGTCGTCCCGATCCTGTGCGGCGCGCCTAATAAGGCCGTCGGTGCGCGAGTGGCTGTGGCGTTGCCGGGAGCGGAGTTGCCAGACGGGCGACAGATCCAGGAGGCGCTCATCGGAGGAGAACGATCGGTCGGCATGCTCTGCTCTGAGAAAGAGTTGGGCCTCGGGGAGGATGGCACGGGTCTCCTCATTCTCGGCGAGACGGCGACCCCGGGGCTCGATCTCGCCCAGGCCTTGAAACTGCACGACCACATCCTGGAGGTCGCCGTCACCGCGAATCGGGGGGACTGTCTCTCTCATTGGGGCATGGCGCGGGAGGTGGCTGCGCTGACGGGGGCGACCCTTCACCTCAAGGCCGCCAGGCCCCGAGAGGGGACAACATCGATACAGGACCTCACCGCGGTGACCGTACAGGCGGCCGATCTCTGCCCCCGATATGCGGCCCGGGTGATCCAGGGGGTGAGCATCGGCCCCTCTCCCTTCTGGGTGAGGCGGCGGCTTGTCCTTTTAGGCTTGAGACCCATCAACAACGTGGTGGATGCGACGAACTATGTTCTCCTCGAGATGGGCCAACCCCTTCACGCCTTCGACCACGCGAGCCTGGAGGGGGGGCGGATTGTGGTACGCCGGGCGGTGAAAGGCGAGCGGATCGTGACGCTCGACAGCCTGGAGCGCCCCCTCGAACCCGGGATGCTCGTCATCGCCGATGCAGGTAGCCCAGTCGCCATTGCCGGCGTGATGGGGGGTCTCGCAACAGAGGTGACAGGCGCGACCAAGGACCTGTTGCTGGAGAGCGCCCTGTTCCAGCCAGTCAGCGTCCGTCGGACGGCCAAGGCACTCACGCTCAGTTCCGAGTCCTCGTATCGCTTTGAGCGAGGGGTTGATCCACAGGGGGTGGACCGGGCCCTGGACCGGGTGGCCGCGCTCATCGTTGGGCTCGCCGGCGGTCGGGTGGCCCGGGGTCTCATCGACGTTCAGGCGGCGCGCCGGAAGCGCACGCCGCTCCGTCTGCGAGTCGAGCGGGTCCGGCAGGTCCTCGGGAGCGCCGTCGCTCTCCCCGAAGTCGGTCGGGTCCTCAGGCGGATCCAGTGCCGGGTGAAGCCACAGGGATCCAAAGTGCTAGCAGTCGCGCCACCGAGCCACCGCCTCGACCTCACCCGGGAGATCGATCTGGTCGAGGAGGTGGCCCGGCTCAGAGGCTTTGATCAGATTCCGACCTCGAGACCGACGAGTGAGGTCCGGCCGGCAGGGGGAAGCTCCTTCTGGGGGATTGAACGCCAGATGCGTCGGCTGCTGACGGCCTGGGGCTTCCAGGAGACGGTCAATTTTAGCTTTACACGAGAGGAGGTTCTTGATAAGTTACGCCTGCCGGCGGACGACCCCCGGCGACGCCTGCTCAGAATCCGAAATCCGCTGGGGGGGGAGGCAGTCTTACGGAGTCTCCTCCTTCCCTCTCTCCTTGAGAACCTGGTTCTGAACGAAAGCCGGGGGAGTCGCGAGGCGAAGCTCTTTGAAATTGCTCGGGTCTTTCGTCCCCAGCCGGGGGCGCCCGCACCGGTCGAAGTCCGGACCGTTGCAGTCGTTGCCGCCGGAGATCGGCTCCCCGCGTGGTGGGGGACGAAGGGGGAAAGGGTTGATTTCTACG
>JBOHQS010000168.1:0-4637 GCA_050732295.1 Methylomirabilales bacterium (SeqCode)
GGGTTCTATACCGCGCAGGTGATGGGGAGGTCCGAGAAGGTCTCGGACCGGGAGGTGGACCTTGTCTTTGACATCGAGGAGGGTGCGAAGTTTTTCGTGAGGGACATTACCTTCGAAGGCAACAAGGAGCTCAGTGCCGGGACGATCAGCGGGGTGATGGCCACGAAAGAACGGTTTTTCATTCCATTGCTTCGCGCTGGAGTCCTCAAGCGACCGGACCTCGACCAAGACGTGGAGCGGATTAAGGCGCTGTATCTCGACCGGGGATATCTGCAGGTGAAGGTTGCAGAGCCGGAGATTCGCATCGATAAGGCGGCGAACCGTCTGGACATCGTGATCCAGATCGAGGAGGGCCTTCGGTTCCGCACGGGAACGGTCGACGTGAAGGGAAGCACCATCTTCACTCCGGAGGAACTCCGGGCCGGCCTCAAACTCCCCAAAGAGGAGTTCTTCGGTCGCGATGTCCTCCGCAAGGACCTCTTGGTCCTGTCTGGGAAATATGCCGAGCTGGGATACGTCTTTGCAGATGTGGTTCCGGTCACCCGGGTACGGACAGATGAATCGATTGTCGACGTGACCTTCGACATCACCGAGGGGATAAAGGCCTATGTGGAGCGGATCGAGATTCGAGGGAATACGAAGACGCGGGACAAGGTGATCCGGAGACAGCTGGAATTAGCCGAGGGGGATGTATACAACGGCAAGCTCCTTCAGGAGGCACGGGCAGCACTGGGCAAGCTCGGGTACTTCGAATCGGTGGATATCAAGAGCACTCAAGGGTCTGCCCCCGAGCAACTCGTGCTCGGAATCGACGTGAAGGAGAAGCCCACCGGTCGCCTGGGGATCGGCGGAGGGTTCAGCACCTCCGGGGGGGCCGTCGGGACTGGCTTCGTGACCGAGGATAATCTCTTCGGGCTCGGGAAGCGGATGCGACTCTCGGCGTCGATAGGAACCACCACCAACCAACTGGACTTTCGGTATGATGATCCCTTCTTCTTGGACTCCGAGTATTCCTTCAGCCTGGCGCTCTTCGACCAGACCTCGGACTTCGACGATTATACCCAAGAGCGGCTCGGAGCCGAAATCGCATTTGGCCGTCGGTTCCTCAAGTACAATTACGTGAGTCTCGGGTACCTGTATGAACAGATTACTATCTCTGACGTCAGTGCGATCGCCGCCACCCAAATCCAAGAACAAAGGGGGACCTCGGATACCAGCTCACTAAACCTCGGGCTGGTCCGGGACGTACGCAATGATCCCGGCAACCCCACGACAGGGTACCGGGTGGGCCTGAATGGTGAGTGGGCGGGCGGCTTTTTGGGAGGGGACAACGAGTTCTACAAGATCATTCTGGATGCCCGATATCACTTTCCCATCTGGGAAGACAAGGAGATCATCGGGTGGGTCGGAGGGCGCGCAGGGTTCGCCGAGCCCCATGGGGATACCAATGTGGTCCCGCTTCAGGAGCGGTTCTTCCTCGGAGGGCCCAACGCCTTTCGCGGGGCTAAATTCCGGGAGTTCAGCCCCGCGGACCCGGTGACCGGGGAGCGGATCGGGGGGAACCAGTTTTACCTCTTCACCGCAGAGGCGGGATTCCCCATCTTCAAGGATTTTGTCAATCTCCGGGGGGCGCTTTGGATTGACGTTGCCAAAAACATTGCCACGGAGGAGGTTGCGCAGAATTTCGACATGGAATATGCCGTGGGGGTTGGGCTGAGCGTGGTGACCCCCTTTGGTCCGGTCCGGATCGACCTCGGATATAACCTCGATCCGCAGCCGGGCAATGATAATTTTGTCATCCATTTCAACGTGGGACGCACGTTCTAAATGAGGGGTGGGGAGGTGGAGGCAATGCGGATGAGACGCGGGATGTCAAAGGGACTGCCGCTGCTGGTGCTGATTACACTCTTCTTCGGAGTGGATGGGGCCCCGGTGGGTGCCGAGGCGGTCAAGATCGGTCTTGTGGACCTGCAAAAGGTCCTGGTGGAATCCAAGAAGGGGAGGGAACCCCTGACAAAGCTCAAGGCCGACATGGACGCGAAGAATCGAGATCTTGATGTGCAAGAGCAGAAAATCCGCCAGATGGTGGCCGATCTCGAGAAGCAGCAGGGCGTGTTGAGTGAAGCCGCCAGGAAGGACAAGGAGAAGGCGATTCAGAAGGCGAAGGTGGACCTCAATCGGATCGCGGAGGACCTCAATCGCGAGTTTGGCGAGCGCGAGCGAGATGTGCGGCAACGGTTAGTCCGGGAGGTGACGACCGTGGTCCAGGACTACGGCAAGAAAAACGGATACGTCCTGATCATAGAGGTGAGGGCCGCCGGCGTGATGTACAGCAGCGAGGGGGCCGATATCAGCAAGGAGATCATTGCCGCCTATGACGGCGGCGGGGGTTCGCAGAAGAAATAACTGATCAGGGATCGCGCACCGGCAGGGGCGGGACCGCCCGAGCAAACCGCCTTATTTGCTTGATTCTCGGGCGTCTTCGTGGTATGAAGGCTCGGCTGTCCGGATCCGGTTGCCGTGAAACCGGTGGCGGTCATGAGGTCGGGGCGATGGCGGAAGACGTCATGGACATCCCGGAGATTCAGAAGCACATTCCACACCGCTATCCCTTTCTGCTTGTGGATCGGATTCTGGAGGTCGAGAAGGGCCGCCGGATTGTGGGAGTCAAGAATGTGACCATGAACGAGCCCTTTTTCGCCGGCCACTTCCCCGGGCGTCCTATCATGCCGGGAGTGCTTCTCATCGAGGGCATGGCACAGGTGGGAGGAGTCTTGTGGAGCAAGACGATCGATCTGCCTCGGGAGGACGTCTCCCGGTATTTTTATTTTGCCGCGATCGACAAGGTCAAGTTCCGCCGGCCGGTGTATCCCGGCGACCAAGTGCGGTATGAGCTCCAGATCCTGCACCTCAAGAGTCGACTCTGCAAGATGCGGGGTCATGCGTATGTGGAGGGCCAACTGGTGGTGGAAGCGGAACTGCTGTCGATGCTCGTGGAGCACGAGCAGTGAGCCGGCCGGCCGGGATAAGACGAGGCAGTCGAACCGCATCTGGAGGGGACGCCCCGGTCCACCTCCATCCGACGGCGATCGTGTCCCCGTCCGCCACGATCGGTCCGGGGGTGACCGTCGGTCCCTACACCGTCATCGGGGACCATGTGAGCATCGGGGAGGGAGCCAGCGTCGGGTCCCACGTGATCATCGATGGATGGACGGAGATCGGCCGGGGGTGCCGGATCTTCTCCCATGCCGTCCTCGGCACCGAGCCACAGGATCTCAAATTTCAGGGTGAGAAGAGCAGGCTGGTGATCGGCGATCACGCCGTCATCCGGGAGTTCACGACCATCCATCGCGGGACCGCGGGGGGCGGCGGCAAGACGGTGATCGGGAATCATGTATTGATCATGGCTTCCACGCATGTGGCCCATGATTGCATCCTGGGGGATGGAGCCATCCTCGCGACCGGCGCCGGACTGGGCGGTCATGTCGTCGTCGAGGAATCTGCGGTGATCGGAGGCCTCGTCGGCGTGCACCAGTTTTGCCGCATCGGGAAGTATGCCCTCGTCGGTGGCTGCTCGGCCGTGAGGCAGGATGTCATTCCTTTTTCCAAGGTCTCCGGGGACGGTCCGAAGCTGTACGGGCTCAACACCATCGGTCTTCGCCGTCACAATCACCCCAAGGAAACGATCCGCAGTTTGCGGAAGGCCTACCGACTCCTCTTCCAGTCCGGGCTCAATACCTCCCAGGCCGTCGCGCGCATCCAGGAGGAGATCTGGGACTGCGTGGAGGTGCAGCACCTCGTCCAGTTCATCAAGACCTCGGAACGGGGCGTGGCCCGATGAGGGTCTCCTCACCATCGAGCCCCGAGGTGTCGTCTCCGTCCCGACGGCCTGCTGACCGGTGACCCCGAACAGCTGAGCAGGTGAGTCATGTCCCGGATCGGGATCATTGCGGGCTCCGGTCCCCTCCCTCTCTTGGCCGCCCGTGAGGCCAAGGCGGCCGGGCGAATGGTGACCGTGGTCGCCATCCGCGAAGAGGCGGACCCCGCGGTCGAGGCGGTGGCGGATCGCCTCCACTGGGTCGGAGTCGGCCAACTGGGGGCGCTCATCCGGGCTCTGAAGCGCGACGGAGTGAGCGAGGCTATCATGGTCGGCAAGGTGCGGATGAGTCACCTCTTCAGCCAGGTCCGTCCGGATGTCCGGGGAGCGCTAGTCTATCTCCGCCTGAAGGATCGCCGGGGCGATTCCATCATGGAAGCGGTAGCCCAGGAGCTCGAGCGCGCCGGGATCATCCTCCTTGAGTGCACCCGGTTTCTGACTGGGGTCTTGGTCGAAAAGGGGATCCTGACCCGGCGGGCTCCGACGGAACGGGAATGGGAGGACATCCGATTCGGTCGGGAGGTCGCAAGCACCCTGGCGAACGTGAAGGTCGGACAGACGGTGGTGGTAAAGCACGGCACAGTCCTCGCGGTCGAAGCGGTCGAGGGGACCGACGCCGCGGTGCGGCGAGGGGGCGAGCTCGGACGGGAAGGGGTGGTGGTCGTCAAGGTGTGCCGGCCCCAGCACGATTTTCGATTTGACGTCCCGGTGATCGGGCCGACCACCATTGCGGTCCTCAGGGATGTGCGAGGGACGGCGC
>JBOHQS010000169.1:0-4622 GCA_050732295.1 Methylomirabilales bacterium (SeqCode)
ATCAGATCGCCGAGATGACTTCTCAGATCTCTTGGGTGGAATCGAGGATCGAGGAGCTCGAGGCAAAGATCGAAGGGGTGATGGATAGCCTCGCCTCGTTGCAGGCGACCCTCGAGAAGGCCCGCAGGGAGGGGACGTGAGCCTCCTGAGGCGAAAGAAAAAAACGAAGGCCCCGCCTCGACGACGGGGCCTCTGCCTTGCCGCGAACTCGCCTTAGTTCTTCAGGCCGTACAGCTTCAGGACCTTCTCAGAGAACTTTGTGAAGGTTTCCCGGGTCTCTTCGCCAACCTGGTCCAGGAGATGCTGGACTTTGTCGGCGAACCGGCTGAGCGCCTGCCGGTGCAACTCCCCGAGACGCGTGATCTGCTCGCCCCCCTCCCAAGAGAGGGCCACGGCCTTCTGGGTGGCCGCCATCACGTCCTTAGGTGCATCCTGGACGACCTCGGTCTGCCGGGTCCAGAACTGCCGGGCCTCATCGGAAGCCTGGCGGAGGGCTGCCTGGACGTCGCTGGCATACTGGACCCCTTCGCGGGCGATGGCGGCATTCAGGTCGACGCCCCGGCCCGAGATGTCCCGGTTGAAGTCGCTCGTCAGGGCGAACGCCTCGAGTGCCTTATTGACCGTCCCGTTCCACGTCTCAGTGGCCTTGTTGGTGATCTCTTCGAATTTCTCGCGCACCATGATCCTCCTCCTTCTCCTTGTATGGCTCCCTTCCCCCTCGGTCCATCCCCTCCTCTTCGCCAGCACGAGAGGAGTTGAACCTTTCAAGGAGAATATAACGCGGCGCATTATTCTTGTCAAGTATTTTATTGCGGCGCATTAAAATATTATAACGCGTCGTGTTAACTCATTGATTCTTAATTGATTGAGTACTAAATTTGGAGGGCCCAGCGTCCTGGGAAATCGGGCATGGGGGATCGGAGTTCTAGACCCTCTCGATGATCAGAGCGATCGCCTCACCGCCCCCTAGGCAGACGGCGCAGAGTCCCCGTCGGGCCTGGCGTTCCTTCAAGAGATAGAGGAGCGTCGTGAGGAGACGAGCTCCTGTGGCACCAATGGGATGACCCAAGGCCACGGCCCCCCCTTTGACGTTGACGCGGTCCTCGGTAAGCCCCAGGATCTGCATGTTGGCCAGCGCGACGGCAGAAAAGGCCTCATTAATCTCGAAGAGGTCAATGTCCTCGAGCGTCAGGCCGGTATGCTTTAGTACCTGCTTGATGGCCTCAGCGGGCGCGATCGTGAACCATTCGGGGGCGAGGGCCGCCTGCGCGTACCCGACGACCCGGGCGACCGGCGTGATCCCCAATTGAGCCGCCCGCCTCCCCGAGAGGACCGTTACTGCTGCCGCTCCGTCGTTCACGGAGGGTGCGTTCGCCGCGGTGATGGTCCCGCCCTCCTTGAAGGCAGGTTTGAGCGTCGGGACCTTCTCGAGGGCGAGGCGCCCCGGCTCTTCATCCTCCTCCACGACCGTCGCTTCGCCCTTGCGCCCAGGAATCGGGACCGGGATGATCTCCGCCTTGAAGCGCCCCTCGCGCTGGGCTGTCAGGGCGCGGGTGTAGCTCTGCACGGCATACCGATCCTGCTCCTCCCGGGAGAGACGGTATCTGTCGGCGCACATCTCGCCGGAAATGGCAACATGCATGCCGTTGATGACGTCCCACAGCCCATCATAAATCATGCTGTCGATGAGCTGGCCATGACCCATTCGGTATCCGGTCCTGGCCTTGTCCAAGACATAGGGGGCCCGGCTCATGTTCTCCATGCCCCCCGCCACGATGATCTCGGCATCACCGCTCCGGATGGCCTGGGCAGCCATCGTGACCGCCTTGAGGCCTGATCCGCAGACCTTGTTGATCAGGGTTGCACCGACCGACTGGGGCAGGCCGGCTGCGATCGTCGCCTGTCGTGCCGGGGCCATGCCCATGCCAGCACTCACCACGTTGCCGAGATACACCTCATCGATGTGGGCCGGCTCGAGGTGCGCCCGACGCAGGGCTTCGGCAACGACCAGACCGCCTAACTGGGGGGCCGGAACGGACGCAAGGGCTCCGCTAAAGCTCCCGATAGGCGTTCGCACAGCACTCCCGATCACAATGTCATCCATGGTGGACCTCCATCGTCGATCTTCGGATTCCCCCCTTAGTCCAGAGTGGGCTCCTCGATCTCGCTCGAGCATCGCGGACAGCGACGCCCGAGATGGTAGCCGTGATCCCAGCAAAATCCCTCTTCAATTTCTATCGCTGACGTGATGGCTGCCATCTGCCCTCCTCCTTTCTTTCAGGGGTGCATTTCTTGTTCCAAGAGGCTGTCGCGGTCTCCTCGGCTCTCTTCGCCGTGCGAAGACCCTCACTGCGAGATTACTCATAATATAACACAATGCGTTATTTTCGTCAAGATGTGTCAATAGGGGATCAGCCAAGCTGGTACAAGGGGTCATGAATTTTGCAGGGTATCAGGCGACCGGTAAGGAGAGATGAAAGGCCTCGTGAGGGGGCGCGTGGAATTGGCGGGCGATCCGGCGCTGGGGCCTTCGGTTCCAGCTATCCCCGCTCGGTTTCGCGTTCGTGGATCCTTTGTTCCAAGCGATGAAGGCTCGCCTTCAGAGACTCGAGTTCAGCTCTGAGTGATGCCTCTGCTCGCTCCTCGGATTGCCCCTCTGTGGGCGCTTGGCCTTGATTGACCTCCCACCCCGGAGGTATCCATCCCCGGGTCGCCCACTCCCTCCAGAGCTTCCCAGCGTCTGTCTGCGTCGCCATGAGGGCCTCCAGGTTCGAAAACAGTTGCCTCTGGAACAGGGTCTGGAGAGAGTGTCCGTATTGGATCAGTTGGTGGAGGAAGCCCACCGGCAAGAGGTTTTTCCGCTTCTTCTCTTCTTCGAGGATGATCTGAGCCAGCGTGACGGTGGTCAAATCTTCCTGGGAGGCGCTATCCACGACCTTGACCTGCTTGCCCTCGCGGATCACCCCTGCGATCTCCTCGAGGGTGATATAGCGGCTCCGGCTCGAGTCGTAGAGTTTCCGGTTGCTGTATTTCTTTATGACGATCGGCTCCTCTGCCATGGAGACACCTCACCCCTTACACATACATCCCCCCATTCACATTCAGCACCTGCCCGGTGATGTAGCTCGCATCCTCCGAGCCCAAAAAGACGACCGCCTTTGCTACCTCCTCCGGTTTGCCAAATCGCTGCAGGGGGATCTGGGCGAGGATCTTCTGCTTCACGTCGTCGGGGACGCCGGAAACCATGTCGGTCGCGATGAACCCCGGCGCGATCGCGTTCACCGTGATCCCTTTTCCGGCCAGCTCCCTGGCCAAACTCTTCGTAAAGCCGAGGAGGCCAGCCTTGGCCGCCGCATAGTTGGCCTGGCCGAAGTTCCCCATCTGCCCTACGATGGATGAAATGTTGATGATTCTGCCATAGCCTCGGGCCGCCATCGCGTCGAGGAAGACCTTCGTGCAGTAGAAGACGCCGTTCAGGTTCACTGAGATCACGGACCTCCAGGTGTCGTCGTCCATCTTGGCAAAGCTCTTATCGCGATTAATGCCTGCGTTGTTCACAAGGATTTCGACCCGTTCAAACCGCTTCAGTACCGCATCGCGCATGCGCTGGACCTGCTCGGGGTCGCTGACATCGGCCTGGTAAATGTCGCTCGCCCTCCCTGTTCTTTCGATCGCCTGAGCGACTTCTCTGGCCATGGCTTCGTTCCGCTGGTAGTTGACGGCCACATCGGCCCCTTCCTCGGCCAGCGCCAGTGCGATCGCCCGACCGATCCCGCGCGAGCCCCCAGTGACCACCGCAACTCGCCCCTTGAGCCTCATCGCTTCTCCCTCCGCGTCGAAGGCCTCTGTCTTGCATCGTGATGACAGAATATAGCTCGTCCCGGCGTCGGACGCAATGTCTAATGAGAATAACGCAAGTCTTTGTTTTCCAATAGGATACATCCAGTTTCAAAGGATAACGCACGCGCTATAACGCAAGTGCTAAAAACTGCTTGACAGTGAAACGAGGGTTGCAGTCTAATTCCCAGAAACAGAAAGGAGCAGAAAATGGAGCCAGCCGTAATCGTGAGTGCCGTCAGGACCCCTATCGGCACCTTTGGCGGGACGCTCAAGGAGACGCCGGCGACAAAGCTCGGAGCGGTCGTCGTCGCTGAGGCCGTGAAGCGGGCCCATTTGGCGCCCGATCAAATAGGCGAGGTGATCGTGGGCAATATCCTCCAGGCGGGCCTTGGCCTGAACCCGGCTCGGGTCGCGGCGCTCGAGGCTGGCATCCCCATCGAGGTGCCGAGTTACACGATCAATAAGGCGTGCGGCTCAAGTATCAAGGCGGTGATCCTGGGGGCCCAGAGCATACTGCTCGGCGAGGTGGACATCGTGGTGGCCGGGGGCATGGAGAGCATGAGCACCGCCCCTTACCTCCTTCGGCGGGCGCGGTGGGGGCAGCGGCTAGGGCACGGCCAGGTCGAGGATACCATTCTGGCCGACGGGCTGACCTGTCCTATCACCTGTGTCCACATGGGAGTGACCGCCGAGCAGATCGCCCGAAAGTATGGGATCAGCCGAGAGGAGCAGGACCGCTTCGCCGTGCACAGCCAGGAGAAGGCCCAGCGGGCCATCAAGGA
>JBOHQS010000170.1:0-4617 GCA_050732295.1 Methylomirabilales bacterium (SeqCode)
GAATATCGATGCTGACCCCCCGCGCCGTTTGCTCTTCCATCTGCCTGCTTGCCATGACGACGTAACCCTCGCGTCTATTCTCAGTCCTCGCCCTGAGCGGCTCGACTGAGGCCTCGACGGTGAGCTCGGCCGAACCGCTTGCCGAAGTCCTGTCGAAGGGCCCAGTCCTCAGCCCTCAGTCCTGAGTGCTGAGTGCTGAGTTCCCGCTCCCGACGGACCATATAGGCCAGTGGAGTGTGAGACCGATACGTAATCGCTGCGTCGACATCCATTCTCGACCTCACCGACCTGCGCGGCTGAACCGGGAAAAGACCTCTAACAACTCCCCAATCTTTCGTTCTCGCTCCCGATCGTCCCCCGAGGTGAAGGCTTCCGCCACGCAGCTCTCGATGTGCTGACCGAGCAGACGCTTGCTCACCTGTTCGAGGGCCCCCTTGACCGCCGAGACCTGGAGGAGGATGTCGACACAATACTTATCTTCCGCCACCATGCGCTGAATGCCCTGGACCTGTCCCTCGATCCGCTTGAGCCGGCTCAAAACCTCTCGCCTGGTCTCTTCATTGATCATCCGTCGCCCCCTGTGTGATTTAACCATACCAGGGTAGGGTATCAATTCCATCCCCCAATGTCAATAAGAAGTTTCGGTGTGCGGTCACCACAAGGGGGTAATGCCGGCTCGGGACGGGCTACGCGGGGGTGACGTAGATGCGGGCCGCCGCATCGCGTCCGACGGCCTGCTGGATGTCTCCGATCAGCAGAAAGATCGGTCCGTTATACGGCGCGATCCTCTTTACCTGAAGATTGACGTGAGGCGACAGGCCGAGTTCCGCCAGATACAGGAGCAACTCCCGATCCTCCTCGGGAACAGAGAAAACCGTCGCCCGTGCCCCTTCCTTGAGTTCCACCAGCGTCGTCCCGGGATAGTCAAAGGGAAGGCGCCCGTGCGCGTCAGGGATCGGATGTCCATGCGGGCAGCTCATCGGATCTTTGAGAAGCTGAACCAGCCGCTCCTCCACCTCGCCGCCCAGGACATGTTCAAACTTGCACGCCTCATCATAGACCTTTTCTAAGGAGAGGCCCAGCACATCGGTGAGGAAGCGTTCGGCGATTCTGAGACGCCGAATGACCCGAAGGGCAATCCGTTGCCCCTCCACCGTCACGCCAAATCCCCCGTCATTCTCGGTGAGGACGAGCCCCTTCTGCATCAGCCGCTTGAGCATGTCCGAGGCCGCAGGAACAGTGATGTTGAGAAACTCCGCAATCTTGGAGGTCGTGACGGGAGCCGCCGACTGCTGCGTCACCATGATCGCCTTCAGATACATCTCGGTCTTTTCCATGAGGCCGATGTCGTGACTCATGGCGCCTCCAATCGCAAGAGATCCGTTGCAGTCTGTACATTAAACTCAAAGGGTTATGGTGTCAAGTACCTTCCATATCTGGGAACCACCAAGAAGGAAAAGGCTTGACATGCACCATATGTAAAGATACCTTAATCCCCACGCTAAAGGTAGCTGAAACTGTGACAATCACTGCATCTTCTGGGAAGATGCATCCATAGCATACCAGGAGCCCACAGAGCCTGCTCCATCGGATAAAAGGAGGCGGAATGGTCAAGATCCTGAAGGCGGTCGCAGTCCTCACCGTGCTGCTCACCACGGTGGTCCCTCCGGCGCTCCTCGGAGAGGCCCGAGAGCAGGGCGAGGTCGTCGTGTACTCCGCCAGGATCGAGAAGCTGATCAAGCCGATGTTCGAGGCCTTCACTCACAGAACCGGCATCAAGGTAAAATACTTCACGGCGAGCGAGGCCGAACTGTTCGAACGCCTCAAGGCGGAGGGAATCCACACGATCGCGGATATCTTCATGACCGTCGATGTGGGAAATCTCTGGATCGCCGAGCACGCTGGTCTCCTCCAAGGTTTCGACTCACCTGTGATCGCCAGGAACATCCCACCGCATCTCCGGGCCAGGGACAACGCGTGGGTTGGACTGTCGGTGCGGGCCCGGCCCATCATGTACAGCACCGAGCGGGTCAAGCCCTCGGAGCTCTCGACCTATGAGGCGCTCGGGGATCCCAAATGGCGGGGACGCCTCTGCCTCCGGACCTCACGGAAGGTCTACACGCAGTCCCTGGTCGCCACGATGATCAAGAGCCTGGGGGAGCCGCGAACTGAAGAGGTCATCCGTGGGTGGATGAAGAACGAGGCGCGCATCCTCGACAGCGACACCAAGCAACTCGAGGCCATCGCCGCCGGCCAGTGCGACGTGACGATCGCCAATACCTACTATCTTGCCCGGCTCAAGGCGAACGATCCTGCCTTTCCCGTGGCCGTATTCTGGCCCAACCAGCAGGATCGCGGCGTTCACATCAACATCTCCGGCGCGGGCGTGACGCGGTACGCGAAGCACCGGGAGAACGCCATCAGGCTGATCGAGTTCCTCTCTACATCGGAGGCCCAGAACCTGTACGCCGACGGCAACTACGAGTACCCCGCCAATGGGGGGGCGAAACTACACGGATTCCTCGCCGCCTGGGGATCGTTCAAGGCCGACAGCGTGGACGTGGCCGCGGCCGGCGCGCTCCAGGCCGAGGCCGTCAAACTGATGGATCGGGTCGGATACAGGTAGCGGAGGCCCGGCATGCCCACTCGACAGGCGAGCCCGGCGGTTCCCGTCGCGCGGCGCCTCGCCCTGAGGCTTCCGCGGGACCCGTGGCCGCTGGCGGCCGGGGCGGTGGCGCTCGTCGTCGCCACGCCCATCCTAGTGGTGATCTCTTCCCTCGCGACACCCACCGTCGAGATCTGGGTCCACCTCTGGCAGACGCAGCTCCTCGAGCTGATCTGGAACACGCTCACGTTGATCGTCGGGGTCGGAGGTGGCGTGACCCTGCTGGGCACCGGGCTCGCGTGGCTTGTCACGATGTACCGCTTCCCCGGCCGGGCGGCCTTCGAGTGGCTCCTCATCCTGCCCCTGGCGGTGCCCGCCTATGTCATCGGCTTTGTCTTCCGCGGGCTGTTCGATTACACCGGTCCCGTGCAGAGCGGGCTCCGCCGCGTCTTCGGACCGGGGATCTGGTTCCCGGACATCGCCTCTTTTGGAGGGGTCGTCCTCGTGATGACCCTCGTCTTCTATCCCTACGTCTACCTCCTGGCCCGGACGGCGTTTCTCGAACAGTCGGAAACGACCCTAGAAGCCGCCCGCGCCCTCGGCGCGCGCCGGACGGCCGTCTTCTGGCGGGTCGCCCTTCCCCTCGCCCGCCCGTCGATCGTCGCCGGCCTCTCCCTCGCGGTGATGGAGGCCCTGGCGGACTTCGGGACGGTCGCCATCTACGGCTATAACACCTTCACCGTCGCCATCTACCGCGTCTGGTTCGGCCTCTTCAACCGCCAGGCCGCCACGGAGCTGGCGAGTCTTCTTCTCCTCTTCACGGGGGCTGTCTATGTCCTCGAGCGATCCTGGCGCGGCCGCGCGCGCTTCTACCAGACGGAGCGCAGGGCCCACCCCCCCGCGCCCACGATGCTCACCGGGTGGAGGGCCTGGGCGGCGAGCGGCGCGGCTGGCGCCGTGGTCGGGGGTGCGTTTCTCCTGCCGGTCGCCCAGCTCCTCATGTGGAGTGTAACGGCCTTCAGGGCATCTGACTTCGACGACCGCTATCCGGAATTCGCCCTGAACACGCTGACCATCGGGGTCACCACCGCCATGGTCGCCGTGGGGGCTGCCATCGTGGTGGCGTACGGCCTGCGCCTGAGCCGCAGTCGGGTGGTGGCCGCGTGCGGCCGCATCGCAATCATGGGCTACGCCCTCCCCGGCTCGGTCATCGCCGTCGGCGTCCTGGTGCCGCTCGCCTTCCTCGACCGGGTCTGTAACGCCCTGGCCCGCGTCGTCTGGGGAGGGGACGGAGGCCTCCTCTTCACGGGATCCATGGCGGGGCTGGTCTTTGCCTACCTCGCCAGGTTCCTCGCCCTCAGCGTGCATACCGTCGAGGCGAGCCTCGTCAAGGTCACGCCAAGCATGGACATGGCGGGGCGTTCCCTCGGCTTGAGCCCCGGGGGCGTCCTCCGCCGCATCCACCTCCCCTTGATCCGCGGGGGTCTCTGTAGCGCCGCCATCCTCGTCTTTGTCGATGTGATCAAGGAGATGCCGGCCACGCTCCTTCTCAGGCCTTTCGGCTACGAGACGTTAGCGGTGCGTGTCTGGCAGCTCACCTCCGAGTCCTTCTGGGAAGCGGCCGCCCTTCCGGCCCTGACCATCGTAGCGGCGGGGATGCTCCCCATCCTGATCCTGGCGCGGAGCAGCGTCCGGTCCCGGCAAGGCGCGGGCGGGGATCTAGGGATGAAGGGATGAAGGGATCAAGGGTGAGGGGAGGGCTCCATAAGACGCCATGATCCTGCTGAGCATCGCCCATCTGACAAAACGCTTCTCGCCGCACGACCTGCCTGCCCTGGACGACTTCTCCCTCGACGCGGAGCCCGGCGAGATCATCGCGCTGCTTGGGCCAAGCGGCAGCGGGAAGACGACCGCGCTGCGGCTCATCGCCGGCTTCGAAAAGCCGGATGCCGGGGTCGTGGAGATCAGCGGGAAAACGATGACGGACCGCAAGACCTTTGTCCCACCCGAGG
>JBOHQS010000171.1:0-4596 GCA_050732295.1 Methylomirabilales bacterium (SeqCode)
GAGGCGACCGGTGCGCCGCTCACCCTCTCGTACGTCTACGGTTGGGCTGATAGTCGAGAGTCAGCACAGAACGGTTCCGTAATCGGCTTGGTTCTGGAGACTACCTGCTGGGCGGCAAGGACATCCCTGCTCTCAACTCAGAGCTCTTTGAGGGTGCTGTTCAGGAATCTGGTCGTCTCGGCAGGGGATTTGGCTTGAACGCACAAGCGATCCATACCCAGCAGATAGTGCTGGACGTCTTGGTCGGTGTCCAGATAGAGCGCGCCGGTGAGTTGCTCGAGATAAACGATGTCCGGCAGGTCGGGTTCGGAGAACCGTAGGATCGCGAATGGGCCGCCTATTGCCGCGTGTCCTCCAGTGTAGAACGGTATCACTTGAAGTGTGATGTTAGGTAGCTCGGCCATGTCGACCAGATGTTGAATCTGCTCCCGGATCGCCGACCGTTCATCGAATCGCCATAGTGCCGCCTCGCCGATCACGGCCCACAAGTTGGGTTTTCCGGATTCGATAAGGGTTTCCTGACGTGTCATCCGCAGTGCGCTTCGACGCTCGATGTCGTCGGCGGATTCGTTCGGGTAGCCGAGTTGGATGGCAGCGCGGGCACTCTCCTGGGTCCGCAGCAGGCCGGGCACCAGCTGGGGCTCATAGCTGCGAATGAGCGAGCAGGTCTCCTCGAGGCCGAGGTACATGTCGAACCAGTCCGGCAGGATGTCGCTGTAGCGGTGCCACCAGCCCGGCGCGTCGGCCTGCTGGGCCAGCGCCAGGAACGTTCCTCGTCTCGGCGCGTCTGTGACACCGTAGAGGGTGAGCAGATCGGCCACGTCTTGTTCCTTGAAACCGATCCGCCCGAACTCGATGCGGTTGATCTTGGAGTGGGACGTGCCGATCGTGTACCCGGCTGCTTCGGCGGTGATCCCGCGCTTTTCCCGAAGCCGGCGTAGCTGAGCGCCCAAGGCGATGCGCAGGGCTGTCGGTCCCTGCTGCCGGACCTGAGCAGGGACCCCGACCGGGTGCACACTTCGCTGAGCTTCTCTCACCGTGGCTTCTCTCACTGTGCCTCCATGCTGATGAAACACGGTCAGCATGCCCACATCAGGCGTCGCAGAGCAATACCTGGCGCCGGGTGGAAGACAGACGCGGGATGAGTTGGCCGGCCGCTCGTCACTCCTGGTCCTTGGGTCTGCGGTCGACGAGGAAGCGCACCTGCTCTTCGTCGCCGCCGACGGGTTCGACATCAAGCTGCTGTTCATGCAGGTCATAGACCACGGTGGACGCGAGGAAGATCTTGGCGCCGCCGATCTCGAGTACGGTGTCCTCGGGGGCCGGGGCCGCCGCGATGGAGAGTCCCAAACCCTCCGACCTGGTGGTTTCGCCTTGCGGCGAGATCCGCAGGCCCGACCCCTCCGGCATCTGGTTCTTCGTGACGAGTGCGTTGATGGCCCGGGCAGCTGCGTCGGTCACTGTCAGCATGTCGCTACCGTAAGGGTTATCTCCGCTGACCGAGTGGGGGGATGCCTTCGCCGCACCTTACGTCACCTGCCACCATGATGCACTATGGACATCTACTTGCGATTGTTGACTGGTCAGCCATGCGAGATGGCGGCTCTGCAGCGCATCCTGGAGGCAACGCCGACCGACGCTGAGCTCGGCACCGGCCACCCGCCGGGGGTCGCGGAAGCCCAGAGCCTGCTCACTGCCTTACCACCCGGAATGACCCACGACAGCAAGTACCTCTATGGCTTCATGACCGACGTTCCGCAGCTGGTCGGCTGCGCGGACCTGATCCGCGGCTGGCCGACGGACAGCACCACGTTACTCGGCCTGCTGCTCCTCGATGAGGAACACCAAGGGCATGGTCTCGGGGAATCCGCCTACCAGGAGGTGGAAGCGAAAGTGCGGCGATGGCCCGAGATCGACACGCTCAGGGTGTCGGTGGTGCGGTCCAGTGCCGCCGTGCTGCCTTTCTGGCGGAGAATCGGCTTCATCGAGACCGGTGAGGTACAGCCCCTCGTGTACGACAAGCTCGTCTCGGAGTCGATCATTCTCGCGAAGCCGCTGTACAACGACGCCAGGGCATGACGAGCCGGCTCACTCTGTGCTGATCACCTCTGTGTGCTGATCACCTCTGTGCTGGTCGCCTCCGCAGAGGTCAGCGCTTCGACGGTGTGCTCCCGCACCGGGCGCAGCTCGAACTCCCCGAACCGGCCACGGCGCACGGCCACGGCGCTCATCGGCAGGGGTCGGTTCTGCCGGTGACGGGGAGCGAGGGTCATTCCGGCCCGCGGTCGGCGGTCGGAGACGGGCGTGCGCATGTGGTCCTTCGTTCGTTGTGGTCTTGCGGGCGACCGCCAACCGGGCCTCACACAGCGGGGTGAGCCCCGCATGCTTGGGCGCCCCGGCCATCGACGGATTCTACTAGTGGTTTTTCCGGACGAGCAGCGAGCACGGTGCTACCTCGGGCGCTACGTCCGCGGTGAAGGCTACTCTCCCTCTTCGCGGCGAGCATACCTGCTATCGGATGGCACCCGTCCGGGTGACAGCGTGATCTTGCACGGTACGAGCTCGCCGCGCCACTCGTCCGATGTCGGGCACAGGTAGGCTCACGGCTATCTCCGGTCGTCAGGCAGGACATCCCACCAGCGCGAGGGAGGCTCCGTGGAACGTGACGATGCCCCCGCTCAGGGCGGCCAGTGAGCACCCGGGATATCGGTGAGCGGTGTGTCGCCGAGACTGGCGAGACCACAGCCACGCCGACTCGTCGCGCGCTACAGTCGACGAGGATGCTCGCCTGGGCGGGTGCAGACGCCCTGCGGCTGGAGGCGGCGCGGGTCGTCCTCGGCGAACGCAGTGTACGGGCTAGTGGTTGCCTGGTCAGTGCCCGGCACGAGGACGCCGAGGCGTACTCCGTTTCCTACTCGCTGGCCACCGACGAGGTCGGGATCGCTCAGCGGCTGACCGTCCGAACAATTCGGGCCCAAGGCGAGCAGTACGTCAGCCTCACCCGCTCGGAGGAGAGTATCTGGCTGGTCGACCGGGTCGGCCAGGGTGCGGGCACTGTGCGGACCAACTTCAGTGGCGCTCTGGACGTCGATCTGGCGTTCAGCCCGCTGTTCAACGCGCTGCCGGTGCGCCGGCTGGGTCTGCACCACGCCCCTGCCCAGCATGACCTACCGGTGGTGTTCGTCTCGTTGCCGGGTCTTGAGGTGGGCTGCGTTCGGCAGACCTACCGCACGGTGGCGGTGGGTGAGACGACGGTGGTGAGCGTCGTCAGTGATCTGTTCGAGGCGGAGCTCACGGTCGACGCTGATGGTCTGGTGCTGGATTACCCCGGGTTGGCGCAGCGCACCACCTGAACCCCAGTGCACCTGAACGGGCGTCAGCCGGCGGCGATCCGGCTGCCGGCGGCGAGCACCGCCTGTTCCCCGCCCCGCACCGCGGCCACCTGGATCCCGACGGGCAACCCGGTCATCCCCGGCGCGGGCACCGATACCGCGGGCCAGCCCAGCAGGTTGAAGGGCAGCGTCAGGGACAGCAGCGCGGGCCCCACCGCGATCCGGGTGCCGTCTGCAGCTGCCACCTCCCGGGCGCCGATCGGGGTGGCGCGCAGCGGGGTGGTCGGGAGCAACAGCAGGTCGATCCCGTCGGCGGTCAGCCGACCGGTCAGCTCGGTGGCCAGCCGGCAGCGGACTCGCTGCGCTGTGACGTAGTCGGCGGCGGTGTGCCGAGCGGCGGCCTGCAGCCGTGCCGCGGTGGCCGGCTGGTAGTCGCTGAGACGGTGCGCCAGCCAGTGCGCGTGGGTGGCGTAGGCCTCCGCGCCGACGATCACGTCGTAGGTGGCGGCCAGCTCGTCGATGCCGGGCAGGTGGACGTCGCGCAGGATGGCTCCCGCGCCGGCCAGCGCGACGGCGGCGCGGTCCACGGCGGCGGTGATCTCGGGATCGTGCACTCGCCAGTAGGAGTCGGTGGGGCGCCCGACTACGGTGCCGGTGAGCGGCGCGGTCGGGTCGATCCGGAGTCCGGTCAGCGCGCGCAACGCCGTCCCGACGATGTCGACGTCGGCGCCGAGCAACCCGATGTGATCCAAGGTCTCCGACAGCGGGAACACCCCGGTGGTGGGGAGCGCGCCATGCGCCGGTTTCAGCCCGACCACCCCGCACAGCGCGGCCGGGGTGCGCGTCGAGCAGCCGGTGTCGGTGCCCACCGCCAGCGGTACCAGTCCCGCAGCCACCGCGGCCGCTGACCCGCTCGACGAGCCGCCGGTGATCCGCTGCGGATCGTGCGGGTTGCGGCAGGGGCCGTTGACGGCGACGTCCCCGGTGGGTCCGTAGGCGAACTCATGGGTGTGGGTCTTGGCGACCACCACTGCACCGGCCGCACGCAACCGGGCCACCACGGCTGCGTCGTGCTGCGCTGGGGCCGCGTCGGCCAGCACCGCACTCCCGCAACGAGTAGGCACGCCGGCCACGTCGATGAGATCCTTGGGGGGGGGGGGGGGGGGGGGGGGGGGGGGGGGGGGGGGGGGGGGGGGGGGGGGGGGGGGGGGGGGGGGGGGGGGGGGGGGGGGGGGGGGGGGGGGGGGGGGGGGGGGGGGGGGGG
>JBOHQS010000172.1:0-4587 GCA_050732295.1 Methylomirabilales bacterium (SeqCode)
GCGGGGGGCGGAGAAAGGAACGCGTTGCCATGAGAGCCTCGAGACCACAGCAAGGGGTCATCCTCCTTATCGCGCTTCTCCTCGGCCTCTGGGGCTGCGCCACTCCGGAGCCGGCGCCGCGGCCCCGGCGGCTCACCCGGGTGGAGGCCCCCGCCAAGCCACCGGACCTGGAAGAGCTCTTGGTGACGCAGGTGGAAGAGAAGCGCAAGCTCGAGGAGCGGCTCCTCTCCTTCTCGGTGAAAGGGGTCGATGTCAAAGAGGTCCTCCAGGGTCTGGCGCAGGCGAGCGAGCTCAACATCGTCTTCGACTCGGATATCTCGGGGGCCGTCACCATCGATCTCAAAGATGTCACCTTGGGGGACGCCCTGGAGTTGATCCTGAGCCCGCTCGGGCTCGAGTATCGGCGAGAGAAGAACGTGATCCGGGTGAAGAAACCCGCGCTCGAGACGCGCATCTTCACCCTCGATTACGTCAACCTGACGCGGAGCGGAACAAGCACCATGAGTGTGTCCGCGTCCGCCGCTGCGACGGGCGGGGTGACAACCGGAGGGACCACCGGGGCGACGGCGGTCGTTGGGGGAGGACTGACCGGAGGGAGCGTCTCCGTCGATTCGAAACAACGCGAGACCGAGTTCTACAAGGATATCGCGGAGGACCTGAAACCGCTCCTCTCACCCCAGGGGAGACTGGCGGTGAACAAACAATCCGGGACCGTGGCCGTCACCGACTTTCCGGCCAATCTGCGGCAGGTCGCCGCCTTCCTCGAGAAGGTCACCGGCACGATTCAACGGCAGGTGCTCATCAATGCCCAGGTGCTGGAGGTGGCCCTCAACGACTCGTTCCGCTTTGGCATCGATTGGACCGTGATCGCGGAGATCCTCGCAAGTCAGGGGACCTTAACCGCCCTCCAACGCCTGAGCCCCAATACCGGCCTCTTCCGCATCGGGGTGACCGGCAGCGACTATTCGGTGGTCATCGATACCATCTCGACCCAGGGGGAGGTCAACGTCCTGTCGAATCCCAGGGTCACCGCCCTCAACAATCAAAAGGCGGTCATCCGCGTGGCGCGGGATGATGTCTTTTTCGTGACCCAGGTCTCGATTGTCGAGCAGGGGGGACAGCTCATCGAACGCACCACCCAGACGGTCCCCCAGGTGGTCAGCATCGGGGTCACCATGGACGTGACGCCCCAGATTGCGAGCGACGGGACGGTCACGATGCACATCCATCCCATCGTCACCGACAAGCTCGGGGATGCCGTCTCGGCCACGGGAGAGACCGCGCCGATCGTCAGCATCCGAGAGACCGACACGTTGGTCAGGGTGGCGGATGGGCAGACCGTGATCATCGGGGGCCTCATGGAGGATAAAGATGATGATCGCGTGGAAAAGGTCCCCGTACTTGGGGATATCCCGCTCCTCGGTGGCCTCTTCCGGAAGACCACAAAGACGGGGCGCAAGAGCGAGCTCGTCATCCTCCTGACCCCCACGGTCCTCATCGGCGATCGGGGGCAACAGACCGCCGCGGAGGCGCTGGAGAAGGTCGAGGGCTTGAAGCAGGGGATCCCTGCGTGGATCGGATTGCCGAAGACGTGGAAACCGTAATGTACGAGCAATATTTCGGCCTCAAGGAAAAACCCTTTAGCCTGACCCCGGATCCCCGCTTCCTCTTCTTGAGCGCGGACCACAAGGGGGCACTGGATCACCTGCTCTACGGGATTCAGCGGCGGGAGGGGTTTCTGGCGATCACGGGGGATATCGGGACCGGCAAGACCACCATCTGCCGGACGTTGCTCGAACGGCTCGATCCCGGCGTGCAGACCGCCCTGATTCTGAATCCCCTGCTGAGCGAAAGAGAGATCCTCAGCGCCATCCTGGAGGATTTCGGGATCACATACCCGGGCCAGCCGCCGCGCAAAACATTGATCGACCTGCTGAACCTCTTCCTGTTAGACCAGGCCAAGAGCGGCGGTGCGGCGATCCTGATCATCGACGAGGCACAGAACCTTGCCCCGAACGTCCTGGAGCAGATCCGGATCCTGTCCAATCTGGAGACTGACCAGGAGAAACTCCTCCAGATCATCCTGGTGGGGCAGCGGGAGCTTCGCGAGAAGCTCGAGAGCAAGGCCCTTCGGCAGTTGAATCAGCGCATCTCCGTCCGGTATCACCTCGCTCCCCTGAGCCCCGAGGAGACGGTCAGATACATTGAGCATCGTCTCACAGTTGCCGGGGCAAAGGGGGGGATTGAGTTCACGCCCGGTGCCTATCAGGCGATCTATCACTTCTCCAGAGGGGTCCCCCGGCTCATCAACCTGATCGCGGACCGGGCTCTCCTCGCAGGGTACGTGGCGGGCTCGACCTGTATCACAAAGGAGATGGTCTCGGAGGGCCGCCAGAGCATTGCTGGAAACGGGACGAAGACCTGGCCTGCGTTTCGCCACGCGATGCGCCAGACTCTCAGGGCTCCCGGATTTGCCCTCGGCCTCTCCTTCCTCTTCGGGGTGCTCTTCACAGCCCTGCTGTGGGGCTTGGGAAGCTTTGGGCCTTCGTGGTCCGCCATTCGCGCAGGCCTCTCTTTCCAACCAGAGGTGCCCGTCGCGGGCGCTCGTTCGGAGAGAGCGCCGCTTGCGGGCGGACTCACGCTGCCGATGTCCCATGCAGATACCGCCTTCCGCTACTCCGTCTGGGCCTTGCCCAGCCAGGAGGGGGAGTCCCTCCGCCCCTCGCTCCTCGTCGGACGCTTCAAGACACGGGAGGAGGCCGACGATGCGCTGAAAAGGATGCAGACGCTGGAGGGGCTCCAGCGGCTGGAAGTCATCGAGACCAACTCCCCACCTCGTGAGGAGCGGTAGATGAGCCTCATCCAGGACGCCCTCAAGAAAGTCCAGGGAGGGCCATCGGTCCGGCCCCCCCTGGGGGGAGTGCAGTATGGCAGGGGTCGGTCCAGCCGCAGCAAATGGCCCTGGGGGCTGATCAGCGCTTCAGTGGCGGCAATCGCCCTGCTCTTCTTCGTCGTGAAAGTGCCCGGCCTGCTCCTCGGACGCAGGCTACCGGCGAAGCCGGTCCGCTCGGTTCCGGCCGCAGAGCGAGGGGCTCAGCCGACCGCTCCGCTTGCGGTGAGCCCTGCCGAACCGCCATCCACCTCGCCTCCAGCCGGGGCTCTACCCTCACCATCGCCGCCGGTGGCCGCACATCGTGTACCGTCAGAGGCGGTTCCCCCAATCCGGGCGACCCTGCCGGTCCTCGAGGAGCGCGTGGTCTCTCCAGTGCAGGTCGGTCCGCCCGATGGCAGGCCCCCGCGGGTCGTGGAGAAGCCAGACCCCACCCCTCCCGTAGAGGGCGATGCGCTTTCCTCGGCGCCGCAGGAGACCGCTCCAAAGCGCGCGCCTCACGCGGTGGTGGACGGGAAGGATCGTTACCACTTCAATATGGGGCTCTTCTACCAGCAACAGGGCCAGTATGCTCAGGCCTTTGCAGCGTACCAGAAGACGGTCGAGTTGAATCCCTTTCACGTCGAGGCCTACAACAACCTGGGGGTCCTCTACAAAGAGCTCGGAGAGGTAGAGAAGGCCATCCAGCACTACCGGAGGGCCCTGGCGATCGATCCGAACTACGTCAAGGCTTACAACAACCTGGGCGTGGTGCTGATCCGTCAAGAGAAGCTTACGGAGGCGACGGCACAGTTCGAGCACGCCCTGGAACTCAACCCCAAGAACCTGGAGAGCTACACCAATCTCGGGGTCATCTACCGGCGGCTCAGTCGCATCCCCGAAGCCATTCGAGCCTTCGAGTCGGCCCTCAGCATTGATCCGGAGCACGCGGAGAGCCACTACAATCTCGCCATCCTCCTGGAGGGGCAGGGTCGCATCGCCGAGGCCCTCGCGCACTACCGTCGGTTCGTCGCGAGCGCGGAGCCCCGTCATCGCAGCGTGGTCGCCCGCGTGATCGCCCACATCCAACTGCTGGGTCAGGGGACCGCTGGCCCCTCCGCAACGCGCAAGCTTCTCGCCGAGTAGCGCCGCGCCGATTTTCACGATCTGGAACGATCTGCTGGACGGGAGAGAGAATGCCAGGAGGGCGGGACTAGGCCGAGGCCTTGCCCCTCTTCTCTAGAATCGACGCCTCGACGGCTGAAAACGTCTGGCCAATGAGGGCCTGAAGCCGTTGGATATCTCGCAGCGGGGTGCCACTTCCGGCGTCGTCACCATAGAAAATGGCCACGACCTTCCCGGCCACGATGATGGGAATGATCACCGCTTCATCCGGCCTCTTCCCGCCCAGTTGGTTCAGGAAGTAGTCGTTCCATTTCCCCGGGCCGATCTTGCCCTGGTAGGTGGTGCGGGCGTGTGAAGCCGCGGCAAGAATGGAAGGCTCGTTCCAGGGGATCTTGATATTGATGACGCGTTCATCTCCGGAGTCTCCTCCACCGCCCACCCCAAACTGGTCGTGCCCGGTGATCCCGTCCTTCCGCACGAAAAGGAGAACCCCTCGACTGACGACATCGGCGGCGAGGTGCATGATGAGGACCCAGGGGGCAATGGGGGAGTTGAGCATGATCTCGTCGGTGATGCGCGAGGGCTCGATCTCC
>JBOHQS010000173.1:0-4525 GCA_050732295.1 Methylomirabilales bacterium (SeqCode)
GTGGATCTCGCCTTGGCCACCGGCGATCACATTCCTATTGAAGAGCGGGCTCCCGAGGAGATCACCTCCATCGCAGGGGTTCCGATTGCTCCCGAGGGTTTCCCGGCGTCGAATCCCGCCTTCGACGTCACGCCGGCAGCACTGGTGAGTGCCCTCATCACCGACCGAGGGGTGCTCTATCCCCCGCTCGCCCGGGCCATCGAGACCCTCCGCGGATCTTCTCTGCCCGGCGATTGCAGCGAGCCATGAGAAAACGGGCAACAGTGCGGGCAGGCCGCTGGAAGGTCTGCCTTGTCCTCATTGGCCTCTTCCCGGGGCCCGTGCACGCATCCACTGCCGATCTTCCACCCGGCTTCAGCCAGGCCCTGATGACCCTGGAAGCGAACGGCTGCCCTGCGGCGCTCGGGGCACTGCAAGCGATTCCGCAGCCGGCACCCGACGCGATCCGGCATCGCGTGAGCTTCATCACCGGGTTCTGCCTTCTCAAGACCCAACAACCGGCCGAGGCCCTTGCCCTGCTCGAGCAGGCGGCGGCAGAGTACGACCTCCTGGCCGACTACGCGACGTTTTACGCCGCTCAGGCGGCCCACGCCCTCCAAGACCCGGACAAAAGCACTGCCCTCCTGTCCCGCCTCCTTGCCCGGTACCCGAATAGCCGCCTCGCCGAAGAGGCCCACTTCCAACTCGGCATGACCTATCTAGAGATACAGCAGCCCGAGGACGCCAGAAGAACCTTGCTCGCTTTTCTGGATCGGTATCCGGCATCGCCCCTGGCCTCTCAGGCCTCCCTGCTTCTCGCCAAGCTGTTCCTGACGCTCGAGCGGCCGCAAGAGGCCGCGCCCCTCCTCAAGCGCCTGTATATCAGCTTCCCGGCCGACCCCACGACCGTCGAGACAGAGCGCCTCCTCCGGGCGAATCCGGATCTCGTGACCATCACTGCCGAAGACCGCCTGCTCCGGGCGCGGGCGTTCTTTCAAGCAGACAGGTACCGCGACGCAGTCGCGGCCCTGACCCCACTCCTCAAGAGTCACCCCGGGAACGGAGAGGTGCGTCTCCTCCTGGGGCGAAGCCAGTTCGCCCTCAAGGAGTATGCCCAGGCCATCACCACGCTCCATCCGCTCACCGAATCGACCGAACCCTCTGCCCTTCAGGCAGAGGCCCTGCTCCTGGTGGGAAGGGCTTTCTTCCGATCGGGCGACACGGTCCAGGCGATCGCCACCCTGGAGCGGATCCCCGCTCTATTTCCCGGGAGCCATCTGGCCGCTGACGCCCTGCATCTGATCGGCCTGAACTACGAAGAGCGACGAGAGGAGGACGCGGCGTTGGAGGTCTACGCCCGCCTGCTTCGTCTGTATCCGAATGAGAATCTCGGCGACACCGCACGCTGGCAGCGCGCGTGGCTGCTCTATCGCCAGGGAAAGCTCCAGCCGGCCGCTCACGAGTTATCGCACCTCCTTGAGAAATACCCCCACTCGCCCCTCAAGGCCCAGGCGCTCTACTGGCGCGGGCGCATGCTGGAGGAGCTCGGGGATAAGACCCTCGCCACCAAGACGTACCACCGCCTGCTCAAGGAGGCGGGCGACGACCCGTACTACCTCCAGGCCGCCCGACAGCGGCTTGCCCTGAAGCCAGCGAGATTATCGGCTGACTCTCTTCTGCCCCCCGCAAATTCCGCGTCCCCGGTCGTGGCCAAGGCTCGAGAGCTCTCCTTCTTGAGACTCTGGGACGAGGCCGCCCTAGAGTACTGGGAGATTGCCAGGGCGCATCCCCGCGAGCTGCCGCTCCAACGCGAGGCCTGCGAGGCGCTCAGCCGGGCGAGCCAGTTCGACCGCGTGATCAGCCTCGCACGGGGCACTACTCGCGGCCTGCTCAGGACGGGCGGGCAGGACGGGGTCCTGTCCTCCTTCTGGACGTTTCTTTACCCTCGGGCCTTCTGGGCATGGGTCGATCACTATGCACGGGAGAGCCGTCTCGATCCGTATCTGGTGATCGCCGTCATCCGCGAAGAGAGTGCCTTTGCTCCCAAGGCCCTTTCGAGGGCAGGGGCGAGGGGACTCATGCAGCTCTTGCCAGCCACCGCGGCGCAGGTGGCCAAGGAGAATAATCTCCGGCGCCTCCCCGACCTCGACACCCCCGGTTCCAACATCGCGCTCGGGACTCGCTACCTGGCCAAGCTCCATGAGGAGTTTGGAGGAAATCTGGTCCTGACCCTCGCCTCCTACAACGCCGGACCGCATGTCGTCCGACGCTGGCTCGATACGCTTCAGCCATCCCAGGACCCAGAGATATTCATCGAAGAGATCCCCTATCCTGAAACCCGCCGCTACGTGAAACGGGTTTTGGGGAGCTATGACCGTTACCGCAGCCTCTACGGCCGGCCGTAGGGGGCGCGGAATCCGTCCTCGTCGCGCGGCGGCCACAAGGCTTGCGCGCGGTTCAGACGTCGGGCATAATGGTGCTGAGATACGGAGAGGCGCGATGCGACGGGCCATCACCATTGCCGGCTCCGACTCTGGCGGAGGAGCCGGGATCCAGGCGGATCTCAAGACCTTCAGTGCCTTCGGGGTGTATGGTCTGTCCGTCCTGACCGCCATCACCGCGCAGAACACCCTCGGGGTGCAGGGCGTCCAGGTCCTTCCCCCCGACTTCGTCACGCTCCAGATCCGATCTGTCCTCTCGGATATCGGCGCCGACGCGGGCAAGACCGGCATGCTGGCTACGAAGGAGATCGTCGCGGCCGTCGCCCGCGAGGTGGGGGCGTTTCGGCTCGGGAATCTCGTGGTGGACCCGGTCATGGTGTCGGCCACCGGCCATGGCCTCCTCGACGAGGATGCCGTCGAGGCGGTGAGGACGCTCCTCATCCCCTTGGCCACGGTCGTGACCCCCAATCTCGACGAAGCCGCGATCCTCTGGGGTGAGAAGATCGAGGATCTCGACGGGATGAAGGAGGGCGCCCGTGCCATCAAGGCCCTGGGGCCCCAGTACGTGCTGGTGAAGGGAGGGCACCTCGCTGGCCCGAGGGTCTTTGATGTCCTGTACGACGGAAAGGGCTTTGAGGTCCGGGATGCCCCAAAGATCCCGACCGAGAACACCCATGGCAGCGGCTGTACCCTGTCCGCCGCCATCGCGGCAGGACTGGCCAAGGGCTATGGGGTCACGGAGGCCGTTGAAGCGGCCCAACGATACATCCACGCGGCGATCGCCTCCGGGCTCAAGATCGGGAAAGGCAAGGGGCCGGTGCATCACCTTGTGAAGGTCGAGAGGTCCGAAGCCCGACGTCCGAAGTCCGATACCATGAAGAAGCGAAGGCAAAGCTAGATGGAGCGGAGCTTGGAAGGCAAAGAGATCATTCTGGGGGTGACCGGGAGCATCGCCGCGTACAAGGCGGTGGAGATCCTCAGGGAGCTCACGAGGCGAGGCGCAGCCGTCACAGTGGTGATGACCGAGAGCGCGCAGCGGTTCGTCACCCCCCTCACCTTCGAGACGCTGTCCCGACGTCCCGTCCTCACGGACCTGTTCACGCTTGAGGTCGACAAGCAGATCGGCCATGTGGCCTCGGCTGGGCGGGCCGACCTCCTCCTGGTCGCCCCCGCGACCGCCAACACCATCGCCAAATTCACCCATGGCCTGGCCGACGACTTCCTCTCCAACATCTATCTCAGCAGCACCTGTCCCGTCGTGCTCGCCCCCGCCATGGATCTGGAGATGTACGCCCATCCCGCGGTCCAGGGAAACCTGGGCACCCTGAAGGCCCGAGGGGTCTCCGTCGTGGAGCCGGAGTTCGGAGAGCTCGCATCGGGGTTGATCGGCCGGGGACGGCTGGCCGAGCTTTCGGCCATTCTCCAGGCGGTGGAAGATCTCCTCCACCGCCAAGGGGATCTCAAAGGTGAGACGGTCTTGGTGACCGCTGGGCCGACCCAGGAGCCGCTCGACCCCGTTCGCTATATCTCCAATCGCTCGTCAGGGAAGATGGGGTTCGCCATTGCCCAGGCCGGCAGCGAGCGGGGGGCGCGCGTCACGCTGGTGAGCGGCCCGACCGCGCTTCCCACTCCGCCCGGCGTGACGCGGACGGACGTCACCGCCGCCGAAGAGATGTACCACGCCGTGCTGGATCGCCTGGACGAAACCACGATCCTCATCATGGCGGCGGCCGTCGCCGACTATCGCCCGAGCACCCAGGCAGCGCAGAAGATCAAGAAGCGCGAGGCGATGACGGTGGAGCTGGTGCGCAACCCAGACATCCTGGCCGAGGCGGGGCGAAAGAAGGGATCGCGGACACTGGTCGGCTTTGCCGCCGAGACGGAGGAGCTGATCCAGAACGCGCGGGAGAAACTCGAGAAGAAAAACCTGGATCTGATCGTGGCCAACGACATCCGCGTCGGCTTCGGGGGCGAGACCAACCGCGTCACCATCCTCGACCGTCAGGGAGGCGTGGAAGAGTTGCCGGAGCTCACGAAGCGGGAGGCGGCTCACCGGATCCTCGATCGGGTCGTGGCCCTGCGCAAGCCTACTTCATAGCCTCGAA
>JBOHQS010000174.1:0-4516 GCA_050732295.1 Methylomirabilales bacterium (SeqCode)
GAAGGGGAAGAAAGCCTACGACAAAAGGGCGGTAGAGAGGGAAAGGGACTGGCAGCGAGAAAAACAACGGTTGCTAAAAAAGGGTTGAGCAAGCGTTCACGCACACGCTAAAGTACGCCTGTTTCGTAAGCGGTTAGCGAACCCCACCCTGTTGATCAGCGGGTTAATGGATTAAGGTCGTTCGGTTTCAGGTTATGGGGGAGCAGTTTTTCGATTTGGGCGACGGTGCTGGCCTTGGGTAGCTCGGTAAAAACGTGGCGTAAGTAGTGATAAGGCTCGAGACCATTGGCTTTCGCGGTCTCGATGAGGCTATACAGATTGGCGCTGGCCTTGGCTCCCCGGACCGTGTCGCAGAACAACCAATTTTTGCGTCCAAGGACGAACGGTCGAATGGCGTTCTCGATGCGATTGTTATCGATGGAGAGCCGTCCATCTTCGAGATAACGCAGGAGTCTCGCCCACTGATGGTGGAGGTAATAAAGCGCTTTACCGGTAGCGCTGGTGGGCGGGATTTCCAGTAAGGCGGCATCGAGCCAGAGTCGGATCTGATCGAGGAGGGGCTTGGCCTTTTGCTGACGCACGTGGTAGCGCACCTCAGGCGTGTTGCCTTTTACCTCCTGCTCGATGCGGTAGAGCTGTTGGATATAGGTCAGCCCTTGGTGGGCCCGACCTGTTTTCGCGGGTCTATCTTTGGGAGCCTGGCCCTGGGCTTTGAGCGCCTCATCGAATTTACGCCGCGCGTGCGCCCAGCATCCCAGGGCTTTAATACCCGGTTCCGAACACACGGCGTTGTAGCCCTCGTAGCCATCGATTTGCAGGTAGCCGTGATAGTCGTCCAGCAGGCGTTTGGGGACTTCCTGGCTGCGGGAGGGATCGTACTCATAGAGAATGAGCGGATGTTCGGGTGGGCCACCGCGCTGCACCCACAGATAGGACTGGGACTGTGCGCTTCGCCCCGGCTCGTTGAGCACCTGCACCGTGGTCTCATCCATCTGCACAATGTCGTAGCCAAGCAGTGCCTCACGCATCAGGTTCATGAGCGGTTGGACCAAGGGACCGAGCCGCACCATCCAGGAGGCGAGCGTGGCCCGCGGCAGCTCCACCCCGATGCGCTTGAGGATGCGCTCCTGACGGTACAGCGGCAGGGCGTCTTGATATTTGGCCACCGCCACGTGTGCTAAGAGCCCCGGGGAGGCCAGGCTCTTGGGGATCGGCTGCGGGGGGAGCGGCGCCGTCTTGACTCCCTGTTGGCATTGGGGACATGCATACTTCTTGCGCACATGACGCAGGACACGCACCTGCGCCGGGACGATATCGAGCTGCTCAGAGACCTCCTCACCGATGGCCACGAGCGCATGTCCGTCCTCGGCACAGCGCTTCTCTGCCTCACCGAGATCGTGGATCACCTCAATCCGAGGCAAGGCCGCAGGCAGCGGCTTGCGGATCGGCCGGGCCCGGGGATGGGCGGCCACAAGGATGGGTGGGGTCTCCGCGTCCGCCTCCTCGACGTCCCGCTCGGCTTCATTGAAAAGCCGCAATTGGTGCGCCGGGAGCTTTTCGCTCGAAGGCCCAAAGCGCTTGGCCAGTAGGAGATTCAGGTGTTCTTGAAGCTGGCGATTTTCCTTGGAGAGCCGTTCGTTCTCAGCCGTGTGTTTGAGAACAAGCGCCTTGAGGAGCTCGACGTCATGGGGCAAGTCCACGGCATCCAACGGCATGACGTATTATACAACGATCCAGTCATCAGTGCACTATAAAAGCGAAGAATAACAAAGCCTTTTATGGGGTCTCAGGCGGCTGATGTCATACCCATCCAGCAACCAATTGAGCTGCTGCCCACTGATGCTGACCACCGCCTCGATCGCCTTCGGCCAATGGAACCGCTGCCGCTCCAAGCGCTTGGCCCACAGACAAAACCCATTGCGCTCCCAATACAAAATCTTGACCCGATCGCGGCGCCGGTTACAAAACACAAACAGGTGCTCACAGAACGGATCTAGACCCAGATTCTCCTCCACCAATACCCCGAGCCCCTGCATCCCTTTACGAAAATCCACCGGCACCCTACATAAATAAACGACCGGCAGATCGTTCGAGGGACGCATTAGAACAGCCGACTCGCTACCTGTAGCACCGCCTCAAGCCGCGCCACATCACACTCCGCAGCACACTCCACCACCACCCCATTGGGCAAGTGGACCCGCGCACCGAACGAACCGACACCGGCCGATACCACAGGCACCCGCCGAAATACCGCCGCGTTAGGCGTGGGGCTCAGTACCCCACGCTTGATAAGTCGCGTCTTCGCATTGTAGAAGCCCTTCAGATTCAGACCCCGGGCACGGGCATACTCCACCATCGTCTGCCCCGCCGCTTCGCAGGCCCGGATGTGATCCAGCCACTTGCGGCTCTCGTCCGAAAGATTCTCTGGGTGATTCGCCGACATCGCCGTCCTCCTCTCAATTGACCAAAAGACAGTCTGTCAACAAATCCGTCCCCAAAACAGATGGGGTTGGCTAACCGCTTACGTACAACCAACGTTCCCCTGGCTCCGCCGAGGCGATCACGGGATGTTTGCTCGACCGTGCGTGCTCGGTCGCGTGGCGGTTCGGTGAGTCATCGCAACAACGCGTCGCGCCGCAGTCCTGGCATATGCGCAGATGGACCCAACGAGCGCCGATTTTCACGCACTCATCGCACTGACGGCGTTTTGCGTGTTTGACAGCGGTGATGGCGCCGATATGTGAGCAAGTTCCGTCTGTCATTGTTCATCGCCCTCCTATTCGGACAGCACCTGATGGACGAAAGAAATCGCGATCGAACCCTCGCCCACTGCCGACGCGACACGCTTGATATTGCCACCCCGGACATCACCCACCGCGAACACTCCCGGCAGACTCGTTTCGAGAAGGTGAGGTGCCCTGGCGGGCGGCCAATGCGCGGCGGCCAAATCGTCCTGCGACAGATCGGGTCCCGTCTTAATGAATCCTTTCGTCTCGAGTGCGACACAGCCACGGAGCCAGTCTGTGCTAGGAACCGCACCCGTCATGACGAAAACGTGTCGGATGTCGTGGGTCTCCATGCTCCCGGCCTGATTGTCCCGCCAGCGCACGCGCTCGAGATGACTACTCCCTTCGAAGGCGACGATTTCGGTGTGGGTTCTGAGGACGATGGCCGGGTTCTGTTCGATGCGACGAATCAGGTAGCGCGACATGCTCTCCGCCAACCCCGTCGATCGCACGAGCATGTGCACGCGTTTCGCCGTTTGTGCCAAGAACACCGCAGCTTGGCCGGCCGAGTTACCTCCTCCCATCACAACGACCTCTTCACCACGGCACAACTGCGCTTCCATAAATGTCGCGCCGTAGTACACCCCAACGCCTTTGAACTCCGATAAGTTTTCGATTGTCGGTACTCGATACTCGGCACCGGTAGCGATAATGATCGTGCGCGCTGGCACGCGCATATTGTCGTCCATCTCAATGGCGTATGGCTTGCGGTCGCACACGAGGCGTTTGGCGCTCGTCGCGATGATCACCTGCGCTCCAAACTTCTGCGCCTGGGTGTAGGCCCGGCCCGCAAGCGCCTGACCCGAGATGCCGGTCGGAAAGCCGAGATAGTTCTCGATCTTCGAACTGGAACCGGCCTGTCCCCCTGGCGAGTTCGTCTCCAGCACCAGAACATCGAGGCCTTCCGAAGCGGCGTAGACGGCCGCCGCGAGTCCCGCGGGTCCGGCACCCACGATGACAACGTCGCGTATCTGGGTCTGGTCGATGGCGTCATTCAAACCAAGGCAGTCGGCGATCTGTTGGTTGGTAGGGTTCCGCAGCACCACCTCGCCGCGACAGATGAGCACGGGCACATCCGCGGCGGTGAGCTGAAACCGGTCCAGTAAATCCTGAACGTCGGTGTCGCGGTCGAGATCGATGTAGGAGTACGGATGGCCGTTGCGCGTCAGGAACTCTTTGACGCGGAGCGTTCCAGAGCAATGATTCGACCCGACGAGCACGACATCGCCGAGTCCGTGCGCAATCAACTCCACCCGGCGCAGGATGAAGGCCCGCATGATCAGCTCGCTGAGTTCGCTGTCGGTCTGCACGAGCGCCAACAACTGTTCACGATCCAACTCGATTACTTCGCCCGAGTCACTGGCGCGCGCTCGGACAAGCGCGGGGCGGCCCGAAAGCATATTGACCTCGCCGGTGAACTGTCCCGGTCCATGGACCGCGACGAGCGTCTCGGCGGTACCGGATGGCCGGACAATTTCGACCCGACCTGCCGTAACCACGAAGAACGGCACGACCTGCTCTCCCGCCTCGACGAGCACCTCTCCAGGTCGGATCGGACGCACCTGTCCATGCACCGCGATCCGTTTAACCTGAGCAGGCGTCAGCGTCGGGAACACACGCTCAACACCGGAGGCAAGCGTCAGCGCAACCGGAAGAGCTGTATCAGTCATGGGCGATGCACCTTTCTCGACTCGATCCTGTCTCTCAATTTAGTGTGCGGTGGTGAGAAC
>JBOHQS010000175.1:0-4429 GCA_050732295.1 Methylomirabilales bacterium (SeqCode)
CCGATCGGAACCCCCCCGCCCAGGGCCTTGGCCAGCGTCATGATGTCCGGTGGAGCCCCCCAGTGTTCGTACGCAAAGAGGCGGCCGGTCCGGCCGATGCCGGTCTGGACCTCGTCGAAGATCAGGAGGGCCCCCGACGCATCGCAGAGCTTCCGCAGTCCCTGAAGATACCCGGCCGACGGGACACGGATTCCCCCTTCTCCCTGGATCGGCTCGACCAGGATGGCCGCAGTCTCGGGACCGACAGCCCGCTCGACCGCTGCCAGATCATCGAAGGGGACATACCGGATGCCGGGAAGAAGCGGCTCAAAGCCTTGCTGATACTTGGCCTGGGCCGTGGCGGTCACGGTGGCCATCGTCCGCCCGTGGAAGCCGCCCTCCATGGTGATGATCTCGACCCGCTCTCGACTGCCGCGGTCCTTCGCGTGCTTCCGGGCCAGCTTGATGGCCGCCTCGTTGGCCTCGGCGCCGCTGTTACAAAAGAAGACCCGATCGGCAAAGGAGTGCTGGCACAGGAGTTCAGCCAGGCGGATCTGGGGAGTGACGTGATAGAGGTTGCTGACGTGCAGCAGCGTTGCCGCTTGAGATGTGACAGCCTGGACAATGGCCGGATGGCAGTGGCCCAGGACGCAGACGGCGATCCCGGCGACGAAGTCGAGATACTCCTTCCCCTCCACATCCCAGACCCGACACCCCTCCCCCCGCTCGAGGACGACCGGGAATCGGGCATAGGTATTGGCCAAGCACCCGCCCGCCCTGGCCATCCATCCTTCCGTCTCGGTCATTCGCTTTCCCCAGCCATTAGCTATCAGCGGTCAGCTACCGTAGCCATGAGACCGGAGACCAGAGACTGGAGACCTTGGTCTCAAGACTCAAGTCTCCCGTCTCCCGTCTAGTCCCCGGCTAGCCGCACACTTCGGTCCCGACCCCCTCGGCAGTGAAGAGCTCTAAGAGCAACGCATGGGGGATCGTGCCGTTGATGATGTGGGTCTTCGTCACCCCGCCTTCCAAGGCCCGGAGGCAGGCCTTCACCTTGGGAATCATCCCCTGCGAGATCACCTGCTCCTCCAGCAGCTTCTTGACCTCATCCCGACTCAGGGTAGAGCACAGCCGTCCGTCCCGGTCCAGGATCCCATCGACGTCGGTGAGGACGATCAGCTTCTCCGCCCCCAGGGCCGCCGCGATCGCCCCCGCGGCCAGGTCGGCGTTAATGTTGTAGGTGGTCCCCTCCTCATCCGCGCCGGTCGGGGCGATCACCGGGATAAACCCCGCCTCTTCGAGCGATCGGACCACCGTCGGGTTCACGGCGACGACCTCGCCCACCAGGCCCAGATCCACCAACTCGGTCTCCGCCCCCTTCTTCCGGCTGTGCCTGACCTTCCGGGCCTTGATGAAGTTCCCATCTTTCCCGGAAAGCCCGACCGCCGGACTGCCGCTCCGGCTGATCAGGCCGACGATCTCCTGATTGATGCTTCCCACCATCACGGTCTCCACGATCCGCATGGTCTCGGGATCGGTCACCCGGAGGCCGTCAATAAAGGTGGGGGTGAGTCCTGCGTTCGCCATGGCCTCTCCGATCTGGGGACCGCCCCCGTGGACGATGACCGGCCGCATGCCGACGTAGCGCATAAGGACAATGTCTTGCGCCACCTCGGCCTTCAACTTGTCCTCCGCCATCGCGGCCCCCCCGTACTTGACCACGATGGTCTTTCCGAAGAAGTGCCGGATGTACGGGAGGGCCTCGATCAGGATCTCGGCCTTGGCCACGGGCGATTCGTGTCGTGACTCAGTCACCCTTCTGCTCCTCGCCGTTCAGTTCCGAGTGGCGGTTGCAGGTCTCAGTCCTCAGCCCTCAGTCCTCATCACTGGCTGCTACAGGATGTAGCGACTGAGATCCTCATCCCGGATGATGTCCTGGAGCTTCTCCCGGACATAGCCGGCATTGATCTCCACCTTGACCCCCTCCATGTGCGGGGCCTCGAAGGAGATATCCTCGAGGAGGCGCTCCATGATGGTATAGAGCCGTCGCGCGCCGATATTCTCGGTGGCCTGGTTGACGGCGGTGGCGAGAGTGGCGATCTCCTCGATGGCATCCCCGGTAAAGCTCATATCCACCCCCTCGGTGGCCAGCAGCGCGGTGTACTGCCTGGTCAGCGCATTCTGCGGCTCGGTCAGAATCCGGACAAAGTCCTCTTTCGTGAGACTCTTCAGTTCCACCCGCAGGGGGAAACGGCCCTGCATCTCCGGGATCAGATCCGCAGGCTTCGAGACATGGAAGGCCCCCGCCGCAATGAAGAGGATATGGTCGGTCCGGACCATCCCATGCTTGGTGCTCACGGTCGAGCCTTCCACGATCGGGAGGAGGTCTCGCTGCACTCCCTCTCGGGACACGTCAGGACCGTAGCCCCGCTCCCGACCGGCGATCTTGTCGATCTCGTCCAGGAAGACGATCCCGGAGTCCTCCACCCGACGGATCGCCTCGGCGACTACTTCGTCCATGTCGATCAGTTTCTGCGCCTCTTCCTGGGTCAGGATCCGTCGGGCCTCCTTGACCTTCACACTCCGCCGCTTCATCCGGTGTGGGAGGAGGTTGTCGAGCATCTCGCGGAGCTGATCCATTCCCTCTACCCCCGCCCCCGGCACGACCTCAATCATCGGCAGGGCCCGGTCCCGGACGTCGATTTCCACCATCCGATCATCCAGCTTGCCGTCCCGGAGCATCTTCCGGAACTTCTCTCGGGTGTCGTGAGGGGCGGCCTCGGTTGTCCCGAAGCCCACCGCTGGCGACCCACCGCTACTCGGGGGGACGAGCAGACCGAGGAGTCGCTCCTCGGCCAGCTCTGCTACCCGCTCTGCCACGACCGCCGTCCGCTCCCCCTTGACCATATTGACGGCGATATCAACCAGGTCCCGGATGATGGAATCCACATCCCGCCCGACGTAGCCTATTTCCGTGAACTTGGACGCCTCGACCTTGAGGAACGGGGCCTCGGCCAATTTAGCCAAACGCCTGGCGATCTCGGTCTTGCCGATGCCGGTGGGACCGATCATGATGATGTTCTTGGGCGCCACCTCGTCCCGGAGCTCGGGGGGAAGTCTCTGCCGCCGCCACCGGTTCCGGATCGCAATGGCCACCGCCCGCTTGGCCGCATGCTGGCCGATGATGTACCTATCCAGCTCGGCCACAATCTGCCTGGGGGTCAATCGGTCCATCAGGCTTCCCTTGCGCTCCCCTTGCCCTCGCGCATCCGTCACAGCTCCTCAATGGTGATCTGGTCGTTGCTGTAGACGGACAACTGGGCCGCGATGCGCATCGACTCCTGCATGATCGTCTTCAGGTCGAGGTCGGTAAACTTCACCAGGGCGCGGGCGGCTGCGGCCGCGTAGGGACCGCCTGAGCCGATTCCGATGATTCCGTCATCCGGCTCGATCAGGTCTCCCGTTCCAGAGATGATGAAGGAACACTCCTGATCCACCACCACCAGCAGGGCCTCGAGCCGCCGGAGCACCCGGTCCGTCCGCCAGTCCTTGGCCAGCTCCACCGCCGCCCGGGGCAGGTTGCCCTGGTACTCCTCCAGCTTCCCCTCCAGCTTGGCGAAGAGAGCAAAGGCATCGGCGGCCGCCCCCGCAAATCCCGCGATGACATGGTTGTGGTACATCCGCCGGACCTTTCTGGCCGTGTGCTTCATCACCGTTTCGCCCAGAGAGACCTGGCCGTCTCCTGCCACGGCGACCCGCCCCTTGTGGCGGACCGACAGAATCGTCGTCCCCCTGATCTTCAGTTCACTGTTCACGGCTGACCGCCTCACAGGCAGTTCATGGTTGATGGTTCAGGTTCATGGCCTGAAAATCCGCCTCATAGACGGTTCATGATGGTTGATGGTTCATGGTCTGAAAATGACCATCTCACAATTCTAGAGTCTTCACCCTGCACCATGCACTCTGAACTATGAACTCCTCAGGCTTTGGGATGGGCCTTGTCATACACCGCCATCAACTGGTCCAGATTCACATGGGTATAGCGCTGGGTCGTGCTCAACCTGGCATGCCCGAGCAGCTCCTGGATGACCCGCAGGTCAGCCCCCGCCTGGAGCAGATGCGTGGCAAAGCTGTGCCGAAGCCCGTGAGGAGTGATGGCCTTGCCCATCCCGCTCTTCTTCAGATACTTCTCGAGAAGCCGCTCGACACTCCGGGAGGTCAGCCGGCCCCCTCGGCGATTGAGGAAGAGCACGGTCCGGTGGCTACCGAAGCGGGTGGAGCCCGCCATCCCCTTGATCTTCCCGCTGCCCAGCGTACCTCTCGCCGCCAGGTGCGCCTTCAGGGCCTCTCCGGCGGGCCGCCCGATGGGGACGATCCGCTCTCTTCCCCCCTTCCCTCTGACCTTCACCAGGCGCTGCTCGAGGTCCAGGTCTTCGACGGCGAGATCCAC
>JBOHQS010000176.1:0-4424 GCA_050732295.1 Methylomirabilales bacterium (SeqCode)
TCCATCTCCAGCCCCCCCTCCGGACCCACCACGATCTTGACCTCATCCGGAGCGGGCATCTGATCGAGCAGCGCGCCGAGCGTCCCCACTCGCTCCCCCTCCCAGAGGACCAGGGCCGCCCCGGGGCCGGGTCCGGTCACGTATCCCTCCAGGGGGTGTGGGCCGGTGAGTCTCGGGAGCGTGAGGCGACCCGATTGCTCTGCCGCCTCGATGGCAATCCGCTCCCACCGGGGCACCTTTCCTGACCCCTCGGCCACCGTCCGCCTCGTCGTGAGAAGGACGACCTCGGCCACCCCCATTTCCGTCACCTTCTGAATAAGAAAATCCATCTTGGGCCCCTTCAAAAGCCCCTGGAGCAACACCACCCGAAGGGGGGACTCTCGCGCCGCAGATCGCTCCGCCACGACCCGACCAAGGACCTGTCGGGGAGAGGCCGCGACAATCTCTACCTCCCACTCCTGCCCGGTGCCGTTGAAGGTTCGCACCCGGCTGCCCACCCCCGTCCGAAGGACCCGGGTGATCTGGCGAGCTTGAGCCGGGCTGAACCGAACGTCACCGCCTAGGATGTGCTTGCCGGTTACATAAAAACGATCCACGACACGCAGTCCGTCAACCCACTCCTCCACCGAAGAGCTCGCGGACCTTCTCGACGAAGCTCCTGCTGAGCGGGGTCCCCTCGCCGTTCTCCTGACGATGAAGCTCCTCCAGGAGCTCCCGCTGTTTGTGGGTGAGATGGGAAGGAATCTCGACCAGGACCTTCACCCTCAGGTCCCCTCGACCGTAGCCTCTGAGATTCGGGAGGCCGCATCCCTCGAGTCGAAACTCCGCGCCCGGTTGGGTCCCAGGGGGAACGTGAAAGGGGATCATCCCGTTGAGGGTAGGGACCTGGGCCTCGCCCCCCAGGGCCGCGTGCGTGAAGCTGATGGGGACTTCGCAGGTTAAATCATCCCCCTCCCGGTGGAAGATCGGATGCTCCGCAACCTGGATCACCACATAGAGATCGCCCGGCTGCCCACCTTTGAACCCTGCCTCCCCCTCGCCACTGATCCGGAGCCGCGTCCCCGTCTCGACTCCTGGGGGGACCCTCACCGCCACCATCCGTTCCTGGGTGATCCGCCCCTCACCCTGACATGTGGGGCAGGGGGAACCGATGGTGCTTCCCTCTCCCCCGCACCGATGACAGGTCTGATCGACGGTGAGAAAGCCTCGCGAAAATCGAATCTGGCCTCTGCCCCGGCAGGCCGGACAGGCCTGCGGTTGCGTCCCCGGCCGGGCGCCGGTTCCCCGACAGCCCTCACACGCCTCCAGCCGGGGAACGGTGACCTCCCGCTTCAATCCCTTGGCGGCTTCCTCCAACGTGATGGTCATCGTATAGCGGAGGTCGACCCCCGGGTGGGCGGCAGTCCGCCCACCAAACCCTCCGAAGATCCCCTCCAGGATGTCTTCAAACAGCCCGCCGAAGCCCATCCCGAAGCCGGAGGCCGTCTCGGCGGCCAGCCGGGCGCCCCCGACAGTCCCGTACAGGTCGTACTCGCGCCGCCGCTCAGGATTCGACAAGACCTCGTAGGCCTCGTTGATTTCTGTGAACTGTTCCGCCGCCGCAGGATCGTCGGGATTCTTGTCGGGATGGAATTTCAGAGCCAGCCGCCGATAGGCCTTCTTGATCTCCTCAGGGGAAGCGCCTCTCGAGACCCCGAGAATCTGGTAGTAGTCCCTACTCACCGCCCTGTCCCTGTGACGCTCCTGCTATATCCGAAGGAGCAGCTGCGCGGGTGGATACCTTGACCAGCGCGGGGCGGAGGACCTTCTGATCCAGCAGGTACCCCCGAAGCACCTCCTCCACGACGGTGTTCTCGGGAACGTCGGTCACCCGCACCTGTTCCGCGGCGTGATGGACGACCGGATCGAACTCCCGCCCCACCGTCTCGATCTCCCTCACGCCCGCTTTCTCGAGCACCCCCCTGGACAGTCGGAGGGTGATCTCTACCCCTTCGATCAGGGCCTCGTTTGCCCGAGACGACCCCGCGGAGGAGCGCGCGGCGGCCAGGGCCCGCTCGAGATTATCCAGCACCGGAAGGAACTCAAGCAGCAGGCCCTCGTGGGCGGCTCGCATCAGCTCGGCCCGCTCCCGCACCACACGCTTCCGGTAGTTGTCAAACTCCGCCGCCAGGCGCAGATACCGGTCCTGAAGCTCCTCACGCTCCTTGACCTGCACCGCGACCCTCGCCTCCAGATCGGGGGCCGCCGCCTCCGCGGCGTCGGAACCAGCGGCACTCTGTTCCTCTCCTCTATCCCTCACCATTTCTTGCCGTCGCTCCTCCCCCGAAAGGCAAAAGGCGAGAGGGAACCCTCCCGCCGTCGAGATCCCAACTCGATGCTACGAGGCCACTTCCGTCAGGGACCGGCTGACCAGCCTGGCGGTGAAGTCCACCAGAGGGACGATCTTGTCGTAGTCCAGCCGGGTCGGGCCGATCACCCCGAGAGTCCCCAGGAGCTGCTCCCCGCTATAGTACGGGGCCATCACCCAACTGAGGCGCTGCCATTCCCGGAGGACGTTTTCCGAGCCGATGATGATGGTCAGCCCCTGCTGGCCCAAGCATTGATCGAGAATCCTTACCAGCTTTGACGTCTCCTCGAAGGCGACAAAAATGCCTCGCATCTTCTCGACATCGGCGAATTCCGGCTCATGCATGATATTGGTGGTCCCGTCGATGTAGACCTCTCCCTCCGTCTCTCCCGCAAAGCTCTTCTGGCCCAGTGTCAGTGCTTGGCGGAGGAGTTCGTCGTACATCGCCTTCTCCTCGGCCATCTTTTTGACCAGCAGCTGCCGCACCCGGGAAAGGGACATCCCCTCCACCATGGCATTGAGCAACCGGGCCATCTTGTTCAACGCTTCCTGGGGAATCACCTCATCGAGGGTCACCATCTTGTGATGCACCTGTCCCGACGTGGTGACCAGGATGACCAGGATCCTTTCCGCCGACTGCTGGACAAACTCGATCCGCCTGATCGCCAATTGGTCCACCCGCGGTGCGAGGACCACGCCCACCGAGCGCGAGAGGCCGGAGAGAAGCTTGGTGGCCTCCCGCATCAGGTCCCCCACCTCCTCGTGGACGTGACAGAACCGCTTTTCGATCATCCCCTCCTGCGCGCGGGTGAGGGGGCATCGGTCCATCAGGCTGTCGACGTAGATGCGATATCCCCGATCGGTCGGGATCCTGCCCGCGGAGGTATGCGGCTGGGCGAGATAGCCGAACTCTGCCAAATCGGCCATGACATTCCGGATCGTGGCTGGACTCAGACGAAACCCGTATTTCCGCGCAACACTTCGAGAGCCAACCGGCTCGGCGCTGGCAATATAGTCCTGGATGATCACCCGCAGGACGTCCCGGTGCCGTTCGGTCAATTCGGCTGGCGCGCCGCGCATCGATACCTCTCGCGTGAGCCCCGATCCGAAATCTTACGCCCGCAGCCCCTCAGTCATTCGCCGTCGCCATCCGCGTCGAAATAACGGATGTGACGGTTACGCTTCCGTTCGGATCGGGGTTAGCACTCTCATCGTATGAGTGCTAAGGTCCTGTCTCTTTGAAGAGTAAAGATCGGCCCCCGCCTTGTCAAGGGGTATTTCGGCGTCGGGTGTTCGGTGTTCGGGTCTTGAGCCGTGAGTTTCAGACTTTGGACGTCGGACATAGGACCTCGGACGTTCCTTAGTGGATCGACTGACCGATCCGATTCCAACGCAGCCGCCCCTCAATCGGGTCCCAGGACCAGTAGATGATGAATGCCGCCCCCTCCACCTTGTGGACGTCCAGAAAGCCCCAAAACCGACTGTCTTGGCTCTGGTCTCGGTTGTCCCCGAGGACAAAGAGCTTGTCCTGCGGTACCGTGATCGGCCCATAGACCTCTCCAGGCGAATGGCGATTCGACCGTTCCACGGGGTCCCTGTACAAGGGGTACACCTCCTGGAGCGGCTTGCCGTTGATATACACCTGCTTGTCGCGGATCTCCACCACCTCTCCTGGGAGGCCGATGACCCGCTTGATGAAGTCGCGACTCTCATCATAGGGATACTTGAAGACGATGATATCTCCCCGCCGCGGGGCCCGGGGGCCAAGAACCCAGGTATCGAGCACGGGGAGGCGGACTCCGTATGTAAACTTGCTCACGAGGATATGGTCCCCAACCAGGAGGGTAGGGATCATGGACCCGGAGGGGATTTTGAAGGCCTGAACCACAAAGGTCCGGATGAACAGCGCCAACAGCACGGCAACCGCGAGCGCCTCAAGCCACTCCCGGGCAGCGGACTTCCGCCGTTCGCGCGCCTCTCCCGCGGGTTCCTCCACCCCCACCAGCGTCTCCTGTTCCGGGTCGCGATTCATCTTATGCTCTCATGGGCAATGCGCAGTCTGTCGCTCTGTCCTAGT
>JBOHQS010000177.1:0-4401 GCA_050732295.1 Methylomirabilales bacterium (SeqCode)
CGGGGCCGCGGCGCCGGCTCCGGAGTGGCGCAGCCCCAGAGGCCGAGGAGAAGCGCGATAAGGAGGATGACCCCTTGCTGTGGTCTCGAGGCTCTCATGGCAACGCGTTCCTTTCTCCGCCCCCCGCGCCTCGGGTCACTGGGACCGGGGTCGCCCGGACTGCAGCGGCGGGGAGCGTGAGTTCGATGGTTCGTGTCCGTTTACCGTACCCCAGGACGACGGCGTGGGGTCGAATCTCGAGGACCCGCTCCTTGCCGATCAGATCCCCCTCCGCGACCACGTGCCCGTCAATATTGGCGATCCTCCTCCCCTCACTCATCACAATCGCCCTCACCTCGCGGGGCGCAAACTCGGCGGAGAAATCGACCGGTCTCGCCTGCCCGAGATGTGCCGCCTCTTCATCAGGGGTCAAGAAGGGGTTGCGCCCCCAGGGACCACTGCTCAGGGCCTCGAGCTCCTCGCGCTTGACGGTCAGGTCGGGCGAGGACGTCACAGGCCCGTGTGGCGCTTTCTCGCGTGCCTCCGGAGAAGCCTGGGTCACCGCCTGGGGGCGCCCGGCTCGACCCGGACGGGGAGCAGGACTCGACCCCAGCCAGAACCGAAGCGCGATGCCCACGAGGAGCAGGCCCACCGCTATCATAATGACCTTACCGCGAAGCATTCCCTGTGCTCCCCGAATGATATGCCCTGAGAACCATCTGCACCCCGACGTGCGGCACCCCTCTCCGCACCTCCAAAGAAGCGACGGAGACCAGCGGCGACAGCCGCTCTACCCCTTCGAGAAAACGGGCCAGGTCCCGGTATCCTGCCTGGAAGGAGACCGCGATCGGGTAATATCCCAGCTCGACCCCGAGATCTGGCTGGGCCTTCGCCAGGGCCGCCTCCCCCATGAGCGGGGATGCGGCGTCCGCCTTGAGCGACACTCGGGGCGACGTGCTGACCACGAGCTCCGCGACGCGGTTCCGGCCCGCGAGGAGGCTGAGCGCCTCGAGCAGCTTGGGCAGGTCTTCATCCGGCGGCAGCTTTGCCAACAACTGGCTCCGCGACGCCGCCCAGGCCTCCCCCTCCGTTTCCGTCGGCGGGGTAAAGTCGGTCATGTGTCGCAGCCCCGCATCCACCTTCCACAACAGGCTCGCCACCTCAGGTCGGTGAGCGGCCAATCGGCGAATCTTCGGATAGAGAAGCAGCGAGATCACGATCGCCACCACCGCGAAGAGGAGTCCGATCTGCGCCAAGACTCTGACGGCAGCAGGAAGCCGGCGATACCACTCGCGCATCTTTTTTATCTCCCAGCGACGGCTTGCAAGCCCAAGGCCAGGCTGAACTCGAGCTGGGACCGTCCCTCCGGAACAGGTGCCATCTTTGCGGCCACCTTGGTCCCCTCGCCCTCTGCAGCCTCCTCTACGGGCTCGGGACGGGGGACCCGACTGACCCTGACGGGCTGCAGCAGCGTCACCGCCTGCAGAAATGGGGAACCCTGAAGCCCCTCATAGAACCGATTGAAGCCCACATGGGTTTCGTACGGGGACCCGGATATCACTTGTCCGGTGACGACCATGCGGTACCCGCTGGGCCCCACCTCGAGTTTGAGCCCATGGAGCAAGAGATCCGGGGGGGCATGCAGGCTGATCTCGCGGAAGACCCCTCGCCAGACGGGGCCGCTCCATAAGCCGCCCTCGAGCAGGCTGAGCCGGGCCCGGTGGAGTTCCCGCTGCCGCTCTGCGTCCTCGACCTCTCTCATCTGCTGCTCGAGGTTGATCAGCATGGTCCGCTGCGACTCGAGCACGTTGCGCAGCGACTCCTCCCCCCGCGTGACGGCGTAGAGGGTGATGGAGCCAAGGACGAGTGCCCCGGCGGCTATGCCGGCGACGGCGACGCGTCTGACCCTCCCCCACTTCCGCTCCTGGACGTGCCGGGGGAGCAGACCGATCCCCACCTCGGGCCGCCCGCTGGCCAAGCCCAGCGGGACCGCCAGTCCCGGCAGGGCCGCGCGCCACGCAGGTTCCTCACCCTCCGGAGCGTGAAGCTCCACCCCCTCTTTCGGATCAAAGACGTCTACCCGCACCGTGGGATCCTTGGCCAGCGCCTCGCGCAGGCCTCCGAGATTCGCCGAATTGCCGGCCAGGATGATCCGTCCCACCCGCCACCGGGGTGACTTCTCGAAAAAATAGAGCAGCGACCGGTGGATCTCGGTAGTCACCTCGTCCCACGACTCGGCTCCGTCGGCGCCGGGGACTGCCGAGAGGGTGATCTCGCGCGAGAGGTGGAGGATCCCCTCCTCGGCCACTAACGCCTGGAGCATGGCGCCGTCTAACGAGGCGACGACGACCGGCCCTCCGCCTGTGTCCTGGAGTGTGACGGCCGCCATTAAAGCCAGCGGGCGCGAGGTGACGAGCCACGGGGTCAGCCCCGCCTCCTCGACGATCCGGATATAGCGATCCACCTCGGGCTCGGAGGCGATGGCGAGGAGGATCTCCTTCTTGCGGGCGCCACTCCGCTCGACGCTTTCGCCCACCACGGCGTAGTCGAACACCCGCTCCTCAACCGCGACCTGCGAGTCGCGACGGACCTCGCGCTCGATCACCCGACGAAGGCCCCGCCCGGACAGCGGCGGCAGGCTGAGGTGCCGGTGCTCGACTTGGATGCCAGGGGCCACGTACGCGAGACGCGCGGTGAAGCCGCCTGCACTCAGGGCCTCCTTGATCCGATGTGCCATGTCCGAGGCATCGGCAAAGGGCCCCTCCACGATCGCCCAGGCGTGAAGCCTTGGTCGCCGTCCCGTCTCGACCTCGGCCAACGCCACGCGCTCAGGTGCGATGTCTATGGCTACAACCCTTTTCCCCGGTATCCGCATCCCTTTCATCCTAATTTGGCACCGTGAAACTGAACCGGCCGACGATGATCGTGTTGGTCGGGTCGCGCAGGATGACGTCGGAGAACGTTGCCCCTCTCATATCCCTTCCTGTGCCGGCGGCGCAATTGGCGTTAGTCGTTCGGAAATTTTGGATCTCGATTCTGGCCTCTGTCCCGGACCCCAGAATCTTGATATCAGGCACCTGAACATCGGATGCATCGACCGTGACCCGCTGGGGTGGGGTGGGGTTTGCGTCGACCGCCACGGGCTGACTCGGGGAGATCGTGGTGTTCGTCCCACTCCCCGCCGGCGCTCCGGAGCAGGTATACACCGTCGTGGTCAAGTTCCAGCGGATGTTGCGATAGAACCCAGACCCCCCAACGGGTGTATAGGTCGCCTGGAGGCGACCGACGGTGATCAGATTAATCGAGAAATTGGCGACGCGGAACTCCACCGTGTCATTTGAATTTGTCGTCGTCGTCGCCCTGACGCTTCCCGGAACCAGGAGGAGTCTCGGGTCGAAGGACACGCTCCTGATCCCAAAGGGAACATTGTTGAACTGGTAAAAGCCGGAGCTATTGGTTGTGGTGAAGGGCGAGGTCAAGAGTCCGCCCGCCGGATAGTTCATGGTCACCGTCGCCGTATCCAGGGGGTTGCCGCTCAGGTCAAAGCCGTATCCGGTCACGGTCGCGGTCGTCTCCGCCACCAGGGTCTCGAGGGTCACATCCTCGTCATTCCCGGTCCCGCCGGCCACTCCATCGGCGCCCAGGCTGACCACCTTTGCATCCACGGTCTGCCCCTGGGCGTTCGTGTAGTTGGTGATGCTATAGGTGTAAAGGTTGCCGAAGGCATCGACCCTGTGCGAGGCCGCATCGCTGCCCGGCCCCAGCGTGATGTAGGGACCCCGCCATCCGGCCCCCACCCCCTTGCTGCTGTTGAAGGCGTAGGCCGGGATCTGCGGGGTCACCAGGTCATCCAGCGTTGACGGCAGATTCCCCATATCGCCGAGATAGGCAAAGTTGGACCGGACGCCGGATGTCTTGAGATCCGGGTCGCCGATCATCGCCTTTTTCAGGTTCTCCATTTCGTCGAGGGTGACGTTTCGCCGGGCACCGGTGAGGATCTGGACCGTCGAGGGGACGAGAAGGGCGACGAGGATCACCAGGACGGCCAGGATGATGACGACCTCGATCAGGCTCAGCCCTTTGTCTCTCTCCATTCGCATCCCTACCTCCGGGCGATCTGGCCGATCATCCCCCACAGGGGGAGGAAGACCGACAGGGCCACGAAGAGGACCATGCCGGCCATCACGACGATCGCGGCCGGCTCGATGAGGGCGGTCGCCCGCTTCACGCTCTCCTGGACCTCCCGGTCGTAGTACTGCGACACCTTTTGCAAGCTCTCATCCATCTTCCCTGTCGTCTCGCCCGTCGCCACCATCTGGACCACCAGGGTCGGGACCACGCCGGTGCGTTTCAAGGCGGCCGAGAGGAGGGACCCCCCGATGACCTCCTCACGCGCCTCCCCGATGGCTAGCTCGATCACCC
>JBOHQS010000178.1:0-4371 GCA_050732295.1 Methylomirabilales bacterium (SeqCode)
GCGGAGGATCCGGTGGAGTATAACCTTGCCGGGGTCAACCAGGTCCAAATGAAGGCAGAGATCGGATTGAACTTCGCGGCTGCCCTTCGCGCCTTCCTCCGGCAGGACCCGGACATCATCATGGTGGGAGAGATCCGGGACTACGAAACGGCGGAGATCGCCATCAAGGCGGCCCTGACGGGGCACCTGGTCCTCTCCACCCTGCACACCAACGACGCCCCCTCGACCGTGAGCCGGCTGATCAACATGGGGGTGGAGCCGTTCCTGGTGGCGGCCTCAACCAACATGATCCTGGCCCAGCGGCTCGCCCGAAAGATCTGCAACAGTTGCAAGGAAGAGATCACAGTGCCTCGCCAGGCCCTGGTCGACGTGGGCTTCGCACCCGATGAGTCCAAGGGGCTTTCCTGCTACCAGGGAAAGGGATGCATGGAGTGTAACGATACCGGCTACCGGGGACGCGTCGCCCTGTACGAGGTCATGGCGATCACCGAGGATATCAAGGACGCCATCCTGCAGGGCGGCTCGGTCAATGAGATGAAGGAGCTCGGCCGGAAGCACGGGATGAAAACGCTTCGAGAGGCAGGCCTGCAGAAGATCCGAGAAGGGATGACGACCATCCCCGAGATCATGCGGGTGACCAGCCATAACTAGGATGTCTTCCTGAGGAGGGTTGCGCGGCACCCGCCGCCCCGCGGGACAGACTGCATACGGGAGGGTTTATGACGAATCTGGATCAGATGCTCAAGGAACTGGTGGCCAAGGGGGGGTCGGACCTGCACATCACCACCGGCATTCCGCCCATGATCCGTCTCCACGGCCAGCTGAAACCGCTGGGGAATACCCCGCTCACGCCGGCCATGACCAAGCAGCTCGCTTACAGCATCCTCACCGATGTCCAGAAGCAGAAGTTTGAGGAGCAGAAAGAACTCGACTTCTCCTTCGGTGTGAGGGGGCTTGGCCGGTTCCGGTCCAACGTCTTTCTCCAGCGGGGGGCGGTGGCCGTCGCCATCAGGACGATTCCGTACAAGATCTACACCTTCCAAGAGCTGGCGCTGCCCAGGGTGGTGGAGGACCTGTGCAACCGGCCCTCGGGGCTTATCCTGGTCACGGGGCCGACCGGTTCGGGAAAGTCCACGACGCTGACGACCATGGTCGACAAGATCAACACTGAGCGCGCTGAACACATCGTGACGATCGAGGATCCCATCGAGTTCGTCCATACGCACAAGAAGTGTGTCGTGAATCAGCGGGAGGTCCACGCGGATACCGACTCCTTTTCGAATGCGCTCCGGGCGTGCCTCCGCGAGGATCCGGACAAGGTCCTGATCGGAGAGATGCGAGATCTCGAGACGATCGAAGCGGCCCTCACGATTGCTGAGACCGGGCATCTGACCTTTGCGACCCTACACACGAATTCGGCGGTGCAGACGATCAACCGAGTCATCGATGTCTTTCCGGCCCACCAGCAGGCGCAGATTCGCGCGCAACTCTCCTTCGTCCTGGAGGGGGTGCTCTGTCAGGCCCTGCTCCCAAGGGCGGATGGGCAGGGGCGGGCGCTGGTCCTGGAGGTTATGATCCCCAACCCCGCCATCCGGAATCTGATCCGGGAGGACAAGGTCCATCAGATCTATTCGGTGATGCAGGCGGGGCAGGAGAAGTCGGGGATGCAGACGATGAACCAATCGCTCCTGGAGCACTTCCTGAAGCGCACGATCAGCAGAGAGGTGGCCCTCGGGGCTTCCTCGAACAACGAGGAGCTCCAGCAGATGATGCAACGAGCCCAGTCCCCCGGAACCGCGGTGGGTGGGAAGGTGGCCGCGGCCGGGAGCCAATCCGGGAGCCAATGGGGGAGGAAATAGAACATGGCAGTCTTTACCTATAGCGGGAGGACACGCACGGGACAGACCATCAACGGTGAGATGGAGGCCCCGAACCGCGAGGCGGTGGTGGCCCAGCTCAGGCGGCAGCAGGTCATGGCGACAGCGGTGACGCCCAAGGCGCGGGACATAGCGTTGAACATCCCGGGCCTCGGGGCAAAGGTCGGTGATCGGGATCTGGCCGTCGTCACGCGGCAGCTTGCCACGATGATCGACGCCGGACTCCCCCTGGTCCAGTGCCTGGACATCCTGGCCCAGCAACAGGAAAAGAAGGTCTTTCAGAAAGCCCTCCACGATATCCGGATGGCGGTGGAGGGGGGGGCCACCTTCTCCGCCTCCCTCAAGCGGCATCCGAAGATCTTCAGCACCCTGTACACCAACATGGTGGAGGCGGGGGAGGCGGGGGGCATCCTCGACACGATCCTGAACCGGCTGGCGGCCTATATCGAGAAGGCCATGGCGTTGAAGAAGCGGGTCAAGACCGCCATGTTCTACCCATCGACCATCGTCACGGTGGCGGTCGTCGTGGTTATCTTCCTCCTGATCTATGTTATCCCCACCTTCGAGCAGTTGTTTGCGGGGTTCGGGGCCACCCTGCCCCTCCCCACGGTGATTGTCTTGGAGGCGAGCCGGATTGTCCGTTCCTACATCCTGCTCATACTTGCGGGGATCGTCGCGGCCGTGGTGGGGCTCAGGTTCTATTACCGGACCCCCGGGGGGAAAATGGCCATCGACAGGCTTCTACTCAGGCTCCCCGTCTTTGGGCCTTTGATCCGCAAGGTGGCGGTGGCCAAGTTCACGCGGACCCTGGGGACCTTGGTCTCAAGCGGCGTGTCCATCTTGGAAGGGCTGGACATCACGGCGCGGACCGCGGGGAACAAGGTGGTAGAGGAAGCCGTCCTGAAGGCGCGGACGGCCATTGCCCAGGGGAAGACCATCGCCGAGCCCCTGCAGGCCTCGGGGGTCTTTCCACTCATGGTGGTGCAGATGATCGCCGTCGGAGAGCAGACCGGTGCCCTGGATCGCATGTTGAACAAGATCGCCGACTTCTACGACGAAGAGGTCGATGTGGCAGTGGCCGGTCTCACCTCTCTCCTGGAACCCCTGCTCGTCATCTTCCTCGGGGTGATCATCGGGGGCGTGGTCATCGCCATGTATCTCCCCATCTTCAAGCTCATCAGCGTGGTGGGCAACAAGTAGCCGGCTGGAGGCCGGAGACTTGAGACTGGAGACTGGAGTCCGAGGTCTCCGGTCTCCCGTCTAGGGAAGGCCGATGGCGGACGGCAAGGACGAAGGGGCCGGCAGGACGGGCTGGGAGAAGCGCCTGAAATGGGTGATCGCCATCCGCCTGGTGGTGGCGATTCTGTTCCTTGGTTCCGCGGCCATCATTCAATTGGAGGAAAAGCCCCCCTACCCGACGGGTCCTCTCTTTTTCCTGTTGGGCCTGACGTTTGCCCTGAGTGGCCTCTACACGATTCTCTTGCCGCGGATCAGGCGCCTGGAGGAGTTTGCCGGTAGCCAGTTCGCCGCCGACCTGGTCCTGAGCACCGGGTTGGTCCATTACACCGGAGGGGTTGAGAGCCCCCTGACCTTCATCTACATCTTCCCCATCTTTGGGAGCGGGACGCTGTTGGGGAGGCGGGGGGCCCTGGCGATGTCCTCGATCGGCAGTATCCTCTTCGGGCTCCTGATCGATCTGGAGTATTACCGGATCATCCCTCCCGTGGGCGAGGCCGTGAGCGCCTACCTCTCCCCGAGTTTTGTTTTCTTCCGGGTCTTCATCAACATCGTCGCCTTTTTCCTGGTGGCGCTGTTGAGCAGCCATCTCGCCGAGCGGCTGCGGGAGGCAGGAAGGCAACTCGAGGTCGAACGGACCGATCTCCGGAACCTCAAGACCCTCTATCGAGACATGATCGCCAACATCCCGAGCGGGATCATGACCCTCGATCTCGAGGGGCGCATCATCGCCTTCAATGCCACAGCCGAGCGCATCACCGGACTCAAGGCGAGCGACGTGATCGGATCCTTGTTCGTTCAGGTGGGCCTGGCGGAGTTCCCGGGCTTGAAGACCTTTGCCACCCGCGACAAGGGTCGAGTCCCCGGCGAGGCCTTCGAGGCCCCCTTCCCCCGCAAGGACGGGACGGTCATCCCTATCGGCGTGACCTATTCCTCGCTCCGGGACGGGGAGGAGCGGCTCCTCGGGGCCGTTACCATCTTTCAGGATCTCACCGAGCGCAAGCAGATGGAAGAACAGCTTCGCCGCGCGGATCGGTTGGCAGCGGTAGGGCAGTTGGCGGCCAGCATTGCCCATGAGGTCCGGAACCCCTTGGCGGCCATCAGCGGCTCGATCCAGATTCTCCACGAGGAGCTGGGGAACCAGGGCCAGGAGCGGCTTTTGGGGGTGATCCTTCGGGAGGCGGATCGCCTGAAGTTGATCACCGGCCAGTTTCTCGAGCAGGTGCGGTTGCCAGAGACGCCGGGGAGAGGATGCGAC
>JBOHQS010000179.1:0-4338 GCA_050732295.1 Methylomirabilales bacterium (SeqCode)
CCTGGTCGGATAAGCTGGTCGCCGAAGTGGTCCGCATGCTCCTTGATGCGTACTACGACGTCGGGTTCTCCGGCCGGTCCCACGGATTCCGTACCGGACGGGGCTGCCACACCGCGCTGGATGAGGTGGTCTCCATCTGGAAGGGAACACACTGGTTCGTCGAAGGAGACCTCGCCGACTACTTCGGGAGCCTTGATCACCAGATCATGCTCTCGGCGCTGGCGGTGAAGATCCATGATGGCCGGTTCCTGCAACTGATCAACCGGATGCTCCAGGCCGGATACCTGGAGGACTGGCGGTGGAACGCCACGCTCAGTGGTGCCCCGCAAGGGGGAATCGCTTCCCCCGTCCTGTCCAACATCTATCTGGACCGGTTCGACCAGTTCGTTGAACAGCGGCTGATACCGGAGTACACGCGAGGAAATAATCGCCGATCCGAACCCAGATACCGTCGCGTTGAAAGCCAGATCGCGAAGGCCACACGGCACGGGGACCGGGATGCGGTGCGGGCGTTTCGCCGCCTGCGCCGTACCCTGCCCAGCCGCGACCCTGACGATCCCGGCTACCGGCGGCTCCGGTATGTGCGGTACTGCGACGATTTTCTCCTCGGGTTCGCCGGTCCCCGGCGCGAAGCAGAGGAGATCAAGGCGAAGATCGGGGAGTTCCTGCGCGATGAACTCGCACTGGAACTGTCCGGACCCAAGACCCTGATCACCCACGCCACCAGCCAGGCGGCGCGGTTCCTCAGCTACGAGATCAGGACACAGCACGCCGACACGAAGATCACCCGGAACCGCCGGGCGGTCAACAGCGCGATCGGCCTGTTCGTGCCACGGGATGTCATCCGGGAACGGTGCGCCCGCTACATGAGCAAGGGAAAACCCGCGCTGCGCGGCCCGCTGCTGCACGACGAGGATTACACGATCGTCGCCAAGTACGGGTCGGAGTATCGCGGGTTCGTCCAGTACTACCTTCTCGCCCAGGACGTGTTCCGCCTGGAGAAGCTGCGCTGGGTCATGGAGACATCCATGCTCAAGACCCTGGCCGGGAAACACAAGTCCACCGTCGCGACGATAGCCCGCAAGTACAAAGCGAGCATCGACACCCCCGGCGGGCCCCGGACCTGTTTCCAGGTCACCGTGCACCGCGATCAAGGGAGAAAACCGCTGGTCGCCCGCTTCGGCGGGATACCACTCACCCGCAAGCGCACCGCTGTCATGACCGACGTCAAGCCGATCATGGCCACCGCCAGACGCAACGAGCTGATCCGTCGGCTCCTCGCCGGACGGTGTGAATTGTGCGAGGGAAGCGAAGGACTGCAAGTCCACCACATCCGCAAACTCGCCGATCTCAATAAGCCAGGACGGCCACAACGGCCACCGTGGGTGCACCTGATGGCGAAGCGCAAACGCAAGACCCTCGTGGTCTGCGAAACATGCCACCAGGACATCCACGCCGGACGGGCCACAGCCACCACCCGGACATGACCACTGGAGAGCGGTATGCGCCGAAAGGCGCACGTACCGTTCGGGAAGGGGCCGACGGAAAAGGACCCGAACCACGGGCACCTCGCCGGCGGCCTACTTCACTCTGAGGGGGGCGCGGCGCAGTGATGCGCCGCGCCTACCCGACTCGCTGCACTGGCTCCGCGACACCGTCTACCGCGAGGACCACTCCACCGCCCGGACAGGCTCCGGCCCCCGCGTCATGGCCGCCCTAAGAAATCTCGCAATCGGCGCCATCCACCTCCACGGACGACGCGACATCACCGAAACAACCCGTTGGGCCACCCGCTTCATGGACCGATCATTCAAGATCCTGAAACTAACCTGATCTTGGAACGACCCTGTCGCCGTACCTGGTCGGGCACATCCGCCGGTTCGGCGCCTACGCCACCGACGAACTACACATCCCACCCGACGCGTTCGATCCCGCGCTGGCCGAGGTCGACTTCGACGCCGAGCCCGCCGCCGCATAAATCCGGTCAGCAGCGGTGCAGTCGTTCGAAGCATTGTGGCGACAACGTCGGTGCCGAACACTACGGTCACTTAAGAATGAGCAGACCGGGACGCATCGGGTAGGTCGTTGGGGGTGACGGTGGCGAGATGCGCTCGGAGCGTCTGGTTCCGGTGTCGATGGCCGGTGGATGACGCGATGGATCGTGGAGCGGCCGACGCTGTATTCCTCGGCGAGGTCGGCGATCGACACGTCACCTTGAGCGTAGCGGCGCCGGATGGTGCGTTGCGCGCGGGCGGTGGGAGTTTCGGCTGCTTGCCGCGCGGTTTACCCTTTCGTTTGGCCACTGCCATGCCTTCGCGGATGCGCAAGTGTTTGAGTTTCGCCTCGAACTCGGCGACCATCGCCACGGTTTGCAGGAACAACCGTCCGAATGAGTCCGGGACTCCTGAAGCTACGGCCGGCCGCCAACTCAGTGGGGGCACCGCATCTCACGGGTGGGTGATCAGTTGACTGGTTCATGCGTCGCGAGTGGGAGCCGCGCGGATCAGCGCAGGGCCCCCACCGCGCCGGTGGTGACACTGGCATCCACCACTCGCAGCTCAGCCCTTCCACAACCCCATCGACAGTCGGCGCCCGACCCCAAAAGGTGCTCACTCAGTCGCGCCCGATGCCTGAAGTCGATTGCACGAATATTCGACGTCTGCACCTGCACCTCCGGCGGTAGCGGGTCATACTGGCTTGATTGCTGCGCGCCAGGTACACAGAAATGTGTTCGTGGCGCTGGTATTGCCAGCACGCTGGCGAGCTGGCGGCCGTCTGGGAGACGGCAGCCGCTTGCTACCTAGTCCGCGACGGGGTGGTGCTGTGCACCGAGCGGCGCAGTCGTGTAGCGATCGATTCGAGTTGGTGCACGACGGCAATGGGAATAACTTGGGTTCCGGTGAGGTTGAGTGCAAGGAGGCGTGGGCGCTCGGCCCCGGGCTCGATGATCACCGGCGCGGCGACGCAGCTAAGTGAGTGTTGGTGGGGGAACGTGTGTTCCCATCTGTTGATGGTCACTGTCGCGTGACGCAACAGGCACATCGAGATCGCGTTGACTCCTCCGTATTTTAGGCTTCCCCATAGCGCACCGTCCGAGAAACCGAGGCGGCTCACAGCGGCAAGGGTTTTCCGACGACCTCCCCGCCATAAGACGGCGTCATCATCGGTGATGGCCATCATGGTTCCACTAGCCTCGGCTAATGTGATCATTTCGTCGCGTACCCACCGGGTGACGTGGGCAAGGCACTCACCACGGCGGCGTGCCACCTCGTCGCTGTCAAGAATGGGGACGTCCGCCCAATGCTGCGGATGCACCCCTAACTTGGTCGCCTGCGCCCAGCCCCAGTCGACCACCGGGCGCAGCATGCCCGGAACCGTTTCCTCACCTCGATGGTAGGCTTCATGGGTCCTTTCTCCCGCACGAAACCATCGTTGGACGTCGCATTCGTCGTCACGGAACGGCCGGAGCGTCTTGCGTCCGCCGCTTAGGTGCGAGCGGATCGTTTCTGGGCGCTTACCGAGGGTGCTAACGATCTTTTTTGGCCAGCAGCCGAGGTATGCTAGCGTCGCAACCTCGCGTTGGCTGGGCGTCAGGATGCTCAGCCACTCCTGCACAGCGGCATGATCCTCGCCGAGGTGGTATGTGTCGACGGTAGTGTGTTCAATCACATGCCTGGCCTGGTGCGCTTCCTCTGCCTTGGTCTGGCACGACTGTCGCCGCCCCATGCTCGAATGCGTGTTTAATATCGACTTGCGCAGATAGGCCAGCGGGTTTTTACAGGCTTCTAGCCCACCTCCCTTGTGAATGGACAGGAAGGCCTCCTGTACCGCATCTTCGGCGTCAGCATGACTCACGCCGCGACGACGCATAAGCTCGTGCACGAGTTTCGGACGGTAGCGAACGAACAACTCACTCACCGACGAGCCGTCACTCATGCCGTCCTCCGTGATGCACCGGCTTCGGTACTTGCCTTTCCGAAGCATCGCCATTCGCGTTCAGTGTGTCCGGTGCCGTCGTTACCACAAGGCCCAGGACGGTGGTCTGGATCCTACGCCGTGGTGGCGTATGTCGAACCACGACTACGAGCGCGAACGTGCCCCTAAGCAGGGCGAACGCGGTGATCACAAGTAGGATCTTGTCGGCGGTCACGGTGCCTCCTGAATCGCTTCGTGGCTTCCAGCGCTCACGCGCGAGCGCTGGAACCTCTCACCTTGGTGTCAGCCGGTGGAAGCAATTGATCTTGCGAGGAGGTCGGCGAAGACTTCTGCTGGGGTTCGGTAGCCGAGGATACGGCGTGGCCGGTTGTTGAGTTCAGCGGCCACGCGGTCGAGGTAGGT
>JBOHQS010000180.1:0-4333 GCA_050732295.1 Methylomirabilales bacterium (SeqCode)
GAGCCTACGATACACCCCCGAGATTCTGCTATACAGCCGGTTTCCCGAACTGAACCGAGTGGATCACGCGCTGAGATTTGCCGCGAGCTGGGATCCAACTCCAGGCCTTCGGCTCTTCCTGCGAGACAGCCTGCTGATCACAGATAACACAGCAATCGAAGCGAGCCCGCTGGGCATCGGCCAGGCGGGGCTGCAACGAACCATAGAGAACAACCTGTCTCCCGGTATGGAAGTCAGACTTGGTCCACAGGATACTCTACTTGCAGAGTACGAAAATACCATCATCGATCAGGCCCAGGATGATCGCAGAATTAACGGAGGGAGACTCGGATGGAGGCACGACCTTCCCCGGGGCGGGGTCAATGTGACCTATGACGTGGCATATGTCGATAGAGAAATCGAGGGCAACTCCTTCGCGCACGCAGGGACTGTGCGCGCCTCGTACCGCTTAAACCCTCGCAATGAGCTCCTTCTGGGGGTTGGAGGGTCGTTCGTGGACAACCAAGAGAGCAAGAACACAGCCGTTGTCGGCGGCGAGGTGGGCCTGAACCATGCGTTCAGTCCCAAGCTACGGATGCATGTGACGGGAGGGGTCCAGGTATTCGGCTTACAGGAGGGCAACCCCGAGCCGAGATTCTCTACCAGTTCTAACCTCGAATGGACGTTTCCAAGGGGAAACCTGATGCTGGGGGTATTCCAGGGGTACGAGAACACATTTACCACGGTAGATGACGTAGGCGTGGTACTCAACACGAATGGATTCGGGTCTTTCTCGTACCAACTCGGTCCTCGGCTAAGTTTTTCGGTCAGCGGGTCGTATGGCCGCGTGGAATTTCAGGAGCAGGACGAGACCGATCTGGTTGGCAGGGCGACGATTGATTTCCGGTTTCAGCTCTGGCAGAATCTTTTTCTCACCGCCGGATACAACTTCTTTAATCGGAACTCTAATGTCGCGGATCAAGATCTGACCGATCACCGCGTGTTCATCGGCCTTTCCCTGGGGTTGTCAGCTCGTCTCCCCCTCTGACCAGCCGTCTCAGCGACCAATATCGCGACCCGCTTGCCGACGGTGTGCAAGTGTTTCACTCCACCTATCCCGCCTGGATCTCATTGACTTCAAATCATCTCGTCCCCATCTTCTACCAACATTCGTAGATATCGTGCACATTCTGCACGGTTCTAGTGGAAAGACTGCCAACATCAAAGGGACATCTCGCGCCGATTCGCGTTGCGCGCCGAGAGATAACCCATTGATTTTCCCTCGTATAGGATGTAAACGGTAGGAGCAGCCTCGTATCCCCCTTCTGTGGCATACAACTCGCACTCTGTCCCTTCTGCATATCGACCTCATTAGCTAACGTCCGAGGTCTACGAGAAGCAAAAGGGACACATGTGCGGCATCGTCGGGTACATCGGGCCACGGGACGCCGTCACCGTTCTCTTACCCGCTCTCCGACGCCTGGAGTACCGGGGCTACGATTCGGCCGGCGTCGCGACAGTCCACGGAGGCGCCCTGGAGGTGCGGAAAACTGCGGGGAAGATCGCCAGGCTCGAGGCGGTCCTCCACAAGGATCCCGCCCGGGGGGCCGTGGGCATTGCCCATACCCGCTGGGCGACCCATGGGCGCCCCTCCGACGCCAACGCACACCCTCACATCGACTGCACGGCCAGCCTGGCCATTGTGCACAACGGCATCATCGAAAACTATCGGGAACTGCGCCAAGCCCTCGCCCGTGAGGGCCATCGGTTCCGCTCCCAGACCGACACCGAGGTCATCGCCCATCTCATCGAGCGGCACCGGGAAAGCGGGCTGCCCGAGGCGATGCGGCGGGCCGCCCGCGAGCTGCAGGGGGCGTACGCCATCGCCTGCGTCGCCAAAGAGGCCCCGGGGATGCTGGTCGCCGTCCGCTGTGGCAGTTCCCCTCTGATTATCGGGGTCGGCGATGGCGAGGTCTTCCTCGCTTCGGATATCCCGGCGCTCTTGGGGGAGACCCGCGAGATCCTGGTCCTGGGCGAGGGCGAGCAGGCGATCCTGAGGGCAGACGACATTACCCTTTGCACCCTGGCGGGGGGGCCGGTGCAGCGGTCCGCCACGACCATCCCTTGGGATCGGGAGGCCGCCGAGAAGGGGGGGTATCCCCACTTCATGCTCAAAGAGATCTTCGAACAGCCCGAGGCGGTCCGGAACACGATGCGGGACCGGGTGGACCTCGAGGCCGGCGAGATCCGCATCCCTGAACTGGGGCTCCCGGAGCGGGAGCTCGTGGGGCTCAATCGGCTGTGCTTCGTGGCCTGCGGCACGTCATTGCACGCCGCCCTGGTCGGCAAATACCTGGTGGAGGCCTTTGCTCGGCTCCCGGTCGAGGTGGATGTGGCCTCGGAGTTCCGCTATCGCCAGCCCGTCCTCGATGGCCGGGTCCTCACCGTCCCGATCTCTCAATCGGGGGAGACGGCGGACACCCTGGCCGCCCTGCGCGAGGCCCGGGAGCAGGGGGCACGGAGTGTCGCCATCTGCAACGTGGTGGGGAGCTCCGTGGCCCGCGAGGCTGATGGGGTGCTTTATACCCGAGCCGGTATTGAGATCGGGGTCGCCTCAACCAAGGCCTTCACCGCCCAGCTGACGGCGCTCATTCTCCTGGCCCTGAAGCTCGGGTTGGCCCGCGGATTTGCCGACCGGGCGCTAGTCCGGACCGTCCTCAAAGGCTTAGGGGAGATGCCCGATCTCATGGCCGGCGTGCTTGCCCAGAACGAGACGATCCGGGCGGTCGCGGCGCGGTTCGCCGCCAGCCGGGACTGCCTCTTTCTCGGCCGCGGCCTGCACTATCCCCTGGCTCTAGAAGGGGCCCTCAAGCTGAAAGAGATCGCCTACATTCACGCGGAAGGCTACCCGGCAGGTGAAATGAAGCATGGGCCGATTGCCCTGATCGATGAGCGCATGCCGGTCGTCGCCATCGCCCCACGAGGTCCCACGTACGAGAAGATGGCCGCCAACATCGAGGAGGTGAAGGCCCGGGACGGGATCGTCATCGCCGTGGCGACCGCGGGAGATAGCGAGATCGGGGTCCAGGCGGATGTCGTGCTCCCGCTCCCACCCGCCCTGTACTGGCTGCAGCCCCTGCTCGTGGCATTGCCACTCCAGTTGCTGGCCTATCACGTGGCCGTTCTCCGGGGATGCGATGTGGATCAACCCCGCAACCTGGCAAAAAGCGTAACGGTGGAGTAAGACGATGCTGCGGGTATTCGGCCACTATCTCCCTGCAAGGGTCCTCTTCCTGGCTTTCGCCGATTTGATCCTCCTCCTGGGGGCCGGCTATGTCGGAAAGCTGACCCCCCTCTGGCTCGGCTACGACCCCTTCCTTCCAAAATTGCTGGCATTCGTGGGATTGGGCTGTGCCACCCTTTTTGTGGGTGGTGCCTATGATCTCTCTCCGCAGCAGGGTCGGAAGGAGATAGTGATCCATCTGATTGGGTGTTTTGCTGCCCTGGTCGTCGTGATGAGCGCGACTGGATTCGTCTTCCCCTACCTGCGCTGGGGTCGCCTCGCGCTCCTGCTGAGCCTGATCCTTGGCTTCCTGGCAGTCACCAGCGTCCGTGTGCTGACGCTGAATGTGTGGAGTACGCCCCGCTTCCGGGAGCGCCTCTTGCTGCTGGGCGCCACCCCGCTGGCAGATCGGCTCATCGAGATGCTCTCAAGGATGGGGACCCACGGTTATGAGGTGTTGGGGTATGTGGACGACCGGTCGGAAACCGACTTATGTCTCAATAACGGATACCGGCTCCTGGGAAGAGTCCTGGAGCTCGAACGGGTGGCGGTAGAGCACCGGGCGGAGACTATCGTGGTCACCCTCGACGAGCGTCGAGGAACCCTCCCCTTGGCTCCGGTCCTCGACTGCAAGTTGCGGGGCCTCCGAGTCGAAGATTGGCCCTCCTTTTACGAGCGCCTCACCAGGAGGATCGGGATCGAGAATCTCAGGCCGAGTTGGTTGGTCTTCTCTGATGGATTTCGGCGAACCTCAATCACTCGTAGCGTAAAGCGAGCCGTAGACATCGTTGCCGCTCTCCTATTTCTGGCTGTGGGTTTCCCGTTCTTCGCCCTTATTGCCCTCGCCATCAAGCTCGAGTCGCGAGGATCCATCTTTTATCGGCAGGAGCGGGTGGGAGAAGCGGGAAAGATCTTTCGTCTCCTGAAGTTTCGGACCATGGTCGCGAGGGCCGAAGAGGGGAGTGGTCCCATCTGGGCGACAGCAAATGATCCACGGGTCACAGGGACCGGTCGCTTGCTTCGACGGGCGCGGCTCGATGAGTTCCCGCAGATTGTGAACGTGCTCAAAGG
>JBOHQS010000181.1:0-4316 GCA_050732295.1 Methylomirabilales bacterium (SeqCode)
CGACGCCCTGGCGTTCGAGCCAGGCGGCGACTTCGTAGATTCCCACCACCTTCGGTGAATGGGCCTTGGCGATCGTCACCGCATCGGCCATGTGATCGAAGTGGCCGTGGGCGATCAGGATGAGATCAACTCGGTCCACCCTCTTCAGATGCTGCGGGCATGCCGGGTTCCCCATGACCCAGGGGTCGATCAGGATGTGCTTCCCTTTGGGGCTCACGATCTTAAAGGTGCTATGGCCGTACCAGGTGATCGAACAGTCCTTCTTAAGCATCATGACGACCTCCTTTGCAACAGACCTCGATTTCTCGCCTTTTCGTCCCCGGCAGCTCAGCCGGGCTCGACCAGCAGCGGGACAATCTGTCTGGTTTTGACCTGGAGGAGCCCGTGCTCCGTCAGCCTCACAGCCGGGATGGCGGTGAAGGTAAGGGCTTGAAGCGTCAGGCAGGGATCATCGACAGTAGAGCCGACCCCTTTGACCGCCTTCTTGATCCGCGCCATCTTCTCGGCAAGGACAGTAACGGGCTCTTCGCTGATGATCCCCCCGACCGGCATCGGAAGTTCTTCGACCACCTTCCCGTCCACCACCAGGACGAACCCGCCACCAATTTCGACCAGCCGGTTCAGCACGAGAGCGATATCGGCATCGGTCGCCCCGATCGCCACCAGATTGCTCACGTCCCACGAGATGCTCGAGGCGAGCGCCCCGTCCCTCAGCCCAAAGCCTTGCACAAAACCGACCGTTTTGTGTCCGAGGCCCCTTCGATCCAGCACCACGGCCTTCAAGACATCCTGCTTGGGATCAGCAATCACCCGGCCCGCCTCCACCGGGAGGGAAAGCGTCACCTCTCTTGTGACGATCTGACCGGCAATCCCGACGACCCGTACCTTGACCCAGCCGCCCAAACGATCGGCCGGGACCTGGAGATCAGCCGTCGTGAACGACGGTGGAAGCGCGGGTCGAGGAAGCACGTCCCGGAGTCGCGGATTTCCCTTGATCTCCACCAGACACCGCCCCTCGCGCGCGATGACCTTGCCCTTGCTGATCACGACCTCTGGCTCCATGCGCCTGAGATCCGGAACCACCAAGACATTGGCATATCTGCCAGGTCCCAGGCCCCCCACGAGGTGGTCGATACCGAAATGCTCCGCACAGGTCAGCGTGGCCGCCCGGACCGCCGACACCGGGTCGAGACCCACCTCGATCGCCCGGCGGACTACATGGTTCATGGATCCCCGGCCGAGAAGATCTTCGGGCCACACGGTATCGGTGACCAGGATCAAGCGGCGGAGATTGACCCCGGAAAGAATCACCCCGCTCAAGGCGCCCACGTCATGACGGACCGATCCCTCCCGCACCATGGCGTGGACCCCGAGACGGAGCCATTCGATGACCTCCTCTGCCGTGGTCGGCTCGTGGCACGAGTCGATCCCGAGACCGAGGTACTGCTGGAGCTTCCACCCGCGGGCGCCCGCGGCATGCCCCTCGACCTGTTTTCGAAGGGAACGAGCCTTTTCGATCACGGCGAGGAGGTCGGGGCGGTGATCTAATGCCAGATGCCAGTAGACCTCTCCGAGCCCCAGCACCAAAGGATGCTCCAAGAGATCTGCCACCTCTGGCGATGAGATGACCGGCTGCCCATCGCCCCGGTCAGAGCAGAGGAAGGAGATGCAGGGCGCCGTGGTGTAGACCAGGATCGGTAGCTCCTCGAGGCCCGCGAGGAAGGCACGAAAGGCGGCTGCCCCGGCCACGTTCGCTGCATGGACCAACTCGGTGACGACGGTGGTCAGTCCCTGCGGCACGGCCGCGTGCAGGAACTCGTGCAGGCTTTGGATGTAGTCCAGATGGGTGTGACCGTCAATGAGGCCGGGGGTGACATATCGATCTTTCGCCTCGAGCATTTCGGTTTCGGGGCCGATGACATGGCTGAGATCGCGCCCCACGGCGACAATCCGCTCCCCCCGAATGGCCACGCCCCATCCTTCGAGCAGCTCCCCGCTATAGACATTGAGGAGCGTACCCCCCCGGATCACCAGATCCGCCGGGCCTCCTCCCTTGTGAAGCGGCGTCCCCACCGGCCCTCCGGAAAAAAAAGACCCCGGGACCCGGAAAAAAGCACCCTCAAGACCCCGGGGGTCGAACCTTCAGTTCAGCATGCCGATCAGGCGGTGCAGCTCACGCCGCGCCCCCAGGTGATTAGCCTCAAACTGGAGCGCCTTCCGGAGCTCGGCGATGGCCTCGTCAATCTTTCCCTTCTTGGCGCACACGCGCGCCATATTGATGTGGGGATAGTGGCGCGGTTCGTACCGCTTGGCCTGCATCGCCTTCACAAGCCAGGGAATGGCCGCCTCGTACTCCCCCTTCTCCATGAGGTAGACCCCGATGTCGTTATAGGGGTTTCCAAAATCGGGGTCGACCTGGATGGCGACCTCGCATTCTCGAATGGCCTCGTCGATCTTTCCCTGAAAGCTGTACGCCCACCCGAGAAACGTATGGGCCTCGGCCGTGGGGTAGAGCTCGATGGACCGGCGGTAGCTCTCGACAGCGGCATCCACATCGCCACTCATCTGATGGCGATAGCCTTCCTGGAAGAAAAACTCTGCCTGTTCGAGACCGGCAGGATCCGCCATACAAGCTCACCTCGCTCTTCCCACTGAATAAGTATCTATACTACGTTCGGTTACCACAGGTCCCTGACCCTGTCAAGGCGGTGCGACTAGGCCCCAGGCACCCGCCACCTGCGAGCCAGCGAGGGAAATAGATCCTGAGGAGGAGCGAATCGTGTGGCAGTAGGATGGCCACCCCCACCTGCGCTATGGCCAACGGGTCCTGTCGTCGGCCACCCCAGCCGTCCTCGGAGACTTCACGCACCATTCCATCAGGCAATACAGAGCGGTGGCGAAATTCTCCTGCGGGCGGCTGGGCGCCCGGCCTCCGCCACCCGTTGGCCCGCGGGATCCGAACGGCCCACGTCCGTGGCTGGGAAGGCGACAACGCCGAGGAGGGGGTTCCTTCCGAGGCAGGCACCATCTGGCTTGCGGCGGCCGGGGTCCCGCCATGGTAACAGCACCTGCAGGTCCCGAGCGCCATTGGCGGAAGCGGCGGGGACCCTCGGCTGGCGACGGCCTGGGAAACCGAGGCGCGATCCGTGCTTCTGTGCTCTGCACGGATCGTGAACACGGAGGGACCCAGGACGTAAGCCGCCGAACAGGGTCGCCGCGAGAGGCCCGGAGCGAGGCGCTTACAGGTGCTGTTGCGACACAATCAGAAATCCGTGGTATTTTCCGCCGACGAGGGAGGACTTCCCGAGCCGGTAAGCCGGCCGATGACAGGACCGCGGCGCTACCGATTACTGCTCGGCGATGGCGATGCGTTCGAGGACCGGAGGGTGGCTGTAGAGGAGTAGGACGGCCCAGCGAGGCGGCGTGATGTCGGCCAGGTTGGACCGCGCCAGATCCACCTCGACCTTGATGTGGGCCTGGCTATTGCCGGTGAGCTCCAGGGCCGCGCGGTCCGCCTGGCGTTCGAAATGGCGAGAGACGACGTTCTGGAGCGGCAGCGTCACCAGGCTCAGCAATAACAGCGTCAGAATGAGCAACGGAAGTCCGGCGGGATCAGCCGGATGCGTGATCAGGCCTCGCGCGCTCCCCCATCGGAGGACCAGTGCAGCGATGCCGAGACCGACTAACAGGGCAACGACTGACAACCCCACTCCCTTCCAGATGTGGTGATACATCCGGTGACCCATCTCATGGGCGAGCACCGCCTCCACCTCATCGGCTGACGCCCGCGTGAGGAGCGTGTCATACAGGACAATGCGCTTCGTCTGCCCGAAGCCCGTGACATACGCATTGGCCTTGACCGTCCTGCGGCTCGCATCGGCCTCGAGCACCTGCTCGACCGGGATCCCCGCCCGTTTCGCCAGCCCGATCACCCTCGCCTTCAGATCGGCATCCTTGAGCGGGGTGAAGGTGTGAAAGAGGGGATCGATGAGGACCGGGGCCACAAAGGTAAGGACGAGGATCAATGCTGCGAGGAGCCCGCCGGCGGGCAGGAACCAGCGGAGAGGGTCGCGCCGGATAAAGAGATACAGCAGGTTCACCGTCGGCAAAAGCAGGATCACCTGCAGGAGCAGTCCCTTGCCCCAGTCTTTGAACCAGCCGCTGAGGCCCTGAGTCGAGAGGCCATACGCGTGCTCCCGATAATAGCCTCCGTAGAGTTCCAGGGGGAGGAGGAGAAGACGGTACAGCAGCAGGAGGCACGCGGCATACAGGGTCAGGGCGAGCCACGGGCGATGACCGACCCAGGCCGCGCTCAG
>JBOHQS010000182.1:0-4301 GCA_050732295.1 Methylomirabilales bacterium (SeqCode)
GGCCCGAGGTAGAGCGACCAAACCACCTCCGCCACGATCCCGGTGCGGGGTGCCCGCAGGGCATACACGTGTCCGTCCTTGGCGCCGAAATAGACGATGCCCTGCCGGTCAACGAAGGGTGTGGAATAGATCGCGAAGGTGTCAAAGCCGGTCGGGAAGGCCCACCGGAGGTCCCCGGTCTCGGGATCGAGGGCATACAGGAACCCGTTGTTTGCGCCGAAGTAGACGGTGCCGTCGGGGCCGATCACCGGATCGGTCTCGATGCCACCCTCGGCGTCCCGTCTTCCGGTGGAAAAGGTCCACTTCAATCGGTTCGACGCGGGGCCGGTGTGGGGACTGCGACCGGTGTGCCGCTCGTCTCTGCGATACTTGGGCCAGGGCGACGCCGCGAGGAGTGAGACGGGCGAGGGCTTGCCCTGCGCCTCGACCATCGTGAAGTAAGGCGCGACGGCCGCGAGGAGGAGCATGCCGAACGCGACAGCGCCCACCGTCGTGTGCATCACCCTCCGCCCCAGCCCGCCGAATGGACGGCTCATCGACCTGCCGTCCTTTCTGCCGGAGCGAGGGCGGCGGTCAACTCCCCGGTGTCGTCGATCCGCCCGACCAGCTCGCCTTCGCCGGCGGCCTCCTCGGGGAGCGGAACCCGGCTGGGTTCAGGGTGGGACGTGCGGGCCCGGAGCGACTCCCACACGCTCATGCCGGCCACCGTGGCGAAGCCGATGGAGTAGAGGAGAAGGAAGGGATCAATGAGGTACCGGCCCCGCTGGAGGAACAGGGAGACCCCATAGACGCAGTACAGGGCCAGGAGCGCCTCCAGGAGGCTCAGCCAGGGCACCGGGGCGCGATATCGCTTGCCCACCCATGTGTCCGAGCGTTTCTCGATCCGAAATTTCGGCGTCCGGATGAAGGCCCCCCGCACGTTGAGCAGCGCCTCGAGGATGGCCTTCGTGTTGTTCAGCGCGATGCCCGTCCCGAAGACGAGTAGAGCGGGAAAGGCCCAGAGTCGCCGCGTCCAATCGGGGTAGAGATCTTTTTGGGCATAGAGATACATACTCGATGGTCCAAAGGTGGCCACCGAGAAGAAGGCCGCCACCGCCAGGAGGTGCTCCCGGACCGTCAGGAAGCGCTCGGATTGCAAGAGCAGGGGTGCGCTGAGGACGACCACGAGCATCAGGGGATGCACCATGTAGTTCGTCAGGTGAAAGACCGCCTGATACTTTGTGAACAGAGGGAGATCAGTCTTTAATATTCTGGGGACGAGCTTCCTGGCGGTCTGAATCGAGCCCTTGGCCCAACGGTGCTGCTGGCTTCGCGCACCGGTCAGTTGCACGGGGACCTCGGCCGGGCAGACGATCTGCGGCAAAAACTTCATCCGCCATCCCTTGAGCTGGGCCCGGTAACTCAAGTCGAGGTCCTCCGTCAGGGTGTCCGCCTGCCATCCGCCCGCGTCGTCGATGGCCGTCCGCCGCCAGATTCCGGCGGTGCCGTTGAAGTTCATGAAGAGGCCGGACCAGCACCGGGCCGCCTGCTCGACCCAAAAGTGGCCGTCGATCCCGAAGCTCTGCACCAGGGTGAGGAGCGAGTAGTCCCGATTGATGTGGCCCCACCGGACCTGGACCATGGCGATGCCGGGATCCTTGAAAAAGGGCAGGGTCTTCATCAGGAAGTTCGGGGTAGGCACGAAGTCGGCGTCGAAGATGGCGACAAACTCGCCTCGGGCACCCGCCAGGCCGTCCCTGAGGGCTCCCGCCTTGTACCCGGTCCGGGTCCTCCGGTGAAGGAGGGTGATGTCGGTCCCCGCCCGGCGGTAGGCTTCGACCAGCTCACCGGCGATGGCCGTCGTTTCGTCCGTGGAGTCGTCCAAAACCTGGATCTCGAGCTTCTCCCGCGGATACTCGAGGCGCACCACGGCGTCGATCAGCCGCTGGACGACGTAACGCTCGTTGTAGATCGGTAGCTGCACCGTGACGACGGGCAGGTACTGCGTGGTCTGCTGCCACCTCCGCCAGACCTCGTCGTCGGCCTGCAGCATCCGCTCCCGTGCGCGGCGGTGCAGATGGATCATGACGTAGCAGTTGATGCCGTAGAGGAAGAGGAGGAAGAGGGCCGTGAAGTAAACGACGAGCAGGCACCCCATCAGGACCGCGGCGGCAGTCATCGGGATGTCTCCGCCATCGGCGTCATGTCCCTGGCCGCTTCCGTCGCGGCGCGGCGATGTCGGGCAGCCTGGAGGGCGAGGAGCGCGACCAGGGGGACGAACTCTACCAGCCGAATGCCCACGGGGAGCACCTGCGGGTCCTGGAGGTATTTCACGTAGGAGAGCGCGATGGCGCCGGTGAGGTAGAGCCATCCCCACGTCGGGAAGAGGCAGAGGAACGGGAGGATCCAGATCACATACCACGGGTGAAGACTCGTCGGCAGCAGCAAGAGGTACGCGCTGACCATGAGATATCCGCGCCACAGGACGTCTCCGTCCTGCCCCCGGCGGGCGAGGCAGAGCGCGGCGCCCCCGAGGAGGGCGGTGACGAGGAGGATCGCCACCGGGCGGGCCGACGCAGTGAAGGGGCCGACGACAAAGGCCAGGACATCACGGAGCCCGACGTTAAAGTCCTCCTCGGCGGCGAAATAGCCCGGGAGGAATCCCAGTACCTTCCCCCCCGCGCCGGTGACATACGGTAGGTACCCCGCAAGGATCGTCGCGGCAACGACGAGGGGGAAGACACGGTCGCCCCGCCGGACCAGGGCGGGGAGGAGGGCAGCCGGATACAGCTTGATCAGGGTGGCGGTCCCGAGCGCGGTGCCGGCGAGGAACGACTTTCCATCCATGCTGGACAGCAGGGCGAGCAGGACGAAGGGGAGCATCAGTGCCTCGAGGTGGCCGCTTCCGGCCAACTCAAAGATGACGAGGGGGGACCAGGCGTAGAGGAGCACCCGGTCCGGATCAATGCCTTTCTTCTTCAAGAGACGGATGATGAGGACCATGGTGCCCAGATCGAAGAGGATCATGATCCCCTTCATGGCGGTGACGCTGTCGGGGAAGAGGGCGGCGGTGGCGGCGAAGAGCATCTGCGCGCCGGGAGGATAGATGGTCGGCGCCTCCGGTCGATTGATGCGCGGATACACGTGTTCGTCCCGGAGCGCGCTGAGCTCCGGGGCTGACGGAGGGTAGAGATACGGATTGATTCCGGCCCGCTGGACCCGACCGTCCCAGATGTACCGGTAGAGATCGCTGGAGAGCACGAGGGGGGCCACAAGCAGGGCCGCTCGGAAGAGGACCGCGAATCCCACGATGAGGCCGAGACACGATGAGCCGTGCCGTTTTCGGAGCACGGCGGCGCCCGCGACTGCGTACAGCGCGAACAGGGTGAAATACAGGAACGGGTACGCGCCGAGCGGGTCGCCTTCGCGGGCAGTGAGGCCGAGACGGTCGGTCAGCGGCGCCAGCCGGAAATTCAGGGCATACAGGAGTCCCGAGAGTATCCCAACACCGGCGAGGAGAATAGCAATACCCTTCCTCCCGCTCATCCGCGCTCCCTCAAACGAACCGGAGGAGCAGGCCGGCGAACCCGGTCCGTTGTGCCGGGCTGCGGGCCATCCGATCCGAGAGGAGCCGGTCGATCCCCAGGCACCGCCCGGCCCGGCTCTGCGCAAAGACCAGATGGGGTCCGACGAGCAGAAACCAGATCCAGACCCATTCCCCGGGGACCGAGAAACTTCCCAGGGCGATGTTGAGCTGCCACAAGGCGCCCCCGATCCCCCCGAGGACCGTGAAGAGGCCGAAGAGCAGCGAGACCCCGAGGGCGACCTCCGTGAAAAAGCTCATGTAACCGAAGAAGGTGAAGTTGGGAAGGACAACGTTCTGCAGGAAAGCCTTGTACCAATCGAAGGTCGGGTGGTTAATCTCCTTCCAGATCCAGCCGTACAGCCATCCGAACGGCTGCCCATCCTGGATGACCCACGGCGCCTTCTGCCAGGCCGCGTGTAAATACAGGATGCCAAACCCCATCCGGAAAAGCGCGAGGGAAAACGAGGGGCTGACTCCAGCGGCAGCTTCACTTTTCAGGTTCATCGTCCTCTCCTTTTCATCCCTTTATCCTTTTATCCCTTCATCCCTTGATCCCTTGGTCACTCATCCCTCAGATACTCCAGAGTAATCCGCACCCGCGGCAGGGATCGGGCGGGCTGTCGCTCTCGAACGCTTCTCGAAATTGCCGGTACCGCTCTCCGTTCCAGAGGCTGGCGAAGTCCTCGGTGAAGGCGTTGCCGAGCATCGCACCCCGGTAGTCCTTCGCCGACCAGGG
>JBOHQS010000183.1:0-4248 GCA_050732295.1 Methylomirabilales bacterium (SeqCode)
GCCCTGAACGGGCGCGACCTCGGGGGGCGCCCCCTCACGGTCAACATGGCGCGCGAGCAGCAGCCCCGGGGAGGCGGCTTCGGCGGTGGCGGCGGCCGCCGGGATCGGTACTGATTAGGAGAGAGTCCGGCAGTATTGGGGGGCACCCTGAGCTGTACCCTGAGCGTAGTCGAAGGGTTACCCTGAGCTTTGCCGAAGGGTCGTCGAATGGGCACCGGGAAGGCCTCTGAGCCTCCCCGGTGCTTTTTGTTTACCCTGAGCTTGTCCTGAGCACAGTCGAAGGGTTACCCGCCAAGAGCCAGGCGATCACCTCGAGCCTGGAGGGTTCGCATGAAAAGCGTGCTGCCGCTGCTTGCCGTCCTGCTGATCGTCACGGTCGGGTGCGGAGGGGCCCGGCCCTACCGTGCGATGGCTCGGGCCGCCACGAGTGAAGAGAACGTCTTCGCGCAGGCCCAGGACAAAGAGCTCAAGGTCCAGCTTCGCGAGGCCTTGCTCGCGCGCGGGGAATCGCCTCTGGCCATCACGCCCTACGTATATATGGGGCGTGGATTTGTCGTCGGCTTTGTGGGCGACGGCGCGCAACGAGACGGTGTCCTGAGCGCGGCGCAGGGCGTGCAAGGCCTGCGGTCGCTGCAAAGCTACTTGCCGGACCGGCCCACCACCTCCTCAACCGCCAACGATGTCGCGACCAAGGCCAACGTCAAAGCGGCCTTGGTGCCGCATCCGGAAATCGGGGTGACGCATGTCGATATCGAGGTGCTGGGCGGGCACGTGGTCTTACTTGGGGTGGTAGGATCCGAGGAGGCCAGGGAATCGGCCGTGACGGCGGTGGCGGCCGTCAGTGGCGTGAAAGGCGTGACCAATTTCCTCTTGTTGCCCGAGCCGGGTTACGAATCCCAGCGCCCCCACCTCCGCTAGCGCTTGTCCTGAGCTTGCCGAAAGGACGGCGCCCAACCTGACGTTACCGCAGGAAAATCATTCGACGGGTACACAGCCGATGCCCTCCTCAGATCCGGCGTCGAGCGCCAGTTTGAGATCATTGGCGTCGCGTGATCCAGGACTTGCTTGACACTCCTGCCTGATGATGCTATTTTTGCATCACGTAGATGCAGATCGTGCTTCACACGGAGGCGGGGCGTGAAGACCATCACGTTACGGAATCTTCCACCCGAGCTTGCCCGGGTCATTCGGCGAAAGGCTGAGGAAAAGGGGACGAGTCTCACCAAAGTGGTCATGGGCCTGCTGGAGGAGAGCGCGGGGATTCGTGGGAAGAAGAAGGGGGCCCCTGCACATCACGATCTCGACGACCTGGCAGGGTCCTGGTCGAAGGAGGAGGCGTCGGCCTTTGACAAGGCATTGGCCCGGCAACGGGCCCTTGACCCGGATGTGTGGCGATGACGCGGGTTCTCCTGGATACATCGGCCTACTCGGCCTTCATGCTGGGTCATCCGGAAGCCAAGGTCGCCCTTCAACGCGCGGACGAGATATATCTCACCCCCGTCGTGCTGGGCGAGCTGCTCGCAGGATTCATCCGCGGGAAGTGGAGGAAAAAGAACGAAAGGGAGCTCCGAGCGTTTCTGTCGTCACCACGGGTGCAGGTGATCGACATTGACGAGGACACGGCGCAACGGTACGCCGTGATCCTCAATGCTCTCTGGAAAGCGGGAACACCGATCCCCACGAACGACATCTGGATCGCCGCCAGTGCCATGCAGCATGGGCTGCGCCTCGTCACGCGAGACGCGCATTATCGGCAGGTTCCTCAGGTTCTCGTCGATTGCATCGCGAGCGCCCCCTGACCGCAGGGGAAGGGCATACCTCGTCCGCGTGTTCGTAGACGTAGATCGACGCCCCGCGGAGGTCTGTCCATCAGCGACGGTCGTGTGGCCCTCCGGTGCAGATGACGAAGCGCGGTGGGTCCACGCGCTCACTCCTGCACGCCGGACACTTGGACGGCTTGGTCAGGCGCGTGCGCTCCTTGAAAACGAATGCACAGACGAGGCATTGTGCCGGTTCGACACGCAAGCGGTCGCTGCTATGCCTGAGCGAGCGCGCTAGGTGCTCGAGGTGGCCGGAGACTTCTTTCTCGCCGATCCTGACACGCGCCGAGAGTTCACGAGCCGTGAGCGGGCCCTCCCTGAGGACCTCCCTGAGCGCCGACCGTACCGTTGCGTGTCGCTCGATGAGCGTGTGTGGGCGTGGCCTTTTCGCCAACGGGTGCACCTCAGATCTTACAATACCACACTCGATGCGCTTGACACCCCCATCGCAGTGGGGAGACACTGAGATCCCTTTCGGGACCCCGTGAGAGAGAGGCGGTCAGTTCTCGTGGGAAAGCTACAGAAGCCACGAAAGAAGATTTGGCGAGTCCGTTTGCCCCGCGCACCTGGCAGGCAGGTACAGCGGGACACGATGAAGTACACCAAAAAGAAGAAGCATCACACACCCTAGCACCGACGTTGGGGCCCGCCGTCGCCGCCCGCACAACCGGCCACCCCTCGCCAAGGCCCCCGTTCTCGTGTGTGCTAAGGACCGTCCCAAAGGACCCTGCTACGAAGGGGATGTGTGATGGCGACCACGGATCGCATCGAGATCAATCCCAAGGTAATGCTAGGGAAGCCAGTGATCCGGGGAACCCGGGTCACGGTCGAGCTGATTCTGCGCAAACTCAGCGAGGGGGCCACAGAAGCCGACCTGCTCGATGCTTATCCGCGCCTGACCCGCGAGGATATCCAGGCGGCCATCGCCTATGCGGCCGACACGCTGGCCAACGAGGAAACGGTCCTGGTCAAGTCGCCGCCAAGGCGCTCGAAGCGCTGATCGACGTCGCACTACGTCACCAACTGCAATCCACAATGCACGCAATACTTGTACATGTCCATCCGGCTGTTCGCATGTTCTTTGTCGCTGCATTTCTTGGCAAGAATGTTCGCGTTTACCGCTTCGCCACAGTTCGGGCAGTACCGGACCGGGGCATCGGAACGTCTGTGATTCATGTTTGGACACAAATCCCGTCGCATTGTGATTCCCTCCGCTCGAATTGACCCATCTTCGGTCATGTCGGTTTACGGCGTGCGAAAATGGAGACGGTCCCTGAGATTTTGCAACTCCCGGTAGTAATAGAGGGGCGTCGGCCGTTTCCGCTTGAATCTGAGGTTCTTGAGAAACTCGACTTCCTCCGCGGTCGCATCGCCGCCGAGGGCAGGATCCTGCAGGAATGCGGTGAGCCCCGGCTCTTCGGCGAACGGTGGCTCGGGTGTCCGTTCAACAAACTCAAATTTCTTCAGGGGCCCCGGGGCCAGTCTGCGGTTCAAGACAATTTCCATGTCAAACGTCGCGAGGTCGATGTCCCAGGATTCAATCAGCGGATCCAAGAAGGCGACGCAGTGTTCGATCGACAGGTTGAAGATATCCGTATCCAGAAACTCGAGCACCATGACCCGTATCTGTTCGTAGCTTCGGTCGCTGAGTTGCGCCACCATGTGGAGTCAGTGTTCCCATGACCATCCCACCTCTCTGGGTTGACGATACGGGAGTTGCTCGCAGGTGTCAAGGTGGGCGAGCACAAGGAGGGTGAGGAAAGAATAGGGCTTGACAAGAAGAGAGGGAAGGGCTATGCTCTGTTTAGCTTTCGTGATCGGCTTGTTGTGGAAACGGGAACCGCAAGGGCGTGATAGAGAGCCCTTGCGGTTTTTTTATGCTGTCAGGTTCCGTCTCGACGGGACCTCACCCCCGGGGTGGTCCCCGGGGATCCTACACAGAAAGGAGGGAGAAAAGCACATGCGATACACGGGTACCGTGAAGTGGTTCAACGATGCCAAGGGCTACGGATTCATCGCGCGACCGGAAGGCGACGATGTTTTTGTGCACTATTCGGCGATCCAGGGCAACGGATTCAAGACCCTGTCCGAAGGACAGGCACTTGAGTTTGATATCGTGGAAGGACCGAAGGGTAAGCAGGCGGCCAACGTCACCACGCAATAGGTGGCGACGCCAGCTCTAGGCAGAAAGGGCCTCGAGATTCTCGGGGCCCTTTCGCTTTTTACTTTGGCGACGAGGGAACCCTTCCACTGCTGGGGGCGTACACATTGGAGGGCATCGGTCTCGCTGCGGATCCCGCGAATCGCCGCCTCATCCCCGTCCCCGGCCTCCTCACAGGCCTCCGGTAGTCCCGTGTCGCAACACAATCCTTCCTCTCGCGGAGCGGATCCGGCCTTGCTTGAGGATTTCCTGGTGCTCGCAGGACTC
>JBOHQS010000184.1:0-4224 GCA_050732295.1 Methylomirabilales bacterium (SeqCode)
GGCTCCAACCGCGGCATGCGTGGTAACATCCATGGGCGCTCTCCTAGCACATTCCAGCCCTTGTACCAGGGGCAATGGTTGCCGGTCAAGTTGACGTTTCGGCGATGCTCCGCTCGGCGTGACGCACACTTTCATGATGGAGGGGCAGCGCATCGAGCGCCTCGGGTTGACAGAAATTATCCGGTGGGCGTCGCGCGGGTTGCCTCCGGGACTCCAGGCGCTCATCCTTCCGGAGGATACGTACCTTCTCCTGCAGACGGTGACCCAGGAATTAGACCCGAAGCTCACCCCCCTTGACCTCTGGGCCGCTCTGGAGCGGGCCATGCGCGCAGAGAAGCGTCCGCTGGGCTCGGTCATCATCGAGGATGGGAAGCCTCGGGGGGTGACCTATGTTGCCCGCGTGATCGCGTACGACTTTGACAGCGAGCCGATCTGTCGCACAGAGGATGTGCGTACCGGTCTCCGGAGTGCCCTCAGCGAGCTGGTGGGGCGCGGGTGTGAGACGATCGGGGTCCTTCCCCTTGGCACGATGCGAGGCGGCATCTCGCAGGAAGAATATGACGAGATCCTCCACGCGGTGGCCGGCCGCCTTGAAGGGCAGTCGCCCCGGACGCTCTATCTCCTCGAGAATCTCTCCCGCTGATGGCTGACTGCGGACGGCCCTGAGCACGTCGAAGGGCTCGCCGAAGTCTGCTGACGGCTGAAAGGCTGAAAGAAGGAGGGACGCGATGACGCCACAAGAGATCAGACGGCACGTCGGCAAGCGGGTGACCCTGAAGCTCAGGGCTGACGCCCCCGGGGGACCCACCGTGACGGGGCACCTGGTGGGGACCCTTGAGGCGGCGGACGGCCTGGTCGTCTACGTCGAACCTGAAGGCTCACCTCGCGGCCAGCGACTCACGGTGCATTATCATCATATCGTGAGTCTGAACCCTTCCTGACGGAACGGAGGGGTCCAGGATGCGGGAGGATTTCTCGAGAGAGGAGGGGGACCGTGTCGATGTATGAGCGGGTCGTCCGGGGGGCAGCGGACGCGATCGTGCTGGCCAGCCCGGACGGGAAGATCGAGCTGTGGAACCCCGCGGCCGAGCGGCTGTTCGGGTTTACCGAGGCGGAGGCCCTTGGGCAACCGCTGGATATCGTCATCCCCGAGAAGTACCAGGAGCAGCACTGGGCCGGTTTTCATGAGGTCATGCGGACCGGGAAGACCCACTACGGCGATCAGGTCCTGCGGGTCCCGGCCCTCAGGAAGGACGGGAGCCGATTCTCCATTGCGTTCACGGTCGGGTTACTGAAAAAGACCGATGGGCAGGTGGAGGGGATCTTCGCTGTGATGCGCGATGACACCGAGGTCTTCAACACGCACAAGGTGCTTCGGGACCGGGTCAAGGAGTTGGAGCAGGCCCTGGAGGGGGCGAAGGCGAAGCGGTGAGGGACGGGGGTTGCAAGAATCTATTGACTCGCGCCGGATGGACAGGGTATAGCTTTCACCTGCGGGAAGCGGGGTTGGGTTAAACACTCACGGCAAGGGAGGACGGAATGGCAAAGATGATAACCAAGGCACAGCTTGTCGGACGTCTGGCGGAGAAGGCGGAGATTACCAAGGGCACCGCGGCAGCGATCCTCGATGAGATCGCCTCCCTGGCGGCGAAGGAAGCGAAGAACGGCTTTGTCATCCCAGGGGTCGGTAAGGTGGTCCTCGTCAACCGGAAGGCGCGCATGGGTCGGAACCCCCAGACGGGCCAGCCACTCAGGATTCCTGCCAAGCGGGTGGTCCGAATCCGGATTGCGAAGGCGCTCAAGGACGCCGTCCTGGGCCGGAAATAGTCCCCTCCGGAACACCGGGGAGGGAATCAGACTTCCTTCGGCGGGAGAGGATTGCACCCGGGGGTTCAAGGCGCCCCAATGCAGGCCGGGCTGGCTCGCCTGGACCTCTGGGGGGCTACTTCGCCAGTGCTCGGTAGAGGGTATCCCAGTAGAGAAGCTCGTAGCCTTGGAGCATGCGGGCTGCGCGTTTTATCCTCGTGGTCTCGACCCCTCGATTGAGCCCCTCCTGGATCACCCGCAGGGCCCGCTCGTCGAAACCCGGCGGCAGGTCGCTGAATAGATTAAAGAAGCCGACATCCCCATCCTTCATCTGGTATCGCGCCTTCAGCGCCTGGCTCATCCGGGCGCAGTTCGACCCCCACGCTTGGAGATTCACCAGGAAGGCGGCGGCAAACTCGGCGCACGAGCCGAAGAGGGCGAGCCAGGCGACATAGGCACTGTACGCGAATGCTCCCGGGATCGGCTCGGCACCCGTGAGGTCGCCCGCCGGCATGGCCAGGGCGGTGGCGAAGGCCTTGAGGGCTTCCAGGGCCGCCCGCTCTCCCTGGATACCCCCCCAGAAGAACTCCCGCGTTTCAGCGGAGTCCGCCTTGACAATCACAAGGGCCATCGCGCGGAGATCACTGCCGATGATGTGGTACTGCTGGCCCGCGAAGCGACGGAGCTCCTCTCGCGAGACCGCTCCGGCCTCTACGGTGTCCAGGTAGGGATGCCGGCGGATCTCTGCCTCGACCGTCTGAAGTTCCTGCCGTGTCTCTTCCACGAGGTGACGTGCATCCACCATGATGGGTCCCTCCTTCAGGAGCCGGGGTCCCTTGCTCCCCCTCGCGCCCCCTGACGATCGACCGCCGCGAAGGCGGCGGTGAGCTCCTCCTTCAATCTCTCGACAGCCGCGGTGTGGGCCGACTCCACCTGCGTCATCTGCCGGGAGGTGCGCAGAGTTCGGAGCATCATCATGAAGAAGGCTATGACGCCCAGAACGATCCCCCCCACTGTGGCGTAGGAGAGGCCGACCCCTCGCTCGACGAGGTACCCGAGCATCGCGCCGACCAGAACCGTCGTGGCCGAGATCTTCAAGGTGCGGGCGAGGCGCTGTGGAGAACCCATCTCGGCGTCGTAGGCTCGATAGGCCTGGAGCAGTCGGCTGTACGCGGGGATCACCGGCAGGGCCGCCTCCCGCTTCTGTTGGAGCAGCGCGGCCTGCCGCTGCCGCTCCCTGATTGCTTGTTGCAATTCCTCGGGCAGCTCCTTTATCTCTTCCGCCGACGGCAGGTCGATAAGACAGGCCCTGATCCGCCGGGCAAAGGCCTCCCGGATAGCTGGAACAGCCTCCGCCTCGTCTCCCTTGGCAAAGGCCGTATCGAGGGATCGAAAGCAGAGGGCAACCAGATCCCGGTTCTCTGCTGTGTCCTGGTCCACCCCTCGACTATAGCCTGGGAGGAGTGAAAACCCCAAGCCTTGCCTTTGCGTCTCCCCTGGCGTATGGTCAGCAGGGGACTTCGAGTGGCGTGTTTTACGCGGGTCTCTCCGGTAGAGGGACCAATGTCGAGACAGTCTGACCCGGCCACTGCCCGCATTCGGGCCGTCCATGACGTCTCGGATATCGGTCTGCGGCACACCATGGAGGACCGCCATGTCCTCGAGATCCGTCCGGAGATCGGTCTCTTCGGGGGGGTCTACGATGGCCATGGAGGGCTGGAGGCGGCCGAGATCGTGGCGGCATCACTCCATCAGGCCTTCTTCGAGGCGCTTGACGCTGGGCTCCATCCCATCGACGCATTCCGGCAGTCCTACCGCGTGGTGGAGGGGCGACTCGAGCGCACGGACAGCGGGGCCACTGCGGCGACGATCTTCTTCCGGAAGGATGAACTCCACTTCGCCCACGTGGGGGATGCCGAGATTCTCCTCGTAGGAACCGGACCGATACCCCTCACCCGCCCCCACCGGGTGGACGATCCCTCGGAGCGGTCCCGCATCATTACGGCAGGGGGACAGATTGAGGGCGGATATGTGGTCCGGGGCCTCCGGGGGCTCATGCCGACCCGGAGCTTCGGTGACAGCTACTTTCGTTCCATCGGGGTGATGGCTGTCCCGATCGTGGGAGAGCGGCGGATCAGCCTGGACGATCGGTTTCTCGTGGTGGCTTGCGACGGCCTCTTTGACGTCCTGGAGGGAGAGGACATCGTGCGAATTCTCCTCAACAGCTCTGGGGCTCGGGAGGGGGCCAAGACCCTTCGGGATGAAGTCCTTGCCAGGGGTGGGACAGACAATTTGACGATTCTCGTGATCGAATTTGAACCGGGGAGCGCCCGATAAGTTATGAATCACGGCGCCCCAGCCGGGAGACGGATGCCAACACGGTCGTGCGATCGGCGAGCCCTGGCACGGGTTCAGGCC
>JBOHQS010000185.1:0-4211 GCA_050732295.1 Methylomirabilales bacterium (SeqCode)
ACCCTGGAGGACGAGGTGTCCGCGATGGTCAAGACCCACCGCTGGGCCCGAATGGCAACCGTCCTCCTCTCTCAACCCGGCCAGGAGGTCTCGGATGACGCGGCTACCTCCTGCAACTGGGAGCATAACCTCGTCCACGAGCTGATCCACCTGGTCCTGGATGACCTCTGCACCCAACGGGGTGCGCCTGAAGGACTCTTCGGGGCAATGCTGGAGCAGGCCGTCTGCGCCCTGGCCCCGGCCTTCATCGAGGAGAGCTACAAGGGAGAGCGGGAATGAGCGAGGCAAAGGAGACGAAGGCAACGGTAATCCGTCTCCAGCGGGTGGCTTACGTCCTGCAACAGTTGTCGTCCAGGGCGCTGACGATCTCCGAGAGCGTGGCATACGGTAAGCGCGAGGAGATGCAGGCGGCGTGCCTCATCGCCGGAGAGGTGATGGACCTACACCAGGCCTGCGAACTCCAGCGCCTCCTGATAGACGCCGCCAGGAGTAAGGAGAACGAGGATGAGGAGGCCAGGCTAGATGCCGAAGTTTCGTGAGAAGGCAGTCGAAGTCCAGGCGGTGAGGCTCGACCCCTGTGGGGCTCATAAGACGACCTTGCCGGAGTGGGTCATCGGAGTCCCTAGCCCCCGTTCGGATAACTGGTCATGCGAGGGCTGTCAGTTCAGGCTCTGGTCCGGGTTGTCCGTATACCGAGGAGACTGGGTCATAACCCGTCCATGCGGCGGCCATACTGCCTGCTCCGATCCCGTTTTCCGATCTCGCTATGAGCCAGTGGACGAAGAAGCCGCACAGGCACTCAAGGAATGGAGAAAAGACGATGTTGTGGGGTAGTCCAGGCGGATGGGGCCTCTTCTGGCTTCTCGTAGTAACGTTCGGACCGTGGGTGGCGCTCTGCCTGATCGCCTTGTTCGTGAAGTGAGCCTTTGGTAAGCTGCGGGGTGCTGCTCCACCCCGTGATACTGGACTTAAGCTGGCACTGTAATTCCTGCGGATGGGGGCTACAGGTGTAATACTACGCGTGATGTATGGGGGTCAGTGGGGGGGTGCCTATTACGAGTGATGTATGCAGTAGGACGGGTGTCGGGCATAGGGCTGGGCCTACACCCGTAATAGCCACGCCATCTGTTACGCCTGATGTATAGCATTGACCACTCGTACTCGCTACGCCATCTGTTACGCCTGATGTATAGCACTCACTTGACGCCATCTGTTACGCCTGATGTATAGCACTCGCCTGCCATCCATCCGTTACGCCTGATGTATAGCACTCACCTCTTCGCGAGATTGACGGTCGTCGGGGAGTTGCACTGACGATCGTCATACCGGTAGAATGAATGGGGCACCCTGCCCCGCTCGCCCCCCGCCCGCCCCACGCTCGCGAGATTGACACACGTCATTGTCACTCTTACGGCCCTTGGGGGGATGACAAACAAGCGCCAGATCTGTATAATGACTTGTGAGCAACCGAAATCGGGGACGGCCAAAGCGCCAACCCCGACCGCGCGGAGACTGCCATCTCCGCGCACCGCTCGCCGGGCTGCAACCCTCCGAGGCAATGTGGCTGTCAGGACGTGACCTTTGACAGAGTGCGTAGGACGCGACGACCCCTACGCTCATAGCGACTACCGGGACCGAAACCGTCTCCGCTCGGTAAAGCGGAGGCGCAGGACGGCACAGGAGAACTCCTCATGCGTTGGGTTCGAAACCCAATCCCGGTATGCGATCCACTCTCCACTCTCGGAGACGATCGCGGAGGAGACACTACGATGAAGCGAACCTACACCGTCGTCGAGAACACGCCGGGATACCTGCCCGAGACCGACGCATACGAGACGACGAACCGGAGAGACGCGGAGAGGATGGCGTCTGGGCTGGCGAGAGACCTTCGCGAGATGGGCTACCGGACTACGGGTAGTGCTCGATCGGGCTTCATCCGCGCGGACTACGGCGACACCTCGTCCCACTTTCTCGGCCGAGTGGTCGAAATCCTGGAGGCATAGGATGGGTGATCCATTCTACCGGGAAGACATCGGCTGGGAAGACTTCTTGTGCTACGTCGGGTTCGTGCTGGTGCTGCTGGGGATGGTCGCGGTGTGCTGTGCTATCCAGGCATACGTCCCGTGACGTTGGCTCGCCAAGGAGGAAGGCAATGGATCACTGGCTAGACGAAGTGACCTACACCAATACCCTGCCCCTGTCAGTGGCAGGCCACACATTCGAGGAGCCGTGCCCGAAGTGTCCCGATGATCACCCCGGACTGTGCTCCGAGTGTAGACTGCAAGCGGACAACTGGGCGGGCAGGCTGGATTGGCAGGCGTTCCAGGATTGGCTCGCCAAGGAGGACAGCGTGGGTGAGGGACGATATCCCGTGGGTGAGGGACGATATCCCGTGGGTGAGGGACGATATCCCGTGATGGAGAAGACGGAGCGTTACACGGAAGTGAACGAGGAGTGGGCCATCGACCAACTCAACCGGATGCTTCTCTGCGTCTACGATGTCGTCGAACGATGTGGGGTAGGCCAGACGGATGACCCCGTAGACTGGCGCGATGAAGCGGACGCCTCTCCCTTGGCGGAAGTGAAGCGGTGACCAAGCATAAGCACGACTGCAAGATGGCGTTCGGACGCAAAGACCCTACCTGCCCCCGATGCCGGGAGTTGCTGGCCGGGGCCAACCCGCGAACGCAGCCCTGGCGTAACAACAAGGCAGAGGCTTGGGCGCGGTGGCTGGACGACCTGAAGAAGCACGACTGTCAAGTGTCGGGGTGTGGGCCTGTCTGCACGTGGGGTGACCCCTGATCGGTAGCGCTACCTCAAGGGCCACAAGGGAGATACTGCGATGATGCTTTGGGAAGACCTAAAGTCGGAACTGAAGGACGCACGAGACGAGCGGGATAAGTCGTGGGCGCATTTCTGCTACTGCCGTGACCGAGTGGCCCAGTGCGACCAAAGACTGCGGGAACACTGTAGCCCCGCTCACGATGACATATCCGAGGAGGCCAGTCGTGGCTAAAGCCAAGTGCTGTTCCTGCAAACTGCCATTCGATGCCAATAAGGCGCGTGTCGGCGTCTGCGCCGGCTCCAAGGGCTTCTTCCTCTGCCATATCTGTGCCGGTGAGAAGATCGAACGCCTCCTGGGACCGCTGGCTGTCTCGGAACAAGTCGCATTCCTCTACTGCCCTTCGTAGGGAGGAGCAGGATGACCAAGCATAAGCACGACTACACAGGAGGAAGGACCGTGACTAAAGCCCTGTTTTTCCTGCCGGTTACCGATGGCGATGGGCGCAACCTGGAAGGCGACATCGCGGACCTTCTGGCCGAGGTATACAATGACTTCGGTGGATACACCGACCTCGGCCTGGTCGGTGGCACCTACCGGATGGCCGATGGGTCGAAGGCTTACGATAAGTGCCGCGCCATCTGCGTAGCGATTGGCGATCACCATAGGCAATCCCAAGTCCTTATCGGCCACATCCTGCGGTTCAAGGAACGCACGATCCAGGAGACCATCTACCTGGAGGTGCAACGCGACGCAGACGTCCGCTTTATCTAGGGGAGACTGATATGCCAGTCGAGATCAGGGACATCAAGGGCCACGTCCTGAAGGTCGTGGAGGGGAATGACCTCGAAGGGGCCGACCTCTACGAGGCCTTCCTATACGAGGCCTACCTCTACAGGGCCAACCTCTACGAGGCCAACCTCGTCGGGGCCAACCTCTACGAGGCCTACCTCCGAGAGGCCAACCTCCAAGGGGCCAACCTCGAAGGGGCCGACCTCGAAATGTCCGACCTCCGAGGGGCCAACCTCCAAAGGGCCAACCTCCAAAGGGCCGACCTCCAAGTGGCCGACCTCCGAGGGGCCAACCTCCGAAGGGCCTTCCTCTACGGGGCAAACCTCCAAGGGGCAAACCTCCAAGGGGCTGACCTCTACGAGGCAAACCTCCGAAGGGCCAACCTCGAAGGGGCCGACCTCCGAGGGGCCGACCTCACCGGGGCCAACCTCCCGACCGGAGAGAGCTTGGAAGAATACCTGCAGCTAGTGGTGCCAGCCTTGCTCGTGGCAGGGGGTAGGCCACTGTCGGAGGTGGCTACCAAAGAACACTGGCAGTGCCACACCTGGACGAACTGCCCGATGTCCGCCGCCTTCCTAGTGGCGTGTCTCCAGGACATCCCGCTTCTTCATCGCGCGCGGGTGGAGCAGTTCACCCA
>JBOHQS010000186.1:0-4203 GCA_050732295.1 Methylomirabilales bacterium (SeqCode)
GGACCTGGTGGAAATGGATGTTGAAGCCGTGGGCAAACATCAACGTCTTTCCGGGGGTGAGTCCCTGCTGGATCGACTCCGCATAGACCTGCCGCTGGTGCTGGTCGGGGATGAGGATCATCACCATATGGCCTGCCGAGGCCGCCTCGTCCACCGGCATGACCTTGAGCCCATCCGCCTTCGCCTTCTCCCACGATTTCGAGCCCCGGTAGAGCCCCACCACCACATCGAAGCCGGCATCCTTCAAATTCAGGGCGTGGGCGTGCCCCTGGCTCCCATAACCAATGATGGCAATGGTCTTCCCCTTCAAGAGGGAGAGATCCGCATCTTTATCGTAATAGAGCTTGCCCATCTGTGTCTCCTCGCGTTTCGCTACGTGGCAACCGCTGGGGACTTCTTTGCACCCTCCTCGCCGTCCCCGCCCGCGACCCGCTCCAGCTTGGTGGACGGAGTCTTGCTCGCCCTGCCGATGGCGATCAGGCCGGTCCGGACCAGCTCCTTGATCCCGAAGGGGCGCAGGAGCTCGAGCAAGGCGTGGATCTTGTCCTCGTCTCCCGTCGACTCCAGGGTGTAGGTTCGGTGGGTGAGGTCGACGACCTTGGCCCTGAAGATGTCGGCAATCCGAAGGATCTCGGCCCGGTTGGGCAGATCGGCGTTCACCCGGACGAGGATCATTTCCCGCTCGACAAACTCCTCCTCCGTCAGATCGACGACCTTGATGACTTCGATCAACCGATTGAGCTGTTTGACCACCTGCTCCATCACCCAGTCATCCCCGTGGACCACGAGGGTGACCCGGGACACCGAGGCATCCATCGTCTCCCCGACGGAGACACTATCGATGTTATACCCCTTGGCGGCGATCAAGCCGGCAATCCTCGCCAAGACGCCCACCTGGTTCTCCACCAAGAGGGTCAGGATGTGCCGCCGCGGGGGGATCTGCCCTTTCATGCCCTCCTCATTGCCATGCCTGCGACGACTTGTCAGGGGTCGGAGCCGGAGCCCTGACGATGTCCGTGATGGCAGCCCCGACCGGGATCGTCGGGAGGCAGTTTTCCTCGCGCTCCACCACCACATCGACCACGACAGGTCCCGGGGTGTTGATGGCCTTCTCGATCCCCGCCTTCACCTCCTCCGGCCGCTCAATCCGGATCCCCACGACGCCGTAGGCCTCCGCGAGTTTCACAAAGTCGGGCTGGTGCATCAGGCCTGTCGACACGGCGTGGGGTGCGGAGACGCGCTGATGCCACTGCCGCACCATCCCCAGACATTTGTTGTTGATGACAAAGGTCTTGACCGGGAGTTTGTAGTCGACGAGCGTCGACAGCTCCGACAGGCTGATCTGGATGCCCCCGTCCCCATCGATATTCAGGACCAGACCGTTCGGGAAGGCCGCCTGGGCCCCCAGGGCGGCGGGGAAGCCGTATCCCATCGTCCCCAGGCCTCCCGAGGTGAGCCAGCGGCGCGGCTTGCGACCCCGGTAAAACTGGGCCGCCCATACCTGGTGCTGGCCTACGCCGGTGGCAATGATCGGATCGTACTCCTCGGTCAGGCGAAGGATCATATCGATGGCGTACTGGGGCTTGATCACCCCCTGCCGCTGCTCGTACCGGAGGGGGTGTTGTTTCTTCCACGCCTCGATCTGTCCGTACCATTCCTCGAAATCCCTCGCCCAGTGCCGCTCCACCTTGCGGAGCTCTTTGTTGAGTTCGCGGAGGACCCACCGCACATCGCCGACGATAGGGACGTCGACCCTGACGTGCTTCTGAATCGACGTCGGGTCGATGTCCACATGGATGATCTTGCACTGCGTGCCGAGCTCACACGCCTTACCCGTGACCCGGTCATCGAAGCGGGATCCGATGGCAACGATCAGGTCGGCGTCAATCAAGCACCGGTTGGCCCAGTAGAGTCCGTGCATCCCGAGCATGCCGAGCCAGAGCGGGTGGCTGGTAGGGAGGGCCCCCAGTCCCATGAGCGTCAGGGTGGTGGGGATCTGGGTGATCTCGACGAGTTCGCGCAGCTCCTCGGATGCGTCCGCATGGATGATGCCTCCGCCTCCATAAATGACCGGACGCCTGGCTTGGGCGATGAGCTCGGCCGCCCTCTTGATCTGCCCGGGGTGGCCAGCCAGCTGGGGGCTGTACCCTCGGATCGCAACCGATTTCGGGTGCCCCGTGTACGCGACAGAGCCTGTCATGACGGCCTGGGGCAGATCGACGAGGACCGGACCCGGCCGACCAGAGCGTGCAATGAAATACGCCTCCTTGATAATCCGCGGGATCTCCTCGGTCGTGAAGGCCATGAAGCTATGCTTGGTGCAGCCCCGCGCGGTTCCCACCGTATCCGCCTCTTGGGCGGCATCCCATCCCATGACGGCGGGAAGTTGCCCCGTCAGGACCACAATGGCCATGGAGTCCACCAGGGCATCGGTGAGCGCGGTCACACAATTCGTGACCCCGGAACCCGAGCTGACCATGACCGTCCCCGTCCTTCCCGTGGCCTTGTAATACCCCTCGGCGGCATGGGTAGCCACCTGCTCGTGGCGGCAAAGAATGTACCTGATCGGGTGGTCGCTGGCGGCGTCAGTCTCGTGGAGAATGACCCCCCCCGGATGCCCAAAGATCGTTGTGACCCCCTCCTCGACGAGAGATTTCAGCAGGATCTCAGCTCCGGTGATCTTCAAGGCTCCTGCCCCCCCGCCAGTCCGTCTTCAGGTGATACGTGAAGGGCGTGCCCCGTCCCGGACCTCTGGGCAGAGCACGCCTCCGAGACCCAGGAGGCTCCTCGCCTGTCCGCGTCATGTGCCGCCCGCCCCCGGAGGCTACAGATACGCCTGTGTCGTGAGGTTCAGCAGCCGGGCGTTCAAGCCGACGACCTGCTCGTTGTCCACAGGGACATCCACCAGGATCGACCTACCCGCCGGCGTGTGGCAGGCATCCATGATTTCTTTCAGATTGCTGAGGTCGGGCTTGAGGTAGAAGCCGTCCCAGCCGTGGGCCTTGGCCGCCGCCACAAAGTCGATGCTCGGCAGCTTCGAGTGGTAGCGGGGTTTCTCGACGGTCGGGATGATCATCTCCAGCCCCTTATCGACGATCGCGTAGGTCCCGTTGTTGATGATGAAGAGGCGCAGGTCGAGATTTGCCGCGTCGGCCAGGCACCCGCCAAAGAGGCGCCAGCATCCGTCACCGCAGAACATAAAGGTGTGAAGGCTCGGATCGGCCAGCTTGGCGCCAACCCCGAGGCCGAAGGCGCCGCCCATGGCGGAGCCGTGGTGCGCGGTCCAGAATTTGATATTCGGGTGGGGCCGCTGCGTCACGTACTGCCGATCCTTATAGGAGATACAGACGTCGTCGAACCCAATGCTATGCGGTTGCCAGTACTTGGGCAGCTCCTCGTAGAAGGAGACGAAGTCGACGCAGTCCTTCCGGACGTCCCGCCAGACCTCTCGGGAGTTCAGATTATCCGGCTGCTCGACCTTCGGCCTGTCCTTCCCGACGCCCATCGTCTTCAGCCGAGGAATGATCGCTTCGAGCGCAAGATCGATATCGCCGCGGATTTGCCTGTAGTCCCCTTTGCACCGGTGGCGAAAATCGCCGTTCACCTGGCCGTAGCCGTACATGTACGCGCCGAAGTGCCAGGTGCACTTGGCGGGGAAGCTTTCCAGGTTGATCGAATACTCGCCCGGGCAGAAGCCGAGGGTAATGACAATATCCTCGGGAGTCATGCTCCGCCACAACTGCATCGCCTTATCGTTCCCCCCGAAGAGAACGTAACCGTAGCTGTACGCATTTTTGGGGGAGACAGCATTGGCCCCGTTGATGGACCAGATCGTGGGGGCCTGGAGCAGCTCCGATAGTTCCGTGGTGAGCCGTTCGATGTTGGGGCAGAAGGCCGCCTCCTCACCGACGTAGATGATCACCCGGCGCCCCTTGGCCATGGCAGGGAACTGTTCGAGGAAGGCCGCCACATCCTTCTGGTTGAGGGTGCGTGGCTTTTCCGTCCGGGGAACATTCACCTCGATCTCTCGCGAGAGAATATCCGGGTAGAAGGGAAAGACGACGGGTTGCGAATCGTGAAGAATGCTCTGGGCCTTCGCGAGGTCTCGTTCGAGGCGATTGACGTTGTCGAGAACGATACACCCCTCCCCCAGTTCGGCTTGGAGTTGGGGGACGACATTCATGCCGTAATGCGAGACGTCCT
>JBOHQS010000187.1:0-4199 GCA_050732295.1 Methylomirabilales bacterium (SeqCode)
GTGTTGCCGTTCGGAGAGCCGAGGAAGCTGCCTATGGCGCCTTTTGCCTATTTCAACAACCAGTTCGTCTCGCTCGACGAAGCCAAGATCAGCATCCGCACCAATGCCCTCCACTATGGGACCGGGATCTTCGAAGGCATCCGCGCATACTGGAACGCCCGCCGGACGCAGCTCTTTGTCTTCAAGATGGCCGAGCACTACGAACGACTGCTCCGCAATTGTCGGGTCCTCCGCCTTCGGGTGGGAAAGGATGTCAAGGAGCTCTGCGACATCACGCTGGAACTGCTCCGGAAGAACCAGCATCGGGAGGATGCGTACATTCGACCCCTGGCGTACATCAGCTCGGAAGGCCTAGGACCCAAGCTCGTCGGGTACGAGACCGGTTTCGCTATCTATACGATTCCCCTGGGGGATTATCTCGACACCTCCACAGGGATCAAAGTGGGCGTCAGCTCGTGGCGGCGGATCAGCGACAATAGCATTCCGGCCAGGTGCAAGGTGACCGGCGGGTACGTCAATTCCGCCCTGGCAAAGACGGAGGCGATCGAGCAGGGCTTTGATGAGGCCATCTTCTTGACCCAGGACGGGTATGTCTCCGAAGGATCGGCCGAGAACATCTTCCTGATCCGGGGCGGGACCCTGATCACGCCGGATCTCTCCGCCGATATCCTCGAGGGGATCACGCGGCAGGTCCTCATCGATCTGTGTCGTGAGGAGCTCGGTCTGGAGGTGATTGAACGTTCCGTGGGACGGTCAGAGCTCTATCTCTGTGACGAGGTGTTCCTCTGCGGAACCGGAGCCCAGGTCTCGCCCATCATCGAGGTGGATCGGCGCCCCCTGTCGGACGGCAAGATCGGTCCCCTCACGGCCAAGATCCAGCAGCTCTACTTTCAGGTCGTCAAGGCCGAGCACGAGAAATACCAGCACTGGTGCACGCCCGTTTATTAGCCTACCTTCACGACCCTCGCTCCGGCCCTCCATGATAGCCGGGCCTGGAAGGGCTCGGGGAGTGGGTCTTCCCCGGCGGAACAATTCCATGGGTTGATCTGGCGGAACCCTGTACTTCCGCGCCGAGCGAATCGTGTGGCAGCAGGATGGCCACCCCCACCTGCGCTTCGCTCCGGCGGCGGGACCCCGGCCGGCCGCAAACCAGGTTCCGCCGGGTCCGGGCCCAGCTCCCATCGCCCTTCCGAGGTTACCCACCCCTGCCCGTGAATTTTGCTTTCTTACGCAGCGCCTGCAGGCCCCGAGCGACATTGGCGGAAGCGGCGGGGTCCCCCGGCGAGCGACGGCCTGGGAAACCGAGGCGCGATCCGTGTCCGCCCTCCTTTGCACGGATCGTGAACACGGAGGGACCCGGGCCGTAAGCCGCCGACCAGGGTCGCCGCGAGAGCCCCGGAGCGAGGGGCCGAGGGCGCTGTTGCAGCGGACTCAGGTCCTCGTGAAATCTTGCGCCGACGGAGGATGTCCACCCGGGCCGGTGAGCCGAGAGGCGACAGGACCCGCTGGCCCCTACTTGGTGGTGGAGAGCCAGCCAGCCCAGAAGACCCCAAAGACCCCCGCCCAGAAGATGATGCCGCCCAGGGTGGGCGAGATGGGAATGAGGATTGTCCCCGCGACGAACCCGCCATATCCGCTCAGCAGGGCCAGACCAATCGCGCGCTCTCGCCGCCGATCCCGGGAGACGTCACCCATCGCCACGGCTGACAATCCCCCGCTCGGTCATCCGCCAAGGATCGAGAATCCGGTTCAGCTCCTCCTCAGGGAGAATCCGGTGCTCGAGGGCCACCTGGCGTACCGTCTTGCCGGTTTCATGGCTCTCTTTGGCGATCTTCGCGGCAGCGTCATAGCCGATAACCGGGGCCAGCGCCGTGCACATCGCGAGGGACTGCTCGATCAGCTCGGCACAGCGCGCCTCGTCTGCACGGATACCCACCAGGCACTTGTCAACGAAGATCCGGGTGGCGCTCGAGAGCAGCGTGATGGACTGCAAGAGCGTATGGGCCATAATCGGCATCATCACGTTGAGTTCGAAGTACCCTCCCTGGCCCCCGACGGTGATGCAGGCGTCATTGCCGATCACCTGGGCCGCCACCTGGATGACGGCCTCGGGGATGACCGGATTGACCTTGCCCGGCATAATCGAGGAGCCCGGCTGAATGGCGGGGAGCACAATCTCGCCGATGCCGCACCGTGGACCCGATCCAAGCCACCGGATGTCATTGGCGATCTTCGTCAGGCTCACCGCAACCGTCTTGAGGATCCCGCTCGTCTCCACGAGGGCATCCTGGCTCCCTTGGGCCTCGAAATGATTCTTGGCCTCACCCAGCGGGAGCTGGGTCATCTCGGCCAGGTACCGGATCACCCGACCGGGAAATTCGGGATGGGTGTTGATCCCGGTCCCCACGGCGGTGCCGCCCAACGCCAGTTCCTGGAGGGACGGGCGGATCCGTTCGATCCGGACGATGCCGAGCTCCACCTGCCTGGCATAGCCGCCGAATTCCTGTCCCAGGCGAACGGGGGTCGCATCCTGCAGGTGCGTCCGGCCAATCTTGACCACCCGGTCAAACTCGCCCGCCTTGGCGAGGAGGATCTGGTGCAGCCTCCGCAGGGACGGCAGGAGGTCCCGCTCGATCTCCTGAAGGGCCGCCACGTGGATGGCGGTCGGGATCACATCGTTCGACGACTGCCCCAGGTTCACATGGTCATTGGGATGGACCGGCTGTTTGCTCCCGATCTGCCCCCCCAAAAGCTCGATGGCCCGATTCGCGATCACCTCGTTGGCATTCATGTTTGTCGAGGTGCCGGAGCCGGTCTGAAAGATGTCGACGACGAACTCCCCGTTCCACGTCCCGGCCACCACCTCCTGGGCGGCTTTGATCACGGCCTCGGCGATCCTCCGGTCCAGCAGCCCGAGGTCGAGGTTCGCCCTCGCCCCACACAGCTTGATCATCCCCAGGGCGCGGACAAAGCTCGGGGGGAAGCGGAGCCCGCTCACCGGAAAATTCTCGACGGCGCGCTGCGTCTGTGCCCCGTAATAGGCCCTGGCAGGAACCCGCACCTCCCCCATCGAGTCGCGCTCAATCCGATAGTCATCCCCGGCCATGGCTCCTCCCCCGTTTACTTGAGCCGCACTTGTGGCGCGTGAAGGCGGGGCGTGCCGCAACTCATGAGGTCTTGGAAGCCCCCGCTGCCTTGGCCTCTACCATCACCGGCTCCTTGGCGATGGAGCCCCGTTTAGAGAATGCGACGGAGAAGCCGAGGATGGTCAGACAGGCCAGAAAGATCACGACGCGGGTCATGAGAGAGATCTCCTGGATCGCCAGGGGGGCCACCAGGATCGCCACCAGGTTCATGACCTTGATCATGGGGTTGATGGCCGGCCCCGCCGTATCCTTGAACGGATCGCCCACGGTGTCCCCAATGACCGCCGCCTTGTGATACTCGGTCCCCTTGCCGCCAAAGAGGCCGTCCTCAATCTTCTTCTTGGCGTTATCCCAGGCACCACCGGTGTTCGACAGGAAAACCGCCATCAGCTGTCCCGTGAGGATGGCACCCGCCAGAAACCCGCCCAGGGCCGCTGCCCCGAAAGCAAAGGCCACCAGGATCGGGCTGAAGATGGAGAGGATGGCCGGCCCCAGGAGTTCCTTCTGCGCCGCGGCCGTCACGATCTCCACGCAGCGGCCGTAGTCCGGCTTCTCCTTGAACTCCATGATCCCCGGCTTCTCCCGGAACTGTCGCCGGACCTCCTCCACCAAGAGAAACGCCGCTCGGCTGACCGCCTGGATGGCGAAGGAGGAGAAGAGGAACGGCACCGCGCCGCCAATCAGGAAGCCGATGAAGACCTCCGGGAGGTTGACCTGGATCCCGGTTTCGAACAGGCGCGCCTCGTCAATGAACGACCGGAACAGGGAGACGGCGGCGATGACCGCCGTGGCGATGGCCAACCCCTTGGTGAGCGCCTTGGTCGTGTTGCCGACGGCGTCCAGCTTGGCCACGATGCGGCGCGCCTCGATCCCGGAGGGCGTCCTGGGGTTGTCCTTGAGGGCCCCGGACATCTCGAAGATGCCATTCGCGTTGTCCGAGATGGGGCCGAAGGTATCCTCGGCCAGGATAAATCCGGTCGTGGCCAAGAGGCCCAGCCCGGCCAGGGCGATGCCGTAGGCCGACAGCGAGACGCTCCCACCGAAGATGCTGTA
>JBOHQS010000188.1:0-4188 GCA_050732295.1 Methylomirabilales bacterium (SeqCode)
ACGGCCGAGCGCACACTCAAGCTGGGAGACGTGGCCCAGCCCACCCGCGTCGCCGTGACCGGTGGATCGGTGAGCCCCCCGCTGTTTCTCGTGATGGAGCTGGCGGGCCGCGAGATATGTGTGGAGCGGCTTGCGGCGGTTCTGGAGCGGGGTGCCGCGTAAGGCAGCTTTTCCGGGAGTGAGGAGGATCGCTGTGGGCTTACAAGAGCTGCTCAACACGCTGCGGGGGGAGCTGCGCGCCTTGGAAAGGGAGTTCAGGATTGATATCCCGCAGAAGATCGAGGAGGCGCGCCTCCTCGGGGATCTCACCGAGAATGCGGATTACCACGCGATGAAAGAGCGACAGGGATTCGTCCAGGCACGGATCATCTTTGTGAAGCAGCGGATCGCCTCCCTCTCGGCGATCGATCCGCGGTCCGTCCCTCAGGATCGCGTGGGGTTCGGCTCGATTGTCTACTTGCGCGATGCAGAGAACGGCGGCGAGCGGGTGGTCAAGCTCGTGGTGTCCGAGGAGAGTAACGGGGAGAAGGGATGGGTCTCGATCGGCTCCCCGATCGGGCGGGGTCTGGTAGGACGACGGGAGGGAGATGAAGTACGCATTCAAACCCCCGGGGGTGTGAAGACCTTCGAGGTGAAAAAATTCATCACGCTGCACGAGCAGAAAGAACCATTTTCGGCTTGACTTTCCGGCACCCGTCAGCCATAGTGAGGTCACCTATCGCCCGGATTCCCTGAATCCGGGCTTCTTTTTAGCATTGCCGAATCAGGAGAGTCATTGCGGGGTCGGATAACGGTAGTCCACCTGACTCTGGATCAGGTTGTCGAGGTTCGAGTCCTCGCCCCGCAGCCACACCGCTTCCGTTGCCGGCCCCATCGTCTAGCCCGGCCTAGGACGCCGCCCTCTCAAGGCGGAAACGCGGGTTCGAATCCCGCTGGGGCCACCATGTTTTAAAGTAGTTAGTCGCTACCAGGTTTTCCAATGTGGAAAATTGTGACTAAGAATTGGCTCACCCAGCTTCTCAGCCCGTCAAGTTGCACAAAGAACCCCCTTCGTTTCGCTAAGCTAGCGACAGACCTTCTTGTGTTGCTGCCTCAGAAAGGCGGAGACGTGAGTTTGCTACGATGTCGGTAGCACCGTGGCAGCAGCGTTTCGGAGTTATCTGATTTTTAAAGAGGTCGGTGAGGCGTACCTGATTGCCAATCCGTAGGTCAGGGCTTCGAATCCCCTTGGGCACACCACCTCGCTAGCGGATCCATGAAAATACCCTTTTCACTCATTACAAAGGAGGGAAAAAAGACCCATGGCAAGCGATGAAATCTATAAAGAAGAATCAGGGGCGATTACCGATTTTAAATTTGATGGAAAGGTCGTCTCGGTCTTTGACGATATGCTGGATCGCTCAGTGCCATTTTATCAGGAGATCCAACGTATGATCTGCGAAATGGCCAACGATTTTGCCGTGAGTGGCACCCAGATTTATGACCTGGGATGCTCCACCGGCACCACGCTTCTGAATCTTAACCGATGGATCGGAGATCGGGTCAAATTCATCGGGATTGATAACTCGGAAGAAATGCTGAACCGGTGTCGGCAAAAGCTGGCAGAGCATCATTTCCAGGGAGAATACGATCTCATTTGTACTGACCTGAATCGGGGCCTAAAAATCGAGAACGCCTCTGTCGTCATTATGGCCCTCACCCTTCAGTTCATCCGACCGTTGTATCGAGAGACACTCATCGGAGATCTTTTACGCGGTCTGATCAATAATGGCTGCTTGATTCTGATTGAAAAAGTCCTTGGAGAAGACTCCCTATTTAACCGGCTGTTCATCAAATATTACTACGACCTAAAAAAGAGAAATGGGTACAGCGAACTGGAAATCGCCCAAAAGAGGGAGGCCCTCGAAAACGTGTTGATCCCTTACAGGTTACTCGAGAACCGAGATCTGTTGCTGAAGGCCGGCTTTCGGTACTGCGATGTGTTCTTTAAGTGGTACAACTTCTGCGGAATGGTGGCCGTCAAATGATGGTCCAGCTCGGCAATGTTTTGTTCCGATACCGGAATATCATTTTCCCCATTGCCCTGGTCTCACTCCTATTTGAAGGGCAGAGGATTTTTGCCGATGATCTGCTGGCCGCCCTGATTGGGGGATCAGTGGCGCTCGCCGGAATGAGCCTGCGCGCCTTGACGATTGGTCTTGCCTATGTCATCCGCGGGGGAAGGAATCGGAAAGTGTATGCGGAAACACTGGTTCAAGAGGGTATGTTTGCCCATTGTCGAAACCCTTTATACCTTGGAAATATCGTGTTTATCTTGGGAGCTGGAATTGCCGCCAACTCGTTTTACTTTGTCGTGATCGGAGTCCCATTCTTCCTGTTTTGTTATCTGGCCATCATCCAGGCTGAGGAGAACTTTCTCAGACAAAAATTCGGGCAAGACTATATAGAATATTGTGACCATGTAAACCGATTAATCCCCAATCTCTCCGGCCTCTGCCAGGTCTTGAAAGGCATGGAATTCAAATGGCCCCGCCTGATCGTGAAAGAATATGGATCCATTGCCTTAGCGGGTGGAATCATTGTGCTGGTGCTGAAAAACCTATTGATCCACGATGGTTACCAAGCGGACAGAAAAATGATCTGGATTTTGACTGGTTTGCTCCTGTGTTTGACCGTGATCTATGCCGTGGCCAGATACCTCAAAAAAAGCCAGAGACTCCAGGGAGATTGAAGCCTGGGGCCACCATTCGACGCGCGGGGAAAGCTTTCTGGCGAGAGCTTTCCCCGCTTGCTTGTCCCGAGCGGAGCCGAGAGGCTTGTCCCGAGCGCAGTCGAGGGGCTCATGGCAGGCCATGTGCGGCTGGAGAACGAGGTTGTCCACCTATACCTCAACGATCCCATCGCTGCTGAGAAGGTGGCTTTGAAATATGCCAAGCAAAAGTTTCGGGCGGCAGCGGACGCGTTCTATGGTCCGGGAGCGTAGCGAATACTCGCCGAACTAAGACTGTATCGGGGAATGTTGGGGTTGGAACTTTACGCTTGACACATAGCCGCAGCCAAGCCACTCGGTAGAGTACTTAGGGCCCGATCCTGTGGGCACGTACCCAATGCTCACCTCTCCGCTCCTAACAAGATACCAATCTCTTTCCCGAGGAGTGCTAGCTCGCCTATACTCACAAACCACCGGGACGCTCTGTGTGGCGCCATGTTAGCCGCAGGGGACTCGGGGTTTCGACGCTTTGGCCCGTCTTTTGCTAAGAATCTATCTGGCGTGAACCCTTTCGCGGAGGAACGGCTATGGGGCGGCATCTGAAGGCGGCTATTTGGCTCGGAATCATAGCTGTCGTGCTGGCGGCCTGCGGGACGACCCAAGAGGCGCGGCAGGAAGACAAGCTCTGGGAAGATTTTAAGTTAAGCCTCGCGGAGCGCCAGGTGGCCCGCCGGCGACAGACAGCCGAGGTCTGTCAGCGTCGCGGTGTGACCCTGCCCGGACAGTACCAACAGAAGGGGGGCGGCATCCTGGAAGAGTACGTCCCATCGCGCCCACCGTGTGGAATCCCGGCGCGGGAGCGGATCGATGGCGCCGAGGGCGACTTCCGGGCGACCTGGCAGGCCGTGATGGGCACGCCGGTGCCCGTTCCGTACGAGTGGCTGCTGGCAGCAAAGCGCCGGATCGCGGTCTGGTTGGATGCGGGAGGCCTCACCCCCGCAGAGGCCACCACCGTGCTGCGTGAAGCCCAGTGGGTTGTGTCTGAGTCGGAGTCTCGCGCCCTCCCGGCTGCGGCCGAGTCGGGTCAGCCGTCGAGCACATCGGAACAGACCTTTGCCAGGCTCAACACCGCCCTCAATCAGGCCCTCGCTGAGCATGGTATTGCGTGCCGCCACAAGGGAGGAAGCCAGCCGTGTTTCTAACCTTCCCTGCTCTCTCTGGCAGGCCGAGACAAAATTTCCATGACGGGATGACCGTTTGACAAATTGGCACACATCGACAGCGCTCCTCCTTCTGGCCGACGACACCGGCCGTCGCCTCCGGCTGCGGCTCAGCCGGCAGGCGCTCTATTGCGCTCTCCTCGGCGGGCTCCTCACCGTCCTGGCCCTGGCCTACCTCGGCTATCACTTCCTGGTCTTCCAGGTCGACTATAGTGAGCTGGCCCAGCTGCGCGAGACGGTCCAGGCCCAGGAGGAGAT
>JBOHQS010000189.1:0-4186 GCA_050732295.1 Methylomirabilales bacterium (SeqCode)
CGGTACTCCCGCTGGGGTGCATCACCCCAGAGCCACTCCAGATTGTAGTAACGCCGCGTTTCTGCGTCGAAAATATGGATGATGAGATCATGGTAGTCAAGCAAAATCCACCGCGCCTCTGGATACCCTTCCCGGTGATGCATCCGGACCTGCGCCTTCTCGAGGCACTCCCCGATGTGATCGGCAATGGCCCGGACGTGCCGGCCGGAATCGGCACTGCAGATCAGAAAATGATCTGCAAGGCTCGAGATCCCCCGGAGGTCCAAGATGACAAGAGTGTGCGCCTTGACCTCCCAGGCTGCCTGCGCTGCCAGATCGACCAGTCGCTCCGGGTCTATTCTTCCCATCCTCCAAGCAGGCTCCCCTGGACCCCCTCTCTGGCCGCCTCTTGCCGCTCTTGATAGAGTCTGTTCTTGCTCATGTACGCGGCCACGGTGTCGGGGACCAGGAACCGGATGCTTCGCCCCTCCTCCACGAGCTGTCGGATCTCGGTCGAGGAGATATCCAGCGACACCACCTCCACCAGCAGAACCAGCCCCGGGACCAGCCCCCGGCGACTCAGGTCCGGAGTCACCTCTGCAATCTTCAGGTATTTGAACTGAGGGTTGCCGAGCTGTCGGCGCTGCTGAGGCGTCAGGGTCTCTTCTACCTCGTCGAGACGCCAGCCGGGTCGGGCGGTCACGACAACCTGGGCTAGGCGCAAGATCTCCTTCGCCTCCTTCCAGGTGCTCATCTCCAGAAAGGTATCCACCCCCATGATGAACCACAGGTGGGTCTCAGGGCCGCACAGCTTGAGCAGCTCTCGCAGAGTCTCCACCGAGTAGGATCGGCCTGGTCGGTTGATTTCGATGGGGGAGACGCTGAAGTACGGGGTAAAGACCGTGGCCAACGAGACCATCTCATAGCGATGGATGGGTGCCGCCACGTCATGGTCTGTCTTATGGGGAGGACGGGCCGCCGGGACAAAGATGATGTGATCGAGGCCGAAGGCCCAGTAGATCTCCTCGGCCGCCCGCAGATGACCGAGGTGGATCGGATCAAACGTTCCCCCCATGACGCCGATGCGCATCGCTGCCGCTCCGTTCATGGTTCAGGGTTCAGAGTTCAGCGACAGGGAGAGCACATGCCGGCCCTCCCGAATTCTCATGCCACGAACCATGAACTATGAACCCTCAACCCGCCCCGTGGCGAGAGTCACGGACCTGGCCCTCGCCGAGCACGATAAACTTGGTACACGTAAGCTCCTTGAGTCCCATCGGGCCTCTGGCGTGAAGCTTTTGCGTGCTGATGCCGATCTCCGCCCCTAACCCGAATTCCCCCCCGTCGGCAAACCGGGTCGAGGCGTTGACGAAGACGACCCCGGCATCCACCTCGCGCAGGAAGCGCTGCGCGCGACCATCGTCGCTCGTCACGATCCCCTCCGCCAGGCCAGAGCCGTACCGGTCGATGTGCGCCACCGCCTCCTCAAAGGAGTCCACCACCTTGATAGACAGGATCAGGTCGAGATACTCGGTCTCCCAATCGGTTTCGGTGGCCTCGCCAATATGGGGCAGGACCGCCCGCGTTCTTGGGCAACCTTTGAGTTCGACCCCCCCCGCTGCGAGGCGCGGAGCCACCTTGGGCAGGAACCCGCGCGCCACCTCCCCGTGCACCAGCAGCGTCTCGACGGCGTTACAGACCCCCGGCCGCTCCACCTTGGCGTTATAGACCACGTTCTCGGCCATAGAGAGATCGGCCGCCGCGTCCACGTAGATATGACAGAGCCCCTTCTCGTGAGCGATCACGGGGATGGTCGACGCCTCCTTGACCGTCCGGACCAGCTCCTCCCCGCCCCGGGGGATCACCAGATCGATGAATCGATCCAGCTTGAGGAGGGCGTGCACCGCCGCCCGATCGGTCGTCGCCACGATCCCGACGGCCCCCTTCGCGAGGCCCGCGGTCTCGGCACAGCTCGTGAGCACCGCCGCGATGGCCGTATTGGACCGGATCGCCTCCGAGCCGCCGCGTAGGAGGACCGCGTTACCGGCTTTGACGCACAGTCCAGTCACATCGGCGGTCACATTGGGCCGGGACTCGTAGATGACGGCGATCACGCCCAGGGGGACTCGCATGCGACCCACCCAGAGGCCGTTGGGGCGGCGCTCCATGCCGGTCACCTCCCCCACGGGATCGGGAAGGACCGCTATCTCCTCGAGCCCTCGCCCCATCGCCCGGACCCGGTCGGTGTTCAGTCTGAGCCGATCGAGAAAGGCGGGCGGGTGCCCCCGGCCCTCCGCGACGGCCAGGTCAGCCGCGTTCGCCGTGAGGATCTCCTCCCGGCGATCGAGCAGCCCCTGAGCCATCGCCTTCAGGGCCCGATTCTTGACCTCCGTCGAGGCGAGCGCCATGGCCCGCGCCGCCTCCCGCGCCTGACGGGCTAACGCCTCCACCTCCCTCAACTGCGCCCCCCCACAATCACCAGGTTGTCCCGATGGATGACCTCGTCAGAGTGTTTGTACCCCAGGATCCGCTCAATCTCGCTACTCTTCCGTCCCTTGATCCGATCCACCTCTTCCGCGCTGTAGTTGACCAGGCCCCGGGCGAACTCATCCCCTTCGGCCCCCAGGATCGACACCACATCACCGGCGGCAAACGCCTTGACCGTCCCCTGGACACCTGAGGGGAGGAGGCTCCGTCCCTGCTCCATGAGAGCCCGTTTCGCCCCCGCATCCACCCGGATCTCTCCCTTCGGACGGGTGGCGAAGGCCAGCCATCGCTTCCGGCTCCCCATCCTGGCCGCTTGGGGGAGGAAGAGGGTTCCCAGGGACTCGCCGGCTAGGAGGCGGAGGAGGATATCCGCCGTGAGACCATTTGCCACCAGCGCCGGAATGTGGGCACCGGTGGCCACGCGGGCCGCCTCCACTTTGGAGGCCATCCCCCCGATCCCGACGGCTGTCCGGGCTGGGCCGGCCCAAAACGTGTCCGGGGGGAAGGGGCTCGAGAGGACCGGGATCAACCGCGCGCCTGGATCAGAGCGGGGATCCGCGGTATACAGCCCCTCCTGATCCGTGAGCATCACAAGAAGATCCGCGTCCACCAGCGAGGCGACCAATGCCGAGAGGATGTCGTTGTCGCCGAACTTGATCTCCTCGACGGCCACGGTGTCATTTTCGTTGACGATGGGAAGGACCCCGAGGTCAAGGAGCGTGAAGAGCGTATGTCGAGCGTTCAGGTATCGGGCCCGGTCCCTGAGATCTTCCTGCGTAAGGAGGATCTGGGCCACCTTGATCCCGAAGGGCCGAAAGGCCTCCTCGTACGTCGCCATGAGCACACTCTGGCCGACGGCGGCCGCCGCCTGCTTCAAGGGGATGGTGCGCGGTCTTTCCATCCGCTCGAGCCGCTCGAGCCCGGCCATCACCGCCCCCGAGGAGACCAGGATGGTCTGCACCCCTTGGGCCGTCGCGGAGGCCATCTGTTTCGCGAGGCCCTGGATGGCCTCCGCCTGCAGGCAAGCGGTCCCCCCGGACAGGACCCCCGAGCCTACCTTGACCACCAGGCGTCGCACCTGCTTACAGAGCTCTCTGCGCTCCACCGCTCTCCCTCTGGCCTGGCGCTCGCCTGAGGCTCTGCTGGAGTCCATCTTTCAGCGCGGGAATACCTGCCTTCGTTAAGGCCGAGACGGGGTACAGGGGGATTCCCCGGCCGGCAAAATAGCGGTGGCAGCGCGCGAGATTCCTCTCGTGGGGCAGATCGATCTTATTGGCCGCCACCAGTCGCGGGAGCTCGGTGAGGGGATGACGGTACGCTCGAAGCTCTTCCTCCACCACCTCGAACGCCTTGAGGGGGTCGTGATCCTCCGAAACATCGAGGACGTGCACGATCAGGCGGACCCGCTCGATGTGGCGGAGAAAGTCGAGACCAAGACCCGCACCTCCCGAGGCGCCAGCGACGAGCCCCGGGATGTCAGCCACCGTCATGCGCTCGTTCAGGGAGAGATCAAGAACCCCCAGATTGGGGACGAGAGTGGTGAAAGGATAATCGGCGATCTTCGGCTGCGCCGCAGTCAGGGCCCGCAGAAGAGTGGACTTACCGGCATTGGGAACCCCCACCAGCCCGACATCAGCCAGGAGCTTCAGCTCCAACAGGAGCGTTCGCTCCTCGCCCGCCCGTCCCTCCTCGGCAATCCGCGGCGCGCGGCGCGTCGACG
>JBOHQS010000190.1:0-4106 GCA_050732295.1 Methylomirabilales bacterium (SeqCode)
CTTGAGCGAGGCAGGGATCGTGATGACCCCGGGCGTCGGTTTCGGGCCCCACGGCGAGGGGTTTATCCGGGCCGCCCTCACCGTTCCGGTTGACCAGATTCGGGAGGCCGTGGAACGCATCGGCAAGATGAGCCTTTAGTGGCTGGTGGATGGTGCTTAGTAGTTGGTGGCTAGAACGCTAGGATGCTGGAAGGCTAAAGGCAACAAACCCAATAAACTCTACGAACCCTATGAGCCCAACAAACCCAACAAACCCCGTAGCCTATCTCGGTCTCGGCGGAAACGTGGGGGATCGGCAGGGAGCGCTGGAACAGGCCCTCTCGCTCCTCGTGTGCCGTCCCGGGATCCACCTCCTCCGCCTCTCGTCCCTGTATGAGACGGAGCCGGTGGAGGCGTCGGGGGGCTGGTTCTTCAATAGCGTGGCAGAGGTCGAGACCTCTCTCGGCCCCGACGAGCTGCTCACGACCCTCGGGCAGGTGGAGGGAGCCTGTGGCCGGCCGCGCCTCCGTGAACGGGGAGAGGCGCGGCTGGTGGACCTGGACCTGCTCCTCTACGGGTCTCGCATCATCGCGGAGCCGCATCTTCAGGTCCCGCACCCCCGGATGCACCTGCGACGCTTTGTCCTCGTCCCGCTGGCCGAGCTGGACCCCAGTCTGGTGCACCCAAGGCTTGGGACCCGGGTGAGTGACCTCCTCGCGCATCTTGCGCAGCGTCCCGAGGTTCGGATGGTTGCCCGGGAGTGGTTTGTCGCCCGGGCCGGAGAGAGGGGTGTGCCGTGACCGCCGGCTTCGAGGCGCACTACGTGGCCGTCGAGGGGCCGATCGGGGTGGGCAAGACGGCGCTCGCCGAACTGCTGGCCCAACGGCTGCAGGCGCGGGCGGTTTTGGAGGCGGCCGAGGAGAACCCCTTCCTGAAGGATTTCTATCAGGATATGCGGCGGCACGCCTTTCAGACCCAGCTCTACTTCCTGCTGACCCGCTACCGCCAACAGCAGGAGCTCCTGCAGTTCGATCTGTTCAAGCAGCGGGTGGTCTGTGACCATCTCTTTGCGCGGGACCGGATCTTCGCCTATCTCACCCTGGATGATCACGAGCTCGCCCTCTACGAGAAGATGCACGCCCTCTTGGAGGCCCGCATCCCCAAGCCCGACTTCGTTATTTACTTGCAGGCGGACGTGGAGGTGTTGTATAAGAGGATCGCCGTCAGGGGGCGGGCTTACGAACGGGACATCCCGCGCGCGTACCTGGAGGATGTGGTTCAGGCGTATACCCACTTTTTCTTCCATTACACGGAGACGCCTCTGCTGGTGGTCAACACGACGGACATCGACTTTGTGAAACGGAAGGGGGACCTTGACGACCTCATAAGACAGATGCAGTCGATGAAGCGGGGAATGCGGTATTACGTCCCGCTTGGATCCTAGGCGGACCGAGACGGGCAGGGAAGGGCCGCTCGCACGGCAGAAAATGCCACCCTGAACAGAAAGCGTCGGGAGTGGTGAAGGACCTCAGGGCGCGAGAGCGGCACAGCTGACTCAAGGCCTCCCGGCACGTCCGGGAGGTCTTTTTTGTTCATAGTTCAGCGTTCATGGTTCAGAGTTCGTTAAGAGCCCGGGTCTTTCCATGAACCATCAACCATGAACCGTGAACCTCGAAAGGAGGGATCGATTGTGGCGACAGCGCGGGTAACGACGGTCACCTTGCGGGAGATGAAGGATCGCGGCGAAAAGATCAGCATGCTCACCGCCTACGACTACCCGATCGCCCGGCTCCTCGATGAGGCGGGGATCGAGGTGATCCTGGTGGGCGACTCGCTAGCCATGGTGGGACTCGGGTATGAGACCACCCTGCCCGTGACCATGGAGGAGATGCTTCATCACGTGCGCGCCGTGAGTCGAGGGGTGAAGCGGGCCCTCCTCGTGGCCGACATGCCGTTCGGCTCGTTTCAGGCCAGCGTGGAAGAGGGGGTGAGGAACGCCGGTCGATTTCTGAAGGAGGCCGGCGCCCAGGCGGTCAAGCTGGAGGGGGGACGCGAGGTCGCTGACCTCACGCGGCGTCTCACATCCGTCGGCATCCCCGTGATGGGCCACCTCGGGCTGACCCCCCAGATGGTCCATCAGTTCGGGGGCTTCAAGGTTCAGGGCCGGACTGCGGCGGCGGCTGAGCGTTTGCGGGAAGACGCCCTGCTCCTCGAGGAGGCGGGGATCTTCGCGCTCGTGCTCGAAGGCATCCCCTGGCAGGTGGCGGAGGTTATCACCAGAGAGCTTCCGATCCCGACCATCGGCATCGGGGCGGGGTCCTCTTGCGATGGCCAGGTGCTGGTGACGAACGACCTCCTCGGGCTCTTCGATGACTTCACCCCCAAGTTCGTCAAGCGCTACGCAAACCTGAAAGAGACCATCGCGGCGGCCTTCACCCGGTACCGCCAGGAGGTCACGACCGGCGAGTTTCCCGGCCCCGAGCATGCCTTTCGCCTCGATGAAGGGGAGGGCCGCCGGTGGCAAGAGCAGCTCGACCGACGGCGTCGGCAGGTCAAGACGCTCGGGCGGGGCTGAGGCGATGGAGGTTCTCCGCGACGCAGCCGAGATGCAGAAGCGGGTGAGCGCGCTTCGTGCGGAGGGGAGAGCAATCGGCTTCGTCCCCACCATGGGCTGCCTGCACGAAGGCCACCTCTCCCTCTTGCGCACCGCCCGCCGCAACAACCCCGTCCTGGCGGTGAGCATCTTTGTCAACCCGACCCAGTTTGACCGGCAGGAGGATCTGGAGAGTTATCCGGTCGATCTTGAAGGGGATCTCGCCAAGGCGGCCGCCGAGGGGGCCGATCTCGTCTTCGTCCCGGAGCAGAAGAGCATGTATCCGGACACGTACGCGACCTTCGTCGAGGTCGAGGGACTCACGCGCCGGTGGGAAGGGACGTACCGCCCCGGGCACTTCCGGGGGGTCACGACGATCGTGGCGAAGCTTTTCCATATTGTGCAACCGCACCGGGCCTACTGTGGCCAGAAGGATTACCAGCAGGCGTGCGTCATCACGCGCATGGTCCGGGATCTCGATATGGATATCGAGGTAGTCGTGCTGCCCACCGTCCGGGAGCCGGATGGGCTTGCCATGTCCTCTCGCAACGTCAATCTCACGCCGGGTGAGCGGCGACAGGGCCCGGTGTTGTACCAGGCCCTCGGGTGGGCCGCCGATCAGGTCAGGCGCGGTGAGCGGGATGCCCGAGGGCTGGCGGCGGGGATGCGGCGGATGATCCAGGAGGGGACCACCGCTACGATTGATTATGTCGCCGTGTGCCATCCCGGGTCCCTCGAACCGCTGGAGACGGTGGAAGGTCCAGCCGTCGCACTACTCGCCGTCCGCTTTTCGAAGGTACGTCTCATCGACAACCTGGTGATCGATCGTCATTGACTGAAGGGGGAGGCAACTATGCATCGGATCATGCTGGCATCCAAGATTCATCGGGCGGTGGTGCGAGAGGTGAATCTCCAGTACGAGGGGAGTATCACTCTCGATGAGACGATCCTCGCCGCTGCCGATGTTCTCCCGTACCAGCAGGTGCAGGTCTATAACGTCAGCACCGGGGCGCGCTTCGAGACCTACACCCTCGCCGGGGAGGCCGGTTCCGGTACGGTCGTCGTCAACGGGGCAGCGGCGCGGCTGGCGCATCCTGGCGATCGTTTGATCATTGCCGCCTACGGCATGGTCGAAGAGGCTCGGGCGGGAGAGCACAAGCCAAGGATCGTCCTCCTCGACGAGCAGAACGGGATTGCCGCAACCCTGTAAAGGGTTCTCCGCGTCCGGGTCCCTCTCCTCGGGCATTCCGCCGCCCCCGCCCCAGATCTGCCCGTCCCTACCCTTCTCCAACCCAACATACTGGGGTCGGTCCGCGAGGAAATAAAATCATCGGAACCTGTTGATTTTTCTTGACAAGAGGATTCTAAAACGATATTTTCGGCCGCGAAGTGGGATGAGGTGGGAAATAATGGTATAAAAGGTGCATATTCGGGAAGATCATGAGATTCATCGGACGATTCCCACACACCATCGATGATAAAGGCCGGCTCAGCATCCCGGCCAGATTCCGTCAGACGCTGAAGAAGCGGGGAC
>JBOHQS010000191.1:0-4081 GCA_050732295.1 Methylomirabilales bacterium (SeqCode)
CCATGGGATTCCCATCTCTTCACAGGCGGTGCGCATATAGCGGGAAAAGACCTCGCGAGATTCTCGGACCTCGACCTGCGCCAAAAACGGGTCGAGCCTGACCCTGGCCCGACACTCGGCCCTCCAGACCTCGTCCCGGGTGACCGGGAACCCTTCCCGTGCGAGCACATCGACAATGGCGGCGTAGTCGAGGCTGACGAGCGTGTTTCCGGCATCGAAAAAGACCCCTGCGAGTGTCATCCCCGCTTCCTCAATGATGTCGCTGCATACAGGGCCCGGGCAGGGGTTCAGGGTAGCCACGCGACCAAGACCTGTCAAGGCCCCTGGACAAGTTCTTGACACTGCTTTCGGGCGCCGCCTATATTCCGCTCATCCCCCAGGAGGAGTCGTGATGGCCTTTCCACGGATGGCTCTGATCCAGGTGAAGCGCCGGGGCCCCACCCTTGCCAACGCGGCGGCCGCCACCGAACGAGCCCTCAAACACCTTGGCCTCTCGGAGCGGATCCGTCCAGGACGGCGGGTGGCGATCACCGCCGGCAGCCGCGGCATCGCCGAGATCGCCACCATCACGAAAACCATCGTCGCCTCCCTGTGCCAGCTCAAGGCAGAACCGGTCATCATCCCAGCCATGGGGAGCCACGGAGGTGGCACGGCCGAAGGGCAGCAGCAGCTCCTGCACATGTACGGGATCTCTGAAGAGACGATGGGGGCGCCAATCCTCTCCTCCATGGACGTCACACCCCTCGGTCTTACATCCGAGGGGATTCCCGTCGTCCTCGACACTGAGGCAACCAGGGCGGATGGGATCCTCCTGGTCAACCGCATAAAGCCCCACACCGGCTTCGCCGGCAGGATCGGCAGTGGCCTCCTCAAGATGACGGCCTTCGGGCTCGGCAACTACCAAGGGGCGGCGACCTACCATGAGGCGGTCATGCAGCATGGCTACGAGCGGGTCATCCGGGCCGTCAGTGCTGTGGTCCTCGCTCGGGCCCGGATCCTGGGCGGGCTGGCCATCCTCGAAAACAGCGACGGGGGGTTAGCCCAGGTGGTTGCCCTTCCTGCCGAAGGACTGGTCCGCGGAGAGGCGAGACTCTTTCTGCGGGCGCGCCGGTGGGCGCCGCGGCTTCCTTTCGATGACATTGATCTCTTGATCGTCGATGACATGGGAAAGGATATCGCGGGGACCGGGATGGACACCAATGTGATCGGCCGGCGTTTCAGTCTGATCGAAAAGCCTCCTGCCAGCCCACGGATCGCCCGGATCTTCGTCCGGGGCCTCACGAAGGAGACCCAGGGGAACGCCAACGGCATCGGGTTAGCAGACGTCACCACGGAGCGCCTCCTGAGGGAGATGGACCGAGGGGTCACCTATATCAACTCACTGGCCGCTCGGACCCCCGAACACTCCCGCCTCCCGATGGCCTTCCCCGCCGACCGGGAGGCCCTTGAGACGGTCCTCAAGACCATCCGGGCGAGCGACCCCTTGAGCGCCCGGATCGTGCGTATCAAGAACACCCTCGAGCTCAAGACCATCCTGATCTCCGAATCCCTCCTGCCCGAGGTCCGGCAGCGCCGGGACCTCTCCCCACTCTCGGACCCGTACGAGGTGACCTTTGATCCCGACGGGAACCTCCCACCGTGGAGAGCGGCATAATCGCTGACTTGACATCAGACCATATTACCGGATACGATTCACTAGAAGAGTTGTGGTTCTTCTCTCGCCGGAATCGTGTCTGCTAACTACTGAATAACAAAGAGACTTTCGGCACGACACTTGCACTCTCACCTCGCGCAGGGTGGAGAAGAAGAGGGGCGGTACAGAACGTCACGAGATTTCTACCGGGGCCGGTCGTAGGGGAAAGGGGCGTAAGGAGAAAAACGATGGTGAAGATGCTCAAGAACCCACGGTGGGCGGTGTTGGGTGCAGTCGCGTTGGTGCTCGCCGCGGTCGGGCCGGCGAGCCCGAAGGTCGAGGGCGATACGATCATCCTCGGCGCCGCGGTGTCACTGACCGGCAAGTACTCTACGAACGGCAAGAACACGCAGGACGGCTACGAGCTCGGCGTCAAGCGCATCAACGAGATGGGCGGTGTCAGGGTCGGCGATAAATACTACAGGATCAAGGTGCTCTATTACGACGACGAGTCCACCCCGGCGCGCGCTGCGCAGCTCGCCGAGCGCCTGATCAATCAGGATGGGGTCAAGTTCATCCTGGGCCCGTACAGCTCGGGTGTCACGAAGGCGATCGCACCGGTGACCGAGAAGTACAAGATCCCACACGTGGAAGGCAACGGCGCGGCGCGCGAGTTGTTTACCCAGGGCTACCGCTATCTCTTCGCGGTCCTGTCCACGTCGGACTACTACCTGCGCGATGCTGTGAATCTTGCGGCGGAGGTGGCCAAGCAGCAGGGTCGCGATCCGAAGACGCTCAAGGTTGCCATGGCCTTCGAGAACGATCCGTTCAGCCTCGACGTGCGTGACGGGGTAGTGGAAGACGCCAAGCGCTGGGGGATGCAGATCGTCATCGACGACAAGCTGCCGGCAGAAATCAACGACATGGCAGCGACGCTGACCAAGGTGAGGGCAGTGAAGCCCGACATCTTCGTTGTCTCCGGCCACGCCAGGGGAGCCACGTTAGCGGTCCGTCAGGTCTCCGACATGAAGATAGACGTGCCGATGCTGGCCGTCACCCACTGCGACTCGGCCCGGATTGCCGAGACGCTCGCGAAGGCGGCCGAGTACACCCTCTGCGCGTCGCAGTGGGACCGGAGCTTGAGCTACAAGGACAATTGGTTCGGCACGGCGGAGGAGTACGCGAAGTTGTTCGAGAAAGAGTTCAAGTACGACCCCCCCTACCAGGCCGCCGAGTCGACGGCTGCCCTGCTGGTGTACGTCGACGCCTTTGAGCGGGCCGGATCGTTCGACGTCGAGAAGGTCCGCGACTCGATCGCCGCCACGGACCTGATGACCTTTTATGGGCCCGTCAAGTTCGATAAGACGGGGAAGAACATCGCCAAGCCGATGGTCCTCTATCAGATTCAGGATGGGAAATACAAGGTCGTGGCGCCCACCAAGTGGGCCTCGACCAAACTGATTCACCCGATTCCACCGTGGAGCAAGCGGTAACCGTGTGATGCATGCACCCGCCCCGTTGAAGCCGCGGGGCGGGTGCTTTTGTTTCCGCCGATGGTAGATAACCTTCTCCTGCTGTTCAATGCGCCGATCCTGTCGGCACAACTGCTCATCGATGGCATCCTCATCGGCGCCATCTTCGCCCTGGCGGCCTACGGCATGGCCCTGGTCTGGGGGGTCATGGACATCATCAACATCGCCCAGGGCGAGTTTGTCATGCTCGGGGGCTATGTCACTTTTTTTCTCGCCGCGGCCGGCGTGCACCCCTTGTACACCGTGCCGGCCGCGGCGGTCGCCCTCTACATTCTCGGATGGGCGCTCTACCGGACCGTCGTGTTCCGCGTGGTCCACAAGGACATGTTTATCTCGATCCTCGCCACTTTCGGCATCAGCATTGTGCTGCAGCAGCTCGCCAACGAGCTCTTCGAAGCCGATGTCCGAACGGCAGAATCCGGGCTCGGCACCCTCTTCCTCGCCGACGGCCTGATCGTCGTGAGCCAGATCAAGCTGGTCGCCTTCATCTGCGCCCTGGTCCTCGGCGCGGCGCTGTATCTCTTCCTGAAGACGTCACGCCTCGGTCTGGCGATCCGGGCCACGGCGCAGAACGCGCGCGCCGCCCGGATCATGGGTGTCAACACGGACCGGGTCTTTGCCACCACCTTTGCGCTGAATGCGGCCATCTGCGGCGCGGCCGGTAGCCTCGTGGTGATGACCTGGCTGGTCCATCCATATCTGGGGTTGGCCTATACCCTCCGCGCATTCATGATCGTGACCGTGGCCGGCCTGGGCAACATGGCAAGCGTGGTCTTTGCCAGCCTCGGCCTTGGCGCGGCCGAGAACTTTGCCGGCTTTCTCCTAGGGACCGAATACCAGGCGGCCTTTGTCTTCTCGCTATTGGTCGCGATCCTCGTGTGGCGGAACGCTCTGCTGGGCCGCCAACGGAAGTACC
>JBOHQS010000192.1:0-4073 GCA_050732295.1 Methylomirabilales bacterium (SeqCode)
CGTCACGGAGATGAGCGAGATCCTGCTCAAGCTCGCCAAGACAGGGAAAGTCGAGCAACCCAACTACTGGATTGGGGTGAGGGGGTAATGACCATGGGGAATGTGCTCACCGTACTGCCGACCCAGACCCTTGAACCATTCAAGGGGGTCAAGAAGATCGCCCTCGAGGAGTACTTTACCTCGGGACACAGGACATGCCAGGGATGCGAGTCGGCCCTGGTGATGAAGCTCATGGCCAAGGCCGCCGGCCCCCGGACCGTCATCCTGGGCGCCACCGGCTGCATGTACGTCGCCAACACCACCTACTACTCCACCTCCTGGGTCGTGCCCTGGATGCACACCCAGCTCGGGGCGGCCGGTTCGGCAGCGGTGGGGACGGCGGCCGGGCTCAAGGCGCTCATGCGCAAGAACCGGATCAAGCAGGAGCCGATTAACGTCATCGCCTTTTGCGGCGACGGGGGCGGGGCCGACATGGGGCTCTCCTCGATCTCGGCAGCGCTCACCTATCCCGAGTATAATTTCCTGATCCTGATGTACGACAACGAGTCGTACGCCAACACCGATATCCAGCTTTCCAGCATGACGCCGTACGGCGCCAACACCACCTTCTCCCCTCCGGGCAAGGCCCGGCGGATCCTGCACAAGCGGTGGAAGAAGAACGTGGCCGGCATGCTGGCGGCCGGGCACCCGGAGTGCCGGTATGTGGCCACCGTGGACGCCTCGTATGCCCTGGAGATGATGAACCGGGTCCGCAAGGCGCTCACCATCGGCGGGCCGACCTTTATCCACTCCCTGGATCCGTGTCCGAAGGGTTGGGACTACGACCCGATCCAGTCCCATGATCTCGGGGAGCTGGCCGTGGAGACCGGCGTCTGGCCCCTCTTCGAGGTCGAGGATAGGGTCCTGAAGTTCTACGGCAAGTCGAAATCCATCGCCCAGGGGCGAAAGCGGAAGCCGGTCCGGGAGTACCTGCTCAGGCAGGGCCGCTTCGCCCACTTCACCGAGGAAGACATCGAGTATTTCCAGAAGAAGATCGACCAGATGTGGGAACGGTGGCTCATCCCGGGCGCCGTCTGCATCGAGATGAGCGATGACATCAAGAAGGCCATGGCCAAGTCCGAGGCCGAGCTCGCCTCCAGCAACTAGGCGTTATGAGCACTGCCGTCCCGCACGGGGCCACCGACTGGCGGCCCCGTGCCTCTGCCTCTGGACCTTGATCTTCCTTACCCCCGAACGCGGACCCCAATCGACTCGAATGGACCACGCTAAACCTCTAGACGATTTGACGAAGCGGCGTTTCTGCCCTAGAGTAAGTCAGCGTGCCCCTTGGAACCGGAACGGGGAACAAGAGGGGCGGGGACGGAGTTAGCTATGATAGTGAGGAGATCCTGCGGGATGTGCGAAAGGAGGGGCAGTATGCATGAGACGAGTCGGTGGTTTCGAACCGCTCTCCTTGGACTGGTTGTGTTGCTCTTGGGACCAGGGGTTGTCCTATGGACGACCATGGACGCCGCGGCGGCATGGAAGCCCTCCAAACCGGTCGAATTCGTCGCCCCAGCAGGGGTGGGGGGCGGCGCCGACGTCATGTCCCGCTGGATCGCAGCCTTTATCGCGAAGGAGAATCTGGCCCCCCAGCCCTTCGTTGTGGTGAACAAGGCGGGAGGGGCGGGCGCCGAGGGTTTCATCTACGTGAAAGACAGGAAGGGCGATCCACACGTAATCCTCATCACCCTCTCGAGTCTCTTCACCACCCCCCTGGCCACCGGCATCCCGTTCAACTGGCGCGACCTGACGCCGGTGGCCCGGCTTGCGCTGGATGAATTCATCCTCTGGGTGAACGCCGAGACGCCGTACAAGACGGTGGGCGACTACTTCAAGGCGGTCAAGGAAAAGCCCGGCCAGCTTAAGATGGGGGGCACGGGGACAGCCCAGGAGGATCAAATCATCACCATTCAGCTCGAGCAGGTGGCTGGGCTAAAGTTCATCTACGTCCCGTTCAAGGGGGGCGGCGAGGTCTGCAAGAACCTGGCAGGGAACCACGTCGACTCCACCGTGAACAACCCCGCCGAGTGCGTGGGCCTCTGGAAGGGGGGGAATGTGCGCCCCCTCGGGGTCTTTGACACCGAGCGCATGGTTTACCCCGACTGGAAGGGCGTCCCCACGATGAAGGAGCAGGGGTACAATATTGACTATCTGATGCTCCGCGGCATCTTCACCACCCCTGGGGTCTCGAAGGAGGTCCAGGATTACTACGTGGGCCTCTTCAAGCGGGTCACGGAGACCGCCGAGTGGCAAAAGTACATTCAGGACAACGGCCTGAAGGGCGCCTTCCTCACCGGGCCCGAGTACGTGAAGTGGCTCGAGGAGACCGAGAATCTACACAAGGACCTGATGAAGAAGGGTGGCCTGATTAAATAGCCCGCCGCACGCGTGCTGAAATCCCGACCAGATTCCGCGTGACAGTCTCCTGACCCTTAGTCGTTGGCCCTCAGCTTGCAAACTCCGCCACATCGAAGGGGTCGAGGCGCGGGGGAGGGTTTTTTTCGTTCGGAGGGGGTATGCGCAAGGCCGAGATGGCGGTGGCTGGCATCATCTTCGTGTGGGCTCTGTCGGTCCTCTATGAGACCAGTAAGCTCAGCATCGGCTGGGGGCTCAACGGCCCCGAGGCCGGTTTCCTTCCCTTCTGGCTTGGGGTGGGCCTTGCCGGCTGTGCTGCGCTGATCTTTGTGCAGGCAGCCCTGACACGAGGCGGTACGGAACCCTTCGTGACCTGGGAGGCCCTGAAGGGGCTTCTCAAGGTCTCGCTGCCCCTGGCAGGCTTGATTGGGTTGCTCTACGCCGTGGGCTTTTATGTGGGAGCCGCCCTCTACATCGGATACTACACGCGAGTCGCGGGGCGCCATCGGTGGCCGGTGGTGGGCGCGATGACGCTCGGCGTTCCCATCGTGATTTTCCTCCTCTTCGAACGCTGGCTCCTGGTGCCACTCCCCAAAGGGTTCCTGGAGGAGATGCTGGGCTTCTGACCGGACAGACGGAGGGGTCCCGGTGCTTGAGTCGTTCAGCGGTCTTGCCGGGGGGTTCGCGGTGGCCTTCAGGCCGGAGAACCTCCTGATCGCCGTCGTGGGCGTCTTCCTGGGGATGTTCATCGGGATCCTCCCCGGCCTTGGCGCCGCGAACGGCGTCGCCCTCCTCATCCCGCTCACCTTCTGGCTGGATCCCAGCTCGGCCATCATCCTGCTGGCGGCCATCTACTATGCCTCCATGTACTCCGGCGGGATCACCTCGATCCTGTTCAACATCCCGGGCGAACCCTTTTCGGTGGCCACTACCTTTGACGGCCATCCGATGGCCATCCAGGGTCGCGGTGGTGAGGCCCTTATCGCCACCTTCAGCGGGTCGCTATTCGCCGGGATTGCGGGGGTCATTATGCTCACGCTGTTGCTGCCGCCCCTCGCGAGCTTCGCCTTGAAGTTCGGCCCCCCCGAATACTTCGCCGTGATGTGTTTCGCGTTCGCGTGCCTGGCGGCGCTCGGCCGGGGATCGGTCGTCAAGACCATCGCGGCGGCCCTCATCGGGTTCATCCTGGCAACCGTCGGCCTGGACACCGTGAGTGGCAAGATGCGCCTCACGTACGGGACGATCGAGCTGCTCCGGGGATTCGGCTTCCTGGTGGCGGTGATCGGCCTGTTCGGCGTCGGCGAGATATTCCTCAGCGCCGAGCAGAGCCTGGAGATGAAGTACATCCCGGCCCGCGTGCGCTTCCGCGACATCCCCGCCACGATGCGAGGTCTCGCCAAGCACTTTGTCGTCTACATCCGCAGCATACTGCTCGGCTTTTTCGTCGGGTTGATCCCGGGCGCGGGGGCCACGACGGCCTCGATGATGAGCTACAGCGTGGCCAAGCGGTTCTCGAAACATCCGGAGAAATTCGGGACCGGGGTCGTGGAGGGGGTGATCGCCTGCGAGACCGCGGACAATGCGGCAGGCACCGGTGCGCTCCTTCCCATGATTACACTCGGGATCCCGACGTCTGCCACGGTGGCCGTGATGTTAGGCGGTCTCCTCATCTGGGG
>JBOHQS010000193.1:0-4034 GCA_050732295.1 Methylomirabilales bacterium (SeqCode)
TGGCCGGGAGCGGAGGCACCGACGCGTGCGGAAGAAGGTGTTCGGGGTGCCCGAGCAGCCTCGGCTGTCGGTTTTCAAGTCGCGTCGGCATATCTATGCGCAGATCATCAACGATCTGGACGGGCGGACGCTCGTGGCCGCCTCGAGCCTCTCCCCGGAATGCAAGGGCCGGGGCGTGAAGGGGGCGAAGGCCGATACCGCCAAGGCGGTGGGGGAGATCCTGGCGGAGAAGGCGCTGAAGGGCGAGATTCGGCGAGTCGTCTTTGACCGAGGCGGGTACAAATTTCACGGGCGGGTCAAGGCGTTGGCGACCGGGGCCCGGGAAAAAGGGCTGAGCTTTTAGGGCCGTTTCAACGTATTACCTCGAACGCGAGCAAGGCCCGTTCCAACCATGGAACGGGCCAAGGAAGCCAGCAGGCCTGATCTTGGCATCGCGCAGTTCTGTGCTTGATTGGGTGAGAAAGTTAGAACGACATTAGCGGAGGAAATCGTGGCGGCGGAGCAGATCGATCCCCAGACGTTGAACCTGACCGAGCGGGTCATCCATATCAACCGGGTGGCGAAGGTGGTCAAGGGTGGCCGCCGGTTTAGCTTCAGCGCCCTGGTGGCGGTGGGGGATCAGGCGGGGCATGTGGGGCTCGGCCTGGGGAAGGCGCACGAGGTTCCCGAGGCGATCCGCAAGGGGATTGAGGCGGCCAAGAAGCATCTGGTCAAGGTGCCGCTACATGGAAAGACCATCCCCCATAAGATCCTCGGGAGGTATGGGGCGGGGCAGGTCTTGATGAAGCCGGCGGCAGAGGGGACCGGGATCGTGGCGGGTGGCGCCGCACGGGCGATCTTCGAGGCGGCCGGTGTCCAGAACGTGCTGGCGAAGTCTCTCGGGAGCAGCAATCCGCACAATGTGGCGAAGGCCACCATGGCCGGGATTCGGGATCTTCGTTCGCCCGAGGAGGTCGGCCGGCTTCGGGGTCGGAAAGGAGAGGAGGCACGTGAGGCAGCGGGTGGCTAGCGTGGGGGGCCCGGTGAGGCTTCACGGGCTTCAGCCGGCCGCGGGCTCGCGCAAGCGGCGCAAGCGGGTCGGTCGCGGACCAGGGTCGGGGCACGGGCAGACCTCTGGCCGGGGTGACAAAGGGCAGAAGGCCCGGGCGGGCGCGAGCATTCCCTCCTGGTTTGAGGGGGGCCAGATGCCGCTCAGTCGGCGCCTGCCCAAGCGCGGTTTTCGCAGTCCCTTTCGAAAAGAGTACGCGATCGTCAATGTGCGGGATCTGGGTCGCATCGAGGCCGGGATCCCCGTGACTCCCCTCCTGCTGCTCGAGCGGGGTCTCATCAAGGCCGTGAAGGACGGGGTGAAGGTGCTGGGGGATGGGGAACTTTCGCATCCCCTCACGGTGGCGGCGCACCATTTTTCGCAGGCGGCCCTCCGGAAGATTCGTGCCGCAGGCGGGGCGGCTGAGGTGATCGAAGACCGATGAGCGAGGTCGTCAACATCTTCAAGGTCCCTGAACTCAAGCGGCGCATCCTCTTCACCTGCGTGGTCCTGATCGTCTACCGCTTAGGGGCCCATATCCCCACCCCCGGCATCGACGCCGCGGTGCTGGGCGAGGTCTTCTCCCGGGCGGCCGGCACGCTCTTCGGCTTCTTCGATCTCTTCGCCGGCGGGGCGTTACGACGGGCCAGCATCTTCGCCCTGGGGATCATGCCGTATATCGATGCCTCGATCATTCTGCAACTCCTGGCGGTGGTGGTTCCAGCCATCGAGCGGCTCCAAAAGGAGGGGGCCGAGGGACGCAAGAAGATTACCCAGTACACCCGGTTCGGCACGATCCTCATCGCTCTGATTCAAGGGATGGGCATTTCCATCGGTCTGGAGGGGGTTATGGAGGGCGGCCAGATCGTGGTGCCGAATCCCGGCTGGGGCTTCCGCATCATGGCTACCCTCACCCTGACCGGCGGCAGCGTCCTCCTCATGTGGATGGGAGAGCAGATTTCGGAGCGGGGGATCGGCAACGGCATCTCGCTCCTCATCTTTGCGGGCATCATCGTGAACCTTCCCGAGGCGATGTTCAACTCCTACCAGCTCCTGACGACCGGCGAGTTGAAGGCCTACGTCCTCCTCTTCATCGTGGTGGTGATGGTCCTCGTGGTGGCGGGGGTGGTCGTGATGACATTGGGCCAGCGGCCGATCCCGGTCCAGTATGCCAAACGGGTCGTCGGCCGGAAGGTGTACGGGGGACAGGCGACCCATATCCCCCTGCGGGTCAACACCGCCGGGGTGATCCCGGTCATCTTCGCCGCGTCCATTGTCGTGTTGCCTCCCACCGTGGCCCGATTCGTTACCCATCCCTGGATGGAGTGGGTGGCGCAGGTCCTGTCGCCGGGGACCCTCACCTACTTCCTGCTCTATGGGGGGAGCATCGTGTTCTTCACCTATTTTTACACCGCGATCATCTTCAACCCCGCCGATGTGGCGGAGAATCTCAAGAAGTACGGTGGCTTCGTGCCCGGGATCCGCCCAGGCGCCAAGACGTCGGAGTTCATCGAACGGGTGCTCGACCGCATTACCTTTGTCGGGGCCATATACCTGGCGCTGATCTCCATTTTTCCGGAGGTCCTGATCCTCTGGTCAAATGTGCCCTTCTTCTTTGGCGGGACCTCCCTGCTCATCGTGGTCGGGGTCGCCCTGGACACGGCGCAACAGATCGAGGCCCATCTCCTCATGCGCCACTATGAAGGCTTCCTCAAAAAGGGGAAGATCAAGGGACGGGCCTTCTGACGCTTGAATGTGGGTGCGATTTCCGTTATCTTCAAAGGTTAGGAATGCAGGCGATTCTCTTGGGACCTCCTGGGGCCGGGAAGGGGACGCAGGCCAAGATGCTCACCGAACGATATGGGGTTCCCCAGGTGTCGACCGGGGATATCCTCCGGGCCGCTGTGGCCGCCGGGACTCCGCTCGGCAAGGAGGCCAAGACCTGTATGGACCGGGGTGCGCTGGTCCCCGACGAGGTCGTGATTGGCATCGTCCGCGATCGCCTGGGCGAACCCGATTGCCGGAAGGGGTATCTCCTCGACGGGTTTCCCCGAACCCTGGCGCAGGCCGAAGCCCTGACCCGAGTGCTCAAGAAGCTCGGGGCTCCGCTGCCCAAGGTCGTGAGCCTGGAGGTGGGGGAGGAGGAGCTTGTCCGCCGCCTGTCCGGACGCCGAACGTGCCAGGCCTGTGGCGAGCCCTTTCACGTGGAGTCCCATCGCCCCCGCGTGGAGGGCACCTGCGACAAGTGCGGCGGGCGTCTCATCCAGCGGGAGGATGACAAGGAGGAAACGATCCGTCGTCGACTCCAGGTCTATCGCACGCAGACGGAGCCCCTGATCGGTTACTATCAGAACCAAGGACTACTGAAGACGGTGAATGGACTGGGAGAGGCGGGTGAGGTTCTTGCGCGAGTCTCGAGAGCACTCGAAGGGTGAGTCGATCAGACTGCCGCTCCACAGTCCGATCGAGTACAAGGCCCCGTGGGAGGTTGAACGCATAGGACGGGCGAGTCGGATTGTCGCCGAGGCCCTGTTGGCCCTCCGGGACGAGAGCCAACCCGGGGTAAAAACGCTCGAGCTGGATCGCTTCGCCGAGGTTTTTCTCCGTGAACGGGGAGCGCGGCCCGCCTTCAAAGGGTACCGGGGCTATCCCTTTACGCTGTGTACCTCGGTGAACGAGGAGGTGGTCCACGGGCTCCCCGCGGAGCGACGACTTCAGGAGGGAGATATCCTCAGCCTGGATCTAGGGGCGGTCGTGGACGGGTATTATGGCGATGCGGCGCTTACCATCCCGGTAGGGGAGATCTCTCCCGAGGCGCGGCGACTCCTGCAGGTCACCCAGGAGGCGTTGCACCGCGGGATCGCGCAGGCCGTGCCGGGCCGCCGCCTGACCGATATCTCCCACGCGATTCAGAGCCATGTGGAGTCTCATGGCTTCTGCGTGGTTCGGGTCTTTGTCGGGCATGGGATTGGGCGGGCCCTGCACGAAGAGCCCCAGATCCCGAACT
>JBOHQS010000194.1:0-4020 GCA_050732295.1 Methylomirabilales bacterium (SeqCode)
TCCCCTCGCTCGATTCACAGCGGACGCGGCCGCTGAGCTGGAGGTTCTTGGTCTTGAGGTCCACGACGGCCTTGTCGGCGAAGGTGACCAACTGTTCCTTGCCCCGGTAGATGGTGATTTGCACGGGATGGACCACCCGAGTGAGGACAGCTATCCCGCGTTCCTCAAATACCTCCGCCCTGTCCGCCTCGACGTCCCACAGCCGCTCCCCCTTCCGTGTCTCTCTGATCCGAAAACGCTCGATGGCCGCATTAGGCCCCGAGCCCGAGGGAGCCTCAGTGGAAGGTTTCGCCTGTTCTGCTGCCACCTTCACACCCCCGGATCCGAGAAAATTCACCACCGCGAGAACGACTGCCACCGCCTTAGCACACAACGGGAGCCGCATAGTGCATTTTCCATACCATAGCGGTTGGGGGGAAGTAAAGGGGAAAGCCGGAACCGCGCATGACGTCAGGACCCAAAGGAGGGATCAGGCAAAGGCACTCAGGCCCGTGATGTCCTGGCCTAAGATGAGAGTATGGATTTCGTGTGTCCCCTCATAGGTATAGAGCGTCTCCAGGTTCAGCATGTGACGAATGACCGGGTACTCGTCCACGATACCGGCAGCCCCGAGAATCTCCCGGGCCAGCCGGGCGATCTCCCTGGCCTTCTCCACGTTGTTCATCTTGGCCAGAGAGATATGGGTATGATGGACGCGACCCGCCCCTTTCAGTTGGCCGAGTCGGAGGCAGAGAAGCTGGGCCTTGGTGATTTCGGTGAGCATCCTGACCAGCTTCTGTTGGACCAGTTGAAATCCGGCGATGGGCCGACCAAACTGGACCCGGGCCTTGGCATACTTGAGGGCCGCGTCGTAGCAGGCCGTGGCCGCGCCCACGGCGCCCCAGGCGATGCCGTACCGCGCCTGATCGAGGCACATCAAGGCCGCCTTCAGTCCTTGCTCGCTCCCGGGGAGGAGGCTTGCGCTGGGAATGCGACAATCCTGGAAGATGAGCTCGGAGGTGACCGAGGCACGGAGAGAAAATTTCCCGTGGATCTCGCGTGCGCTGAATCCCGGGGTCCCCTTCTCGACCAAGAAGGCGCGAATCCCTTCCTCGGTCCGGGCCCACACCACCGCGACATCGGCGATGGTCCCATTGGTGATCCACAGCTTGCTCCCATTCAGCACGTAGCCGTCGCCCCGTCGGACGGCCTTGGTGACCATGCCCGCCGGATCCGAGCCGTGGTCCGGCTCGGTGAGCCCGAAACACCCGACCTTTTCGCCCCTCGCGAGGCGCGAAAGCCAGTCCACCTTCTGCGTCTCGGTCCCGAAGGCGTAGATCGGATACATGGCCAAGGCCCCCTGGACTGAGGCAAAGCTCCTGAGGCCGCTATCCCCTCGCTCGAGCTCCTGCATGATGAGCCCGTAGGCGACGTCACTGATCCCAGCACACCCGTAGCCGTGAAGATTGGCCCCCAACATCCCCAGTGCCCCCAGGCGTGGGATGAGCTCCATCGGGAATGTTCCCCGCCGGTGATGGGCCTCGATGATCGGGAGGACCTCGGCGTCGACGAAGGCGCGGACCGTCTCTCGGACCAGGCGTTCCTCGTCCGAATACACCTCATCCACGCGATAGTAATCAAGGCCAGTGAATGGCTCCATGGTGATCTCTACGAGAGAATGGGAGATGGCTTAAGAATGCAAGATACCACGACCGCTCAGGGAAGACAACCCTCGGTCCCGTCCCTGAGGGAGGGGGGAATACCCTGTTCGCCCTTCTCAGGTATCGAAGGCCACTACCGCCCTCATCCGCTACTCGTGGTGTGACGAGCCTCGATGCCGTGACCTCCTTCGACTCCGATGATTTCCATTATTATAAATACGGCTGGGGGGAGTCCCCCCCAGCGAGGCACCATCCTTATTTCTTTTTCTTGCCAGCCTTTTTCTTCTTCGCCATCCAGTCTCACCCCCTTTCCTTGCAGGCAATCCCCGCATCTGCGCAAATCACCACCTCGATCTCTGCTCTCTTCTATTTCTTCTTCTTGCCAGCCTTCTTCTTCTTCGCCATTCAGTTTCACCCCCTTTCCTCGCATCCCCCGCGACCCTGTCCGGGGGACGGGCTATACACTATAAGAGGCGCGCTTGAGGGTCCTTCGCATAGACGCGCTTGGCTACGACCCCGACCCATTGTTCGGCGATGTTCAGCGTCGCCTCGAGCTCATACAGGGAAATCGGGCGATCTGCCCACTCCAAGAAATGCTGCCCCTTCTTCCGGACCTGCTCGAGGTCATCGACCGTGGAAACCTCGCCCTCACCAATAAGGGAGCCGGCAGTTTGGAGGAGCGTTCGCGTTTGATCCCGTCCCCTGGGACGGAGGCCTTCCGCCAGCATGAGGGCGCGGGCCGCTCGGAGAACGGCGTGTGCGGCAACGACATACGCCCATTCTGCATCAGTCCCCACCACGGCCTGCGCCGTCTTGAGGTCCTTCTGCGCCCTGGCCATGAGACGATGAGCCCCGGACGGGTCCGGATCGACCGCCTCCACCAAGCCTTTTGCCTTGAGTTGCTCAAAGATCATGGACTGACCCGATCAGGGGAATCGTCCTCCCCTGCAGAACCTCCCGCAGGAAAGGGTCCCCCTCCGCCTTTCGCCGCTGGAGCTCCCGCTCGTCAAAGACCAGGTGATTAATACTCCGGCCGATGCGGAGCTCCAGGGCCGCCACCACCCGATTCAATTGCGCCATGTGAGGCCGTCCCATCACCAACACGTCAATGGCCCCACCCTCCGGGACCTCGGCTTTGCCGAAGAGAAGGGCCACCCGGATTCCAGCCACACCCCGAAGCGCTTCGCCGATCGCCTGGGGAACCCCTCGCGTCTTATCAATCATGGCCTTGAGTTCCGGATAGAGAGGGAAGGTCTTGTTGACGATGTAGTAGCGGAGATTCCCAACTTTGCTGCTCGTGAGGAGGCCTGCCTTCTCCAAATTATCCAGCTCCCGCTTGATCCCTGAGATGTCCCGCTTGAGCTCCCTCGAAATTTCCCTCACGTAATATCGTTGGTCTTGACCACTCAGAAACAGTTCGAGCAATTGCACCCGGGTTTCAGACGAAAAGAGCCTATCCAGCATCCGAGTTCGCCCTTTGATGAAATAAATACATCATAAGTTACTTTTGTGTCAACAGTTTTTTTGCGTCTCCCCCCACAAATCCTATCGAAGCTGCTAGATACCTCTTTTCGGTTCAGAGTGGTTCTTGAGACCGGCGGGAAGTCCCTAGCAAACCTGGGGTCTCATCTTCGACGGGCGAAATCCGAAAGGACTACCACTACGGCTTAACTGGAGGAATCAAGGCGTTTCCGGAGCCCAACCTGCCCAGGTGGGCGAACCAGGCCAGTCCACCCCACTCAAACTCAAAAGCGAACACACCGTTGACGAATTATACCACAATTCAAAACCTGCCTTCCTCACCCGTCCTCCCGCGCCTCTCCTAGTATCTCCCCGGCTGCCTCGGGTTCCCCAAAGAAGAGCGGGCGCTCGAAGCTTCGATGAAAGACGGTCCATCCTTCTCGATACGGGTCGGGGTGATACCTGACCAGCTTCATGAAGAGGTTGATCTTCCCGTCCAGGTTCTCCACCGCATGCAGAATCATGGCCTCCACCGTCTTCGGCCGCCGTGGCGATCCCCACACGTACTCCCCATGATGGCTCAGGATGTTGTGCAGCAGCTCCAGCCGGAGTCCCGGCGGGAAGTCGGGGATCTGTTCGATCTGTTCGTCAACAAAGAGCACGCCCTGGGTGATATGACCCAGCAGCCGCCCTGCGTCCGAGTAATCGAACCCGCGTTCCCACGTGAGTTCACGGATCTTGCCCACATCATGGAGGATCGCGCTGGCGATGAGCAGCTCCCGATCGACGACCCCTCCGTAATGGGCGGCGATGGTCTCGCACAACCTCACCACCGATACGGTGTGCTCCAGCAACCCTCCGAGGTACGCGTGGTGAAGCTCCTTGGCCGCCGGGGCGGCGGCAAAGGCCTCGCGAAAGC
>JBOHQS010000195.1:0-3992 GCA_050732295.1 Methylomirabilales bacterium (SeqCode)
GGTCGCGCCCGTGACCAAGGCCTTCACGCTGCCCCGCGTCCCTCCGGGTTGATAATCCACCCCTGCCGGGGTGAGGCGGCCCGAAACGAGGCCCTATTCTATGGCAACTGCCTTTTCCAAGGCAAGCAGGAACACACAAGGGGGCTGGGGGGGCCGGCAGGGGAGCCGGCGAGGTCCCTCCACAAGGTCCAAGGCCGCCTGCCAGCCCGCTGCATCCCCATGGCTAGTGCCGTTCCAACCTGCCGGGCCGAACACTGGCAGGGCCCGTTCCAACTATTCTCGTCAAGGGGAGGCAGTCCCCCACGCCTATACCTGAGTGCGGCGGAGCAACCGAGAGAATTAGTAGGCACGATGAGTCGGAACGGCACTGGCACCGCCCACCTCTCGGCTGGATCAGAAAACTTGGAACGGCACTAGGGGAAGACAGTGGCCGCCACCGCAAAGAGTATCAGTTCGTCCCTCCCGGTGTTTCCAATCCAGACCTCGTCCCCGTCGCCCGCCATGAAGAGATCCCCTCCACGCCCCTCTTCCTCGCGGTCCCCGATGCGGATGCGGGCTCGACCTCGAACAACATACATGACGGTGTCGCTGCAGTGGCGCGTGGGTCCGAGGCGCTGCCCGGCCTTGAAAAAATAGGCGACGCACCTCAGATGCGTTCCCTGGCCGAGCTCCACCGATTTGGGCCCGTTGACCTGATACTCCCGGACCGTCTCGATGTTGGCCAGTCTCACCACTCTTCCTCCAGGCTCTCCCCTCTTCTCGCTGGACCTGCCCTCTCGTCTCTTGTACGGTCGTGCATCCTGGACGATTCCGTGACTGCCGAGTTCGATGGCTGTCGCCGCGGCAGTCGTCACTGTGCAAAGCGAGCGTGGTGGCAAGGCCAGAGGTATGGCGGCATGCTCATCTTGAAGACGGTTAGTTACACGGACCGTTGATCGGCGTCACCGAAGGCCGACCGACAAGGCGATCATTCGATTCCAAGAAGCGGGGCTCAGGCTACCATACGGTGTATCTGATTGCAAGGCCCCGAGCCCAGGACCCCTTGCTCCGCCACCCTTTCGCATGCTACCCTCCCGGTACCCTCGGCGACTGCAGTGGTCGACACGGCTGGTGCTCTCGGCCATTTTGGGGGTGAAGAGCGCTTGTTGCAATCCCTGAAGCGGCTTCTGGTCGGCGAACCGAAGGCGACGGCCCAGGCGCCGCACGAACGCCTGTCCAACCCTGTCGCCCTGGCGGTCCTCGCCTCCGACGCCCTCTCCTCAGTGGCGTACGCCACAGAGGAGATCCTCCTCGTCCTGATCCTCGCGGGAGCGGCCGCGCTCGCGTGGACGAGCGCCATCGCTGCGGCTATCGCTCTGCTCTACGTCATCGTGACGCTGTCGTACCGCCAGACCATCCAGGCCTATCCGACAGGCGGGGGGGCGTATAGCGTGAGTAAGGATAACCTGGGTATCCCCGCGGGCCTCGTGGCCGGTTCGGCCCTCCTCATCGACTATGTCCTGACCGTCGCCGTCAGCGTCGCCGCGGGCGTGGCCGCTATCACCTCCGCCTTTCCTGATCTCTACGCGCATCGGGTCATCCTCGGCGTCGTCACGGTGGCGGCAATCGCTTTGGTCAATCTCCGCGGTGTCAGGGAGTCGGGAAGGCTCTTTGCCGTTCCCACGTATCTCTTCATCGTGAGCTTCCTCGGTCTCATCGTCGTGGGGATGGCCCGCGTCCTGTACGGGGAGGCGCCTATGGCCCCTCCCCCCGCACCTCCGCTCCTGGCCCCGGAGGCTGCCATCGCGGCCATATCCCCGTTTCTCATCCTCCGAGCTTTCTCTTCGGGGTGTGTCGCCCTGACTGGGGTCGAGGCGATCTCGAACGGCGTCCCGGTCTTTCGCAAGCCCGAGGCGGAGAACGCGAAGCAGACCATGGCCTGGATGGCCGCCATCATGCTGACCTTCTTTATCGGGATTACCTTTCTGGCCAGGCAGTATGAAATCCTTCCCCGGGAGGGGGAGACCGTGGTGTCGCAGCTCGCCCGGACGATTGTGGGGACGGGTCCCTTCTATTATGTGATTCAGGCAGCGACAGCGCTCATCCTCGTCTTGGCGGCCAACACAAGTTTTGCCGACTTTCCGCGGCTGTCGTCCCTTCTCGCCGCCGACCGTTTTCTCCCCCGTCAGTTCGTCAGCCGGGGAGACCGGCTGGTCTTTTCCAACGGGATCATCATCCTCGCCCTTCTCGCCTCGTTGCTCCTCGTGCTCTTCGGGGGCGAGACCCATGCCCTTATCCCCCTGTATGCCGTCGGCGTCTTCATCTCGTTCACCTTGTCGCAAGCCGGTATGGTCCGACATCACTTCCGGCTTCGGGAGCCGGGATGGCGCCGCGGAGCCCTCATCAACGGAACCGGCGCGCTCACGACCGGGATCGTTCTCTCGGTGATCGCGGGGACAAAGTTCATGCACGGCGCCTGGATGGTGGTGGTTACAATTCCCATCATGGTGGGAATGTTCGCCGCGATCCACCGCCATTATCGGCAAGTGGGAGAGCAGCTCCGCATCAAGCATTTCGCCGTTCCGGACAAGGTGACGCATGCGGTGGTCCTCCTGGTGTCGGACGTCCACATGGGCATCCTCAACGCCCTGAATTATGCCCGGGCGATCTCGCCAGAGGTGGAGGCGGTCTACGTCAGCGTGGACGAGGAGGCGACGAAGCAGGTGCGGCTTCGCTGGGGGCTCTGGTCGGGGGGTGTGCCCCTGGTGATTCTCGACTCGCCCTACCGGTCCGTCGTGCAGCCGCTCATCGAGTACGTGAACAAGATCCAGGCCGAGCGCAAGGTGGATTTCGTTACCATCGTCCTGCCGGAGTTCGTCCCCGCGCGGTGGTGGCATACCCTCCTGCACAACCAGACAGCCTTCTGGATCAGGGCCCATTTCCTCTTTCGCAAGGGGACGGTCGTCATCAACGTGCGTTTCCACCTCGAGACGTAGCCCGGGCCCTCGCTCGGACCTCCCTCGCCTGAGGGGTGAGGATCGGGAATACGGAGAGCGCGCCACAGTGAGACAGGGTGAGGGTGGCCCGTTCGGGGAAAACAGGACGTGGCGGGAAAGGTGGTTGCTTAGGAACTCATGTGCTGGTGACCCCAGCGGGATTCGAACCCGCGTTGCCGCCTTGAAAGAGCGGTGTCCTAGGCCAGGCTAGACGATGGGGTCCACCGCGGGCATGATGCGATGGCTAGACAGATAGCATATCCGGTCTCGGATCGCAAGGGAGAAGACCCCGGGAATGCGCGTCAAGAAAGGCGTCAGGTCCCTGGCACCGGGGAAGGGCGTTGACAAGGTGAAATGATTCAAGGGAAGATGATCCGGGTTCTCCCCGGGGGTCTTCTATGGATCGGAAGCGATTCGCGCGACTCGTGTCCGAGGCCCTGACCACTCTCCCCCCCCTGTTTCAGGAGAAGTTAAACAATCTGGAGGTGGTCATTGAGGCCCGGCCTCGCAAGGAAGATCTGGAGGAGGTGGGTCTTGACCCGGGGGAGACGCTTCTCGGTCTCTACCGGGGTGTCCCGCTGACAGAGCGGGGGGTCGAAGCACCACTGATGCCTGATCAGATCGTCATCTTTCAGGGCCCGATCGAGTCGTGCTGCATGGATGATAGTGAGATCCGGGAGGAGGTTCGCCGGACCGTTGTCCACGAGGTGGCCCATCATTTCGGGATCGGGGAGGAACGGTTGGAGGAGCTGGGTTGGGACTAGAATCGAGGCGGTGAGTTCCTCCCCGTATCGAGCATATGGATTTCCCGGTACGGTGCGCTACGTGCGGATGGACAGGGCAGATCGATGAGGCCAAACCCGGCCCTTCGGTGGCCCTGTGCCCAGCCTGCGGCAAGCCCCTCTTCCCGGAAGAGGGCTAGTGCCGTTCCAACGTGATGAGCCGAATCTGGGCGGCGTGCGTTGTTCCAATGTCGTGGGCGTCAGGAGAGAGAAAGTTGGCGACAAGAGTTGGAAC
>JBOHQS010000196.1:0-3968 GCA_050732295.1 Methylomirabilales bacterium (SeqCode)
CACTTGAGCAGCGTATACCGCTCGCGGTTGCGCTCGTACTCCTTCTCCACATTGGCGCGGAAAGCGTCGGTGGTCCCGAAGAAGTCCACCTGGACCGAGTGGTCGATCACCAGGTCCGCGGGGACCAGAGGGTTGATCCTCCCGGGGTCGGCCCCCAGACGGGCCATGGCGCTCCGCATGGCTGCCAGGTCCACGGCCACCGGCACGCCGGTAAAGTCCTGGAGAACCACCCGGGCCAGCATCAGGGGCACGTTGATCTCCCCAGGCTCCGGCTGCCAACGGGCGAGGGCCTCCACGTCCCCGGGCAGCACCCGGTAGCCGTCCACGTTGCGCAGGATGCTCTCCAGCATGACCTTGATCGAGAAGGGGAGCGTTGAGACGCGGGCAATTCCCCGCTTCTCGAGGGCGTTGATATCAAAGTAAGCGAGGGTGCCACCCATGCCCTCGAGGGTACGCTTGGCGCCAAATTCGTCACGGTGCTTCATTGCGGGTCCTCCCCTGCCATTATGCACTGCATATATTATTATACGTCGTCAATGCCCATCGAGGTAGCGGAGTATTGCGCACTCCTCTCGCGGCTACAGGCAGCGTTCAGGCGGCCGTCCGCCAGAGGCTAGGGAATATGCCACACCGTGTAGGCCGCTACGGCGCTTCCGAGAAGGGCGGCACTGTAGCACAGCACCGCGATGAGGCGGTAGAGGTGTTTCAACTGGAGGACATCGTAGAGCGTATAGCGGAACCGATGGGCCCAGTGGAACAGCGGAAGGGTAATGACGACCAAGAGATACAGCCGTGTGACGGGATGCCGCACCAGGCCGTACAGGACATCGTAGCTGGGGGCTTCGAGCATCCCCAACGGAAAGGCCAACCCGCTCAACACAAGATGGACGGGGAAGAGGAGCGCTGCGATCGTCCCGCCCGCTCCGAACACGGTCCACAGAAACGGTGTGATGGGTCGCATCCCTTATCCTCGCAGCAACACGGCCGCCACGGCCACCGAGAGCAGCACCCAGGCGACGTAGTGCAAGCCCGCGATGGTCCAATCGGGCACCCGCTTCCCCCCCAAGCGCACAACCATCGCCTTGGGCGCGAGGTTGAACCAGGTAATGGTATGGAAGAGGATGAAGAGCAGACCGACGCCGTTGAGGGCGACGAAGAAGGGTCTCCGCATCTGGGCGAGGAAGTGCGCGTGCGCCTCCGGGCCTTGCAATAGGGCCCGGAGGTGCCACAGCAACAGGAGGGCGCAGAGGCCCACAAAGACGCTGGTGAGTTCCCGAAGAACGAAATAGGCGTAGGACCGGTTCTGCAACCACCACCAGACCGACATCCGCCGCCGGTACCACTTGGGATGATACGGGGTGTACTGCGTTCCGGAACTCATCTCGTCCCCCAAGGGAGGAGGAACCTAAACCAGTGGACCGCGCCGACAAGCTTGAGCTGCTGGATCGCCCCCGCCGGATCCACACTCTTGGGACATACCTTCGAGCATTCGCCCACGAAGGTACACTGCCACATGCCGTCGTGCTCCGAGAGGATCTCGAGTCGTTCCCGGGCCGCTTCATCCCGCGAGTCCAGGTTGTAGCGCTGGGCGAGCGCGATGGCGGCCGGACCGATGAAGCCTGGCTCCAATCCGTAGATGGGACAGGCGGCGTAGCAGAGCATGCAGTTGATACACATGCTGAATTGTTTGTACATCTCGAGTTGGTCGGGGGTCTGAAGGTACTCGCCCTCCGCCAGCGGCTTCTCCTGTTCGCGGATGATCCAGGGTTTCACCTTCTTGAGTGTGTGCATAAAGTCGGTCATATCCACTACGAGATCGCGGATAATGGGGAAATAGTTCAGTGGCTCCACGCGGATGGGGCCGGGGAGGTGATCCGAAAGGAAGGCCGCGCAGGTGAGTTTGGGCGATCCGTTGACCATCATCCCGCAACTGCCGCAGACGCCCATCCGACATGACCAGCGGAAGGAAAGAGACCCATCCAGGTGGTCTTTGATGTGGTTCAACGCATCGAGAACCACCCAGTCCTTTCGAAAGGGGACCTCATAGGTCTGGAGGGTGGGCTCGGACTCTTGTTCCGGGCGATAGCGCGTAACGGCGAGCGTGACGCTCGGAGGCATAGCCTCTACCTCCCATAAATCCGTTGGGCCGGTGGCCAACGGGTGATCGTGACCGGAAGGTACTCAATCCGGGGAGAGCCATTTTCTCCACGGGTGGCCAGGGAGTGCACGAGAAACTGGGTGTCATCTCTCTTCGGGTAATCGGTGCGTTGGTGCGACCCACGCGATTCCCTGCGTTGCAAGGCCGAGTGGACGATAGCCTCGGCCACATCCAGCATATACGAAAGCTCCAGGGCCGCGATCAATTCGGTGTTGAAGGTATAGCTGCGATCCTCCAGCGACACGTCGTGAAATCTCTCCTGCAGTTTTCGGAGCTTTCGGGCCGTCTCTTGGAGGACGGAGCCTGTCCGGTAGATGCCCGCACTCTCCTCCATGCTCTTCTGCATCTCGGAACGCAAGCTGGCAACCCTTTCTGTTCCACCAGTCTTGCGCAGGAACCTCTCACTCACCCGCCGCTGTTCGTCCTGGGCTTGCACGAGGAGGGATGGGTGGGGTTTCTTCTGTTCGGACGCCCAAGCGGCGGCAGTCTTCCCCGCGCGCGCACCGAAGACCAAGAGCTCTGTGAGGGAGTTCGACCCTAACCGATTGGCGCCGTTGACGCTCACGCACGCGGCCTCACCCGCAGCATAGAGCCCGGGCAGGGGTGTGGCCCCGTCGATGTCCGTGTGTATTCCTCCCATCATGTAATGGACAACTGGCCGGACGGGGATCATCTCTCTTGCCGGATCGATGTTCTCATACTTGAGGCATAGTTCCCGAACGAAAGGAAGCTTTGTGTCGATCACCTTCTGTCCGAGATGGCGGATGTCCAGGTTGACATAGTGGCCATACGGCCCGACGAGTGTGCGCCCCTTCTCCTGCTCTTTGACGAAGGCCTGCGACAAGCGGTCGCGCGGGCCCAGCTCCATGGAGCGAAAGACGGGCTTGGGCTCGGGCTTGCCCAGGTCGTAATCCTGGAGATACCGGTAGCCATCCTTGTTCAGTAGCCATCCCCCTTCGGAGCGTGTTGCCTCGGTGATCAGGATGCCGGTAAAGGGAAGCCCCGTGGGATGGTATTGGACAAACTCCATATCCTTCAGCGGCGCGCCTGCGCCGTATGCCAACGCCATCCCATCGCCGTTCTTGATACTGGCGTTCGTGGTGTACGGGAAGACCTTGCCACAGCCCCCCGTGCAGAGGATGACCGCTTTGGCGAAGATGGCCTGGACCTTTCCGGTGGCCACCTCAATGGCCACCACGCCCTGGCAGCGACCCTCATCCACCAGGATCTTCGTCACAAACCATTCATCGTACCGTCGAATGGTCTCGTACTTCAGCGTGGTTTGGAACAGGGCGTGGAGCATATGAAAGCCGGTCTTATCGGCGGCGAACCAGGTGCGCTCGAGCTTCATCCCCCCGAAGGGGCGAACGGCCACATGGCCATCCGGCTCGCGGCTCCAGGGGCAGCCCCAGTGCTCGAGCCGCAGCATCTCGGCGGGGGCTTCCCTGACGAAGGCCTCCACAGCATCTTGGTCAGAGAGCCAGTCGCCCCCCGAAATGGTGTCGTAGGCATGGGCATCCAGGCTGTCCCCGGGCTTGATGACCGCCGCCGCTCCGCCCTCGGCGGACACCGTGTGGCTCCGCATCGGGTAGACCTTGGAGACAACGGCGATGTCAAGCCGCGGATTCAGCTCGGCCGCCGCGATCGCGGCGCGCAATCCCGCTCCCCCACCCCCGATGATCAGCACATCATGTACCAGCGCCATACGCCTCCTCGCCGGCCGTCCAGAGTCTCTCTACAGTTTCAATTTCTCCACTAACTCGCGAACGGCGGCGGCCGATTTGTCAAGGGCCGTCTGCTCCTCGGGGGT
>JBOHQS010000197.1:0-3963 GCA_050732295.1 Methylomirabilales bacterium (SeqCode)
TCCCGTCACCGATCCGTCCCGTCTTCGCCGCTGCCTGGATGGTCTCCACCACCTGCTCAGACTTGCTATCCGCAACGACCACCTCGACCTTCACCTTCGGAAGAAAATCGATCGTATATTCCGCCCCCCGGTAGAGTTCGGTATGCCCCTTCTGTCGGCCGAACCCCTTCACCTCACTGATCGTGAGCCCCTGGATGCCGATCTCCGCCAGGGCATTCTTCACCTCGTCCAGCTTGAACGGCTTGATGATCGCTTCGATCTTCTTCATCATTCACTCCCCACTGTTCCGAGATCCGTCCGCCTCCCGCACCCCAGAAGACACTCCCCGTTCGCGACCTCGCCCCGGACCCGAGCAAGCCCCATGCCAATCCTCTCGTCAATCTCGATCAGTGTCAATCCAAGGAAAGTTCTTGAGAATGCGCCATCGGACACTTTCCTCTGTTTCGCCTCGCCTCCCGTTCATGCCCACAGATTAGGCAGTTCTTCATCCCTTGCCCGTTTCGTCAGCAGGATCCCCTTGTTACTTGACCGCGCCGAGCAGCGTCACCACCGCCTGCTGCGCGGCGAGATCGGCCCCGTCCACCGTCAAGGTCGACGCATGGGTTACCCCGTCGCGCGCCCCCGCGCGGACCGCGGCATCAAGCATTGCCGCCTCCTCCTGTGGGGTGTGCAGGAGGCGACGACCAACGATCGATTGCAGGCACGCCACCATGCCGTACGCTCCCCAGTTGGAGATCGAGCTCACGACGAGCACATCTGCCCGGATATCGCAGCCGATCGTTCCCCGGCAGGGACACCGGCATCGCGCGGTGCGCAGCCGGGGTCGGACCTCTGGACCGGCCAGCAACCCGAAGCCGACCTCGTTACCCCGATCACCGACCGCCGCGGTGAGGATGCCCCGTTCCCTCGCACCATCAAACAGTCCCCGGACGGAGGCGTGGCTTGCCGAGACGTTCCGGCCCCGCATATCGTGAATGACCCCCTTTGGATTAGGACCGAGCTTTTCCACACTGATAACGGCCGCAGGCCGGAGCTCCTCGACTAGGCGATATCCGGCCTCTTCCCGGCCACAGGGGAAGGGGAGGAGGGTGCAGGCCACTCCCCTGACCTGCAGCACCGCCCGGAGCGGTCCCAGATTTCTCTCTTCCGAGATCACAAAGGGCCGAGCCCCGAGGCCCAGATGGAGGGCCCGCGCCAGGACTGCGACCCCGAGCGGGCCATCGGTCTCGCCGGCGGGGAGCTCAGGAGGAGCCCCCGCGCCGGTCATCAGCAGGACCGCATCCCCTGACCGAACCGCCTCCGACAGCCGCAAGGCCGCCAGAGAGGTGAGGGGAGCCTTCTGGAGGCGCCGCGCTGCCCGATACAACCGCTGGACATCCCCTCCGCGAGCGTCCCGCGGGGGGAGACAGATCCGATCCGCCTCCTCCCCGACCTTCCGAGTGCGTGCCGAGCTCCTGCTCGTCACTGCACGGTCACCCGAACCGTAAGGGAATTGCTCACGTTTCCCTTCTCATCGACCACGAAAACCACATAGACCCGGACCCCTCCCATCTGTTGCTGCGTCTGTCTGGGGTCCGTCACCTCTCCGAAATATGCCCGCTCTTGGAAGGTCAGGGGAGCGGATCGGCGCTCGAAGCTGATCGTGATGGTCTCCTCCGCCGTCCCCTCCGTCTGCCCGAAGTATCTCCCGCGGCTGAGCACGACGGGCCGAAGCCCGGTGGCAAGGGTGAAGTCCGTCACCTCGCTCCTGAGCCCCAGATAGACGTCCATGATATCCCCATCAGTATCCTGGAAATCGAACTGTAAGGTGGCCTCCCCCCCTCTCTCCACGACGGTCGGCTCGATGCGGAGATCACTGATCCGAGGGACCCCCGGGCCAGGTGGAGTGGCCTCGAAACCGGCAGTGGCGCACCCGGTAAGGAGTGCGACAGCAATGGCACACCGCAAAATCGCTCGCGCCCTCTCCGCCTGTCTCGTCATCTGTGTTCCCTCCTCATGCGTGTCCCTCCGGCCTCCCGTACCCGCCTCCCCCGGGGGTTCGAATGCTGATGATCTCCCCCGCACGGGCCCGGAGGTGAAACTTTGAGCCGAGGGGCCTCTCCCCACCTGGCGAGATCAGGATGCTCTCTCCCCCCTGGCCAGACTCTCCCCCCCGCAGCCCGTAGGGTCGAAAACGCCGCCGGTCCGCCAGCAGACCGACTGCGGCATCCGTCAGCAACTCAATATCACGCCGGATCCCATCCCCCCCTCGATGTCTCCCCCTTCCCCCTGATCCGCGGCGAATCTCGTAGCGGAGCACCCGGAGGGGATAGGCGTGCTCCAAGGCCTCGATGGGCGTGTTCCGCGTGTTGGTCATGTGGGTCTGCACCGCATCCACGCCGTCCCGCGTCGGCCGCGCCCCCATCCCTCCGGCGATGGTTTCATAATAGGCGAAAGGTCGTCCCCGCTCATGATCGGTGCCCCCGATGACCAGGTTGCTCATCGTCCCGGCGCTCGCCGCGGGGATCCGATCGGGCAGGGCCTGAGCCAACGCCCCCAGCAGCACGTCCACAATTCGCTGAGACGTCTCGACATTCCCGCCCGCCACGGCCGCGGGAGGCCGGGCGTTGACCACGCTCCCTTCCGGCGCAATAACAGTCAGCGGGACCATGCAGCCCGCATTGGAGGGGATGTCGAAGTCCACGAGGCAACGGAAGACGTAGAAGACCGCGGACAGCGTCACGGCATAGACGGCATTCACACTCCCGGCGACCTGCGGCGAGGTGCCGGTAAAATCGACGACCGCCTGGCCTCCCTTGACGGTGACGGCCACCGCGATCCGAATAGGCTCGGCCGTCACGCCGTCATCATCCAAGTAGTCTTCAAAGCGGTAGCAGCCCTCCGGGATCCGGCGGATGGCCTCGCGGGTCATCCGCTCGGCATACCCCTTGAGTTCCTCCGTATAGCGGAGCGTGTCGTCGGCCCCGGTGCGCGCGACGATCTCGAGAAGCCGCCTCCGTCCCGTCTCGTTCGCCGCCAGCTGAGCCTCGAGATCTCCCTCCCGCTCTTCCGGGGTCCGGACATTGGCCAGGAGCAGATCGAACACGTCCCGATTGAGATCTCCCCCCTTCACCAAAGTCACCGGCGGAATCCGGATGCCTTCTTGAAAAATCTCCGTGGCCACGCCCATGGAGCCGGGGGCCATCCCCCCCACGTCGGCGTGATGGGCGCGGTTCGCGACAAAGAAGAGGGGCGAGGACCCGTCCTCGCCGAAGACAGGGGAGATGAGGGTCAGGTCCGGCAGATGAGTCCCTCCCCGGTATGGATCGTTGAGGATGATGGTGTCGCCACGACTTACCCGCCTTCCCTCCATGGCAGCCTTCACCGCCAAGGGCATCGAACCGAGATGCACGGGGATGTGGGCGGCCTGCGCGATCATCTCGCCCCTCCCGTCAAAGATGGCGCACGAGTAATCGCGCCGCTCCTTGATATTGGCCGAGTGTCCGGTCCGACACAGCGCCACTCCCATCTCCTCAGCCACCGAGGCGAAAAGATTCTTGAAGACCTCCAGCTTGATGGGATCGGTGCTCGGCTTCATCGGGGGCCCCGCCTGGTGAGCACCAGATTACCCCGCCTGTCCACTGTCCCCTCCCACCCGGGGGCAAGGAACGTGGTGGCGCTCATCTCCACCACCAGGGCCGGCCCCACACACCGGTTCTCCGCCAGCAGGGCCTCCCGGGCGAAGACCGGGGCCGTGACCCACTCGTCGTCGAGAAACACGCGCCTCTCGCCGACGCAGGCGGCTCCCGGATCCGCCGATCCCTCCTCCACACGAGCGAGGGGCGGCTTCTCGACCCCCCCCTTCACTCGAAGGCGCACGGTCACGATCTCGGTCTCGCGGGCCGGATTGGCATAGCCGTAGCTTTTCCGGTGCAGATCGTGAAACCGGGAGAGGAAGTCCTGTTCGCACGGGACGCGAAGCTC
>JBOHQS010000198.1:0-3939 GCA_050732295.1 Methylomirabilales bacterium (SeqCode)
GTCGGTCCGGCCGTGGAACCGGATGCCGTCTGTGGCCATCGTGACCCTGAATAGCTCACGGAACGTCCTTTGGAACGCCCGAATCCCGGCCCCCCCGGTAAGGATGAGCGTTCCGTCCACATCGAAGAGCAGTAGAGAGACCATCAGCAGATCCTCAGCGAAGGTGCTGTTCGTTGAGCCATGTCAGCGCCCCGCCGGCGCGCCGAAGAGAATTTCACCGACGTGGCGCAGAATCCTCGCGGTGGCCCCCCAGATGATGTGAGGCCCTTCCCGGCGAACCCAGACCCGGACCGTGCCGCCTTCCTTCTCCCAGGTCTCCTCACGGAAGGCGTCCGGATCCCGAAGGATCTCGAGGGGCAGAGAGAGGAGGTCGGCAATCTCTTCCGCGTTGATCTGGAAAGGATACGGAAAGGGGATGACCCCGACGACCGGCGTGATCAGGAAGTTGGAGGTGGCGGTGGCGGTATCGTCCACCTCGCCCAGGACGTCCACATCCTGGAGACGGATGCCCACCTCTTCGTGGGCCTCCCTCAGCGCCGTGGAGATGGGATTCGGATCTTCCGGGTGCCACGTCCCACCCGGAAAGGCGATCTGTCCTGCGTGCGTCTTGAGATGGTCCGTCCGCTTGATGAGGAGGATCTGAAACTCGCCTTCGGTCTGATAGAGAGGGACCAGAACCGCCGCCCGCTGTCTTCCCTCGGGAGACAGCAGCCGTCGTTGGCGCCCTACGATGATCCGCCGGATCTTGTCTCGGTCGATCACAGATGCCTCGTGAACCACGCAGTCGTCAAGTGCATGGCTCGCTCGCGGTCTACGGGGTTGGTGAGTCGGTGGTCCGCTCCCGGGAGAATCTCGAGCGCCTTGGGTTCGTTGGCCCACTCGTACAGCGCCCGGGCGTGAGAAGAGGGGACCAGCTCGTCCCGCTGCCCATGGATGATCAGGCAATGGGAGAGGCCGCGCGGAGCCTCGGCGAAGGCTCCCACTGTGAGTTCCTGGAAGAACGAGGCCCCGATCCCATGAGCCATAAGGGCCTCCCTGCGCCCCGCGAGATCTCGGAGGTGGGCTGGGGTGGCCCACAGCGCTGTGGCCATCACCTGTGGCATCTCTGGCGCGACGAAAACGGTCACATACCCTCCGAGACTGCTCCCGACGATGAAGAAGCGCCCATCCAGCGCCTGGTGGTCCTGGAGCCGTGTGAGGATTGCCCTCAGATCCTTGATCCGCCCGGCGACAGTCGTGTCCTTCAGTTCGCCGCCGCTCTGCCCGCAGCCTCGGAAGTCGAATCGGAGACAGGCGAAGCCCGCCGTGGTGAGGTGGGCCGCCAGGAGGAGGTACTTGTCGCTCGCCTTCGTACTGAGCAGGCCGTGGGCGGTAATGACACAGGGCCATCGGCCCGGACCCGGAAGGTGCAGGACCCCGTCGAGCGGCTCTCCCTCCGACCAGGCCCGCAGCGGCTCACCCACCATCCCCCCTCAGCTCTTCAATCTCGTGGCGGGCCCGGATGGCCTGCTCTTCCCGGCTCAGCTCCGCCAGATACGAGAGGGTGACCATGATGGTGCCGAACATACCGGATCACAGGAATGGGCGCAAGGCCTGAAGGCGTATGGAGTCACCTTGACCCTTCTGCGACGGGGTGTTATCTTAGGCTGCAAAAATGGCCTTGAGGGCGGTTCTCGGCAGGCAGTACCAGCGCATCGATGTGAGGGGAGCGAGATGCAGGTTGCCGAGCGGATGAGGACGGCGGTGATCCTCGTCCGCCCCTCGGATAGCGTGCAGACCGCCCTGAAGCTGCTCGGGGAGCAAAAGATCCGACACCTGCCGGTGGTGGAGGACGGAAAACTTGTCGGCATCGTGACGGACCGGGATATCCGTCTAGTCTTTCCATCGGCGGTGACGGCGGACAACAAAGAGCAAGACCCCTTCGACGCCCTCGAGAAGGTCTCGGTGGGTCAGATCATGACGAAGCGGGTCTTCACGGTCACCCCCGAGACTTCCATCGCCGATGCCGCTCGCCTGCTCCTCGAACGGCGAATCGGAGGGCTTCCGGTGGTCCAGGGGGACCTCCTGGTGGGGATCATCACCAAGACTGACATCCTGGCAGCCTTCGTGGAGATCATGCAGAAGAGGCCTCAGTAATCCAGGCCCCATCCCGATTCCTCTACGGCTCTGAAGATATCGGTGTCGCTCACGATCCCGATGATCTCGCGGCCGCGACGCACCAGGACCCGGCGAATCCCCTTCTCCATCAGCAATGCCGCGGCGTCCCGGAGGGGGCAGTCGGGGGGGACCGTGATGAGCTTTTTCGTCATGACGTCCTGGACCTTGAGCTTTTCAGGGTCCTTTCCCTGGGAAACCACCTTCGAGATGATGTCCCGCTTGGTCATGATCCCCTTGGGCTCTCCAGGCGCCGCGGAGGTGACCAGGATGCTCGAGACCCCCTTCTCGTGCATTCGGTGCAGTGCCTCCGCCACCGACTTGTGGCCCTCGATGCTGACGACCGGGCTCTTCATGATGCTGGTCACCGTATACATCCCACCTGCCTCCCCTCTGGATCACGCCCGCGCGATCATGCTGCCTGAAGCCTGAGCGTCTCCAGGACGAGCTCTGCCGATCGGACCATATCGCTCAGCACCAGGTGCTCGCGCACCGTGTGGACCTCCCGCTGCCCTGTCCCCAGATTGGCTACCTCAAGCCCCTTGGCGTAGAGGATATTGGCGTCAGAGCCCCCGCCAGTCTTCCAGAGGGTGATCTCGCGGCCGAGGGCGCGAGCGGCCTCGCGCACGAGCTGGACAATCCGGGCCCCCTCGGGGATGAACAGCCGATCGTAGTCCCGGTGGACCTGACAGTGCACCTGCCCGCGGTGGATCGCCCCATCCAGCGAAAGCACGTGTCGCGCGGCCGCCTCCTCGAAGCAGCGGACCATGTGCTCTGTCTGGATCTTGAGTTTGTCCTCGTCGTAACTCCGCGTCTCGCCGTGGACCGTGACGGCGTTGGGGACGATGTTGATGGCGGTGCCGCCCTCGATGGTCCCGATGTTGGCCGTGGTCTCCTCGTCCAGGCGGCCGAGCCGCATCGACGCGATGGCCTCACTGGCAATCCGGATCGCATTGATCCCCTTCTCCGGGGAGACCCCGGCGTGGGCCTCCAGCCCTCGGACGGTACACTGGAGCCGGTTGGCGGCCGGTGCCCGGGTGATCAGGTGACCGGGGTTGCTGCTGTCGAGGATGAGACCGGTGCGGGCGTGAAGTTGCGCCACATCCAGGTGCCTCGCCCCGAGGAGTCCGACCTCTTCGCAGATAGTGAAGACGATCTCGAGCTCTCCGTGGGGAATCGCCTCATCTCGAAGGACCCGAAGGACCTCGCAGATGATGGCGATGCCGCTCTTGTCGTCCGCCCCCAGGATCGTGGTTCCGTCGCTCGTGACGACGTCCCCCTCCACCCGAGGCCTGATCCCGACGTCGGCACCGACGGTGTCCATGTGGGCGCAGAGCAGGAAGGGGACCGCCCCCGCTCGGGTTCCGCGGATGCGGGCGATGAGGTTTCCGACCGTTCCCCCGACCATCCGATCCGCCTCGTCAAAGCTCACCTCGGCCCCGAGGCGGTGGAGTTCCACCGCGAGGTGCGTCGCCAGCGCTCGCTCCTGACGCGAGGGGCTGTCGATCCGCACCAGCGTGACGAAATGGTCTCGCATCCGCTCGCGATGGATCACCGGTCTCTTCTCCGCTCTCCGGCATCGTGTGGCCCTTAGGATACACTACGCGTCGGGAGGCTGCCAAGGGAAAGGGGCGTCAGGCCGCCAGGGCCGCGACTCGGTCCTGGAGCCGCGCGGTGATGATCTGGTAGAGATCGGCCCCGGGCGGAATCGGCGCCTGGGCGAGGAGTTCCTGCACCGTCACCGGCGGGCCAAAGATGATCGTCAGGGGATGGGGGCGGGGATAC
>JBOHQS010000199.1:0-3933 GCA_050732295.1 Methylomirabilales bacterium (SeqCode)
GCGCACGTCGTCGTAGGGGAGCTTGAGATGCAGGGGGGTGATGTTGGAGTGGAACTTGAGGGGATAAATGGCCAGCACGAACTGGACCGTTGCGAAGAAGAAGATCCCGACGGCAAGGGAGACGACAACCCTGATCAGCAGAGAGAAGGGCGAACGTCTCACACCCGTTCCGCGGCTATGTGGGCCCGGATCCGGTCCGACGTCGCCCTGTTCCGCTCCGGGTCCCCTGTGACGAGCTTCCGGTCGAATCCCCTGTCCTCCCCCATCCAGCGAGGAATCAGGTCCCGATGCAAGTGGCGTATCCGTCGCTCGCTCATCCCGAGGCCATGATCTTTCGAATCATCGCCAGGGCACGCTCGACATCCGCCCGGGAGACATCCTTGTGGGTGAGACACCGGATCGACTCGGCGGAAATCTGATGGACGAGGACGCGCTCCTCCCGGAGTCTTCGGCTGAGCGCCGAGGCGGTAATCGTGAGGTGCCGGACAGCAAAGATCACGATGTTCGTCTGCACACGCTTCAGGTCGATCTCGATCTCCTCGATGCCGCTGAGACCCTCGGCCAGGCCCCGGGCGTTGTCGTGATCTTCCCCTAATCGATCGACCATCGTCTCGAGGGCGACGATCCCGGCGGCCGCAATCACCCCTGCCTGGCGCATCCCCCCTCCCAGGAGCTTCCGAAATCGCCTGGCCCGTTCTATGAAGGCATGGCGCCCAGCCAGCAGGGAGCCAACGGGGGCGGCGAGGCTTTTTGACAGACAGCACATCACCGAATCGGCCCATCGGGCGAATGTCGTTGCCGGAACCCCCATGGCGATCGCCGCGTTAAAGATCCGGGCCCCATCGAGATGGACGGCCACGCCGGCGTCACGAGCCAGCTCACAGATCTCCTGGAGGAGGGTCGGCGGATAGATCGTTCCCCCTCCCCGGTTGGTCGGACTCTCGAGGCAGATAAGAGCGGTGCGGGGGGAGTGGAGGCTTTCCGGCCGGATCGCCTTGCGGATCTCCTGGGGGTCGAGGATACCATGCATTCCCCGAAGAGTCCGGGTCAGGACCCCGGCGAGAAAGGCCGGTCCCCCAACCTCAAAACTATAGATGTGGCAATGCTCTTCGAGGATAACCTCCTCTCCCCTGGCCGCATGAACCAACAGGGCAACCTGATTCCCCATGGTCCCGGAGGGCACGAAGAGAGCCGCCTCCTTGCCGAGGCGTTCTGCAGCCAGGACCTCCAGGTGCCTGACGGTGGGGTCCTCGCCATAGACATCATCTCCCACCACGGCGCCTCGCATCGCCTCCCGCATCGCCTCGGTAGGAGTGGTCACGGTATCACTTCTGAGATCGATGAAACGCTCGCCCCGATCCATCACCCCCCCTCCTTCTCCAGCCACACCATACGCATCTGGACATTTCCGAGGGTCGGCGCGCTGTCCATCGCCGAAATCTGCTCCCGGAGACCCTTGACCCGGGGCTGGATCAGGACATCGGTGCTATAGTAATGCAAGAAGATCCAGGGGGCATCCTCAACGATGATCTTCTCCGCCTCTCGGTAGAGTCGCGTGCGCTCCGCGGGGTCCAGGCCTCCGTCAGCCCGGTCCAGGAGCGCGTCCACGCGGGGATTGACGTAGCGGGAGAGATTCCCCTTGGATCCCTTATTGCGGCTGTGAAAGAGGACGGTGAGGAAGTTCTCCGGGTCGGGATAGTCTGCCAGCCAGCCGAGCCGGAACAGCTGGACATCCCCCCTGTCCACCAGATTGAGATACGCAGGCCAGTCCATTTCTCGAAGCGCGACCGTCACCCCGATCTCCCGGAGCATCCCCTGGACGAACTCGGCAATCTTTCGATTGACCAGTCCGGTATTGTAATGAAGCGTCAGGGGCGGGAGGTCCTTGCCCCCCTCATGTCCCGCCTCAGCCAGGAGCCGCCTAGCGTGTGCCTTGTTGTACGGGTATCCCTGCAGGTCCCGGTTATGCCCCATCATCCCCGGAGGAAGGATGGACCGGGCCGGCATGACCCGTTTCTCGAGAATCACGGCGGCGACGGCCTCTTTGTCCACGATGTAGTTGAAGGCCTGCCGCAGTTTCGGGTTTCCCCGAAAGGGCGGTCTCTCGAGATTGAACTGAATGGCATTGATCCCCAGCGAAGGGCCGGAAAAGAGCATCCGGCTCAGCATCGGGTCGTTCCGCACCATCTGAAAGAGACCCGTGGGGACGTCGGTGTGTTCAAGATTTCCGGCCTTGAACTCCTGAAAGCGCGTCATCTCATCCGGAATTACCCGAAAGACGATCCGATCCAGATGCGGGGCACCCTGGAAGTAGTCCGGGTTGGCGTCGAGGACCACCCGATCGTCATGCCGCCACTCGCGAAAACGAAACGGCCCGGTCCCCATCGGGTGCGTGGAAAACTGCCGTCCCCAGCGCGCGGTCTCCTCCCTGGGGACGACGCTGGCGGCCGGATAGGCCAAGAGGGCCAGGAAGGGGGCGAAGGGACGTTCGAGGGTGAGCTGCAACTTGTGCGGCCCGAGGATTTCGATTCCCGTGACCCTGCGGGTCTTTCCTGCCATGAATTCCCGAGCCCCCTGCAGCTTCTCGAGGATCCAGGTCCGCTCCGACTGGGTTTCGGGATGGAGCAGGCGCTCAAAGCTGTAGCGGAAGTCTTCGGCGGTCACGGACCGGCCGTTGTGGAATCGGACCTCGGACCGGAGATCGAAGGTATAGGTCCGTCCATCGCCGGAGACGACCCATCGCCTGGCAATGGCAGGCTGGACCTTCAGGTCTCGATCGAAGGTGACGAGCCCGTCATACAGTTCGGACGCGACAGCGTGGGAGACGGTATCGGTGATGTGGATCGGATCGAGCGAGGGTGGGTCCGAGGGACCCAGGGTGTAGTGGTAGGTCCCTCCCCGGCGAGGGAGAATTCCCTCCCCCAAGAGTAGACTCGCCCAGAGGATCAGGCCGGCCGTAAAAAGGACCCAACGCACCATCGTCGCGCACGCCCGTCCTGGCACCCCCTCGAGCACGAATCCCGGTCCCCTGCCCCGGTCCGCGCATCTCTCATCGGAGCTGCTCGAGCGCTCTGCCCATCCGCTCGAGCCCCTCGCGGATCTGCTCCATGCTGAGGCAGTACGAGAGGCGGAGGTGTTTGTCACTTCCAAAATCGCCGCCCGGGACGGCCGTGACACGGGCCTCCCGAATGAGATAGGCCACGAGATCGGTGGAGCTGTTGATCTTGCGACCCCGGGCAATCTTTTTCCCGTAAAAGACGGATACATTGGGGAAGGCGTAAAAGGCCCCCTGGGGCGGGACACACGTCACCCCCGGAATCCGTTGCAGGTGCTCCAGGAGATGGCGCCGACGCCTCTCGAACTCCACTCGCATGACCTCGACCGTCTCCTGCGACCCTAACAGAGCGGCCACGGCGGCCTTCTGGCTGATCGAGGTCGGGGCCGAGGTGGAATGGCTTTGGAGATCGATCATGGCTTTGATGATCTCCTTGGGGCCAGCCGCATACCCCAACCGCCATCCGGTCATCGCGTAGGTCTTAGAAACCGCGCCCACAACAAAGGTCCGTGCCTTGACCTCCTCTCCCAGGGATGCGATGCTCACGTGTTTGACCCCGTCATACGTCAGCGTTTCGTAGGCCTCATCCGAGACGAGATAGAAATCCTTCTCCACCGCCAGTTCGGCGATGGCCTTGAGTTCCTCGGTCTCGATCACCGCGCCCGTGGGGTTACAGGGGGAATTGAGGATCAACGCCTTCGTCCGAGGGGTCAAGACCCGCTCGACATCCCTCCGCTTCAGGCGGAAACCTTCCTCCTCGGCGGTTGGCACAAAGACCGGGGTCGCAGCTGCCAGCCGGACCTGTTCGGGATACGTCACCCAGTACGGCACGGGAATGATGATCTCATCTCGCTTATCGAAAAGGACCATCCCCAGAT
>JBOHQS010000200.1:0-3868 GCA_050732295.1 Methylomirabilales bacterium (SeqCode)
CGTGTACCCTCGCTGGGCCAGGCTGGCCGCCGTCTGGCTCCCTGCCGGCCCCGCCCCCACCACGATCACATCGTGCATAGAGGCCCCTCCGCCACGTTAGCAACCCTCTGGGTCGCGGGGGAACTCATGCCTTCGCTCGACACCTCTTCGGCTGGCTCCCTCCTCCCACGCTCTGGCCTGAACAAACCGTTTAACAATACCCCTGAACCTTCCGCTGGTCAACAAGAAATCGGGCACGTGAGAAGGCGCGCCTAGTGCCGTTCCAAAGTCATCGCCTCGAACACGGGTAGGGAGCCCAGCTCGCCCGCGCTTGGCGCCACCCACCTCTGTACTGGCTGAGAAAAGTTGGAACGGCACTAGAGGCTGCCGCGACGTGGAGGCATGAGCAGCCTCCACAGCCCCACGACCGCACAGAGGACCAGCACAAGACTCATGATCTGGGCGGCCCGGAAAGGCCCCAGCATGAGGCTATCGATCCTGAGCCCCTCAATGAAAAACCGCCCGAGAGAGTAGAGCCCGAGATAGCTGAGAAACAGCGCCCCCCGGACCGCCTCCAGGCGTTTCCGGAGGAGGCCGAAGAGCAGGAGAAAGACGACGAAATCCCAGAGGGATTCATACAGGAATGTCGGATGGAAGTACTCGTACTCCGCCAGATGGGGGGGTCGATGGCCCGGATCGATATACAGCTTCCAGGGAAGGTCGGTGGGGGTCCCAAAGGCTTCCTGATTGAAGAAGTTTCCCCACCGCCCGATGGCCTGTCCCAGAGCGAGTGGAGGGGCAGCGATGTCCAGATACGCCAAGGCGGGAAGGCTTCGCCGCCACGCTACGAAGGCCCCAGCGGAGACCCCGGCCAGCAGCCCGCCGTGAATCGCCAGCCCCCCTTCCCAAACCGCGAAAATCCTCCGGGGGGAGAGAGCGTAGTGGTCCCAGTTGAAGAGGACATAGTAGAGCCGGGCCCCCACCAGGGCAGCGATGATAGCAATCACTGCCACATTGATGAGCTGCTCGGGGTCTTCCCCCCGACGCCGGGCCTCCCGCTCGGCGAGAAAGATCCCGAGGAAAACAGCCGTCGCGATGAGGAGGCCGTACCAGCGAATCGCGACCGGCCCGATCTGAATGGCGATGGCGCCCGGTGAGGCAAACATCTCGGTCCTCAGTCGAATCCCCTCACGTCCCCCAATCCCTTCACCGGAACTCTAGCCCACGAATCCAATCCTGCAGGGCCTCCCGGGTGCTCCGGAAGGCCAGGTCCTCCCAGGGGAGTGCCCCTGTAGGAAAGAAGGCAACTTCTTCCGCTTCTTCTCCTGCTCGCGGTTCTCCCCCGACGATGTGGGAGAGGTAGACGACGGTCACGACCGGCGATCCTCGGTAGGAATAGACGTTGAGCAGGGAAAGCTCGTCGATCTCCAGCGCGACCTCTTCTCGGGTCTCCCTCACCGCCGCCTCCTCGACGCTCTCACCGAGCTCAACGTAGCCGGCGGGAAAGGTCCACTTCCCCCGGGCAGGCTCGATCTTGCGCCGTAAGAGGAGCACGCGGCCATCGTGGACGGGAATCACCCCCGCCACCACCTTTGGGTTACGGTAGAGGATGAAGCCGCAGGACCGGCAGACCGGCCGCTCCCTCCCCTCCGCCTCAACCCACTGCCACGTCAGGCGCCCACCGCAATCCGGACAGAAAGTGCTCTCTGGTGTCACCATCCCCGGATCCTCCGACCGGTTAAGGCGCCCGGACAGGGAACCCGGTCCGGGGCCTCAAGGCGTATATAACAAAGATCAGAGGGACTGAGGACCTTCCTCTGCGTGAGACTCCTGCGACAACATAATATAGCGGGGTGAGAAGAAGGATTCTCTGGTGCTCATCGGGCACCATGTGGGCAAACCACTGGGGTCGTGAGAGCAACCTGAGCCCCCCATGCACACGAAAGCTCTGGGCCCGACGGGGGATGAGAGCGCATCAGGAAACGGGGTCAGCTCTTCTTGGAGGTCTTGACGAAAAAGGAGCCCAGGAGGGGTTCCGCATCCTTCGACCCGCAGGTGGGGCAGGCAATCCTTCCTGCCTCCCGCTCCTTGATCGTCAGGGTCACACTGAAAGGCTTGTTACATTTCTTGCAATGATATTCATATAAAGGCATCCTCCCGCCCTCCATCTTCGACAATGCCTGCCGCCTCGTCAGGCGACCCGACGGCAATAGGAGCAGCCCCTGCACTATGAGGCCTCGCGGAGCTTGCGAATCCGGCGCTTGAGGCGCTTGATCCCTGCCCGGGCCTCTCTCAACCCGTCAGAATCCTGTGCCGCCAGCGCCTGGTCTCGCCGGCCCCTGAACAGCCGAATCTGGGCCTTCACGTCCGTGGCAGTCTGCCTTTCGGCCGCAGCGGCATCGGTTTTTGGACGAAGCCCGAGGCGCACCTCCTCGGAAATGATCGCCTCGATGACCTCCTCTTTTTGCATCCCCGAGACCCCCTGGATCTCGGGGTATTTCTCCATGCAGAACTGTCTCAGCTTGGTGACGGTCAGCGTCTCAAGCTCCCCCCGCTCCATCGTGCCCCTCCTCCACGAAGGCAGCTACCCCCTGAGCCTTCGCCAGCATTCCTCCTCGAGGTGCTCCCGCAAGAGTCGCTCAAAGCGGGGTCGCAGGACGAGATCGAACACATACGCCTTGTCAGGAAACAGCGTGAGGACCCGCTCTCGGGCAGTCGCAATCGTCCGTTCTCCCTCTGCCTGGGTCATCGGGCCGACCGTGAGTCGCCAGGCCGTCGCGTCGGCCAGCCACTTCAGGAGCCGCATCTGCTCCTCTTCATGCTGAACCGCCTCGTGATCGACCATGGCTATCTATCGGGGACCCCTCTATACACGCGGTCATCCTCACGCACCCGCTCCCGGACCTTGATCCCGACCACCTGTCCCGGGCCCGCCGACTGCACCGGCTTGCGATCCATCTCCATCGACTCCACCTTCTGGGACAAGTCGGTGGTCTTCCCCCGGATGCGGATGTCGTCCCCGACGCGCAACTCGCCAGCCTGGATCTCAATGAGGGCGACCCCAACTTTCCCGTAATAATGGGTCACCCGCCCAACCTCAACCTCACCCATCGCACACTCCTGAATCGTGGTCGCCGTGATTGAGGCCGCACCCGCGGCCGCCGTGCAGGGTACCCTATCACCCCCCGCTTTGCCTTGTCAACTCCGGTCCAGATCACCCAAGAAGGAGCGTAAAGGTGTCCGGAACCTTTTTCTTGACGACGGTGTCGCGTGCAAGTAGGGTTTTGGGTTGTGGGACGCCCGTTACGTGCGTCGGACATTACGCCGGAGATCGCATTGGTTGTTTTTTCCTCGTCATTCCCACATATAACGAACATCACCTGGGAAAAGGAGATGACGAGAAACGTGGTCAAGGGTGGAGATAAAGACGGGTCGAGGTGGCGAAGGGACATGCAAGCGGTGGGTGAAGTAGCGCAAAAGTGTATGCGCTGTCAACGTCGCAACTAAGATCTGTCATGTTTGTGACCAACATCATGCCTGTGAAAAGCGACCAGAGCGAACCCGGCAGGATTACCCCAAAGGCGGCACTGGAAGCACCGACCGCAGGGCTAGGGCCGCGGGACAAGCGCACGCTGTGGGCCGCCGTGGCCATTTGGGTTCTGCCCATGCTGGTCATTGCCGTCATGGTCATCGCACAGCCCAACACACGCACCGTAACGCACATTTACCATGAGGCGGTCAAGCATTGGTGGGCTGGCACGAGACTCTACACAGGACCCTCGGATTTTAACTACCTGCCCGAGTTCGCGATCATGTTCACGCCGTTTCATGCGCTGCCCCGGCCCTGGGGCGATGTGCTGTGGCGGCTGGGCGCTGCCGCCTTGCTGGC
>JBOHQS010000201.1:0-3854 GCA_050732295.1 Methylomirabilales bacterium (SeqCode)
GCCGGAAGCAGGGCGTGTACGCCACGTAACTCAGCGGTAATGTCCCGGGCTCCAGGATCTCCTCCCGGTGGATGTTGGTGACCGGGACCTCCGCCGTAGGAATCAGAAAATACGGATCGTCCGCCGTTTTGAAGAGTTCCTGGGCGAACTTGGGGAGCTGCCCGGTGCCCGTCATACTGTCTTCGCTGACCAAGAGAGGTGGGAACACCTCGGTGTAGCCGTGCTCCCGCCCGTGCAGATCGAGCATGAAATTGATCAGGGCCCGCTCGAGGAGCGCCCCCTTCCCTTTCAAGAGCGGAAAGCGGGCCCCGGCCAGTCGCGCGGCCCGCGCGAGATCCAAGATCCCCAGGTCCTCTCCGATCTCCCAGTGGGGTCTCGGCTCACCGTCAAAGGCCCGCGGTGTGCCCCAGCGGCGGACCTCGACATTCTCCTCCGGGCTGTGTCCAACGGGGACGGAAGCGTGAGGGAGGTTCGGAATCAGGAGCAACAGGCTACCCAATTCCTGTTCGATGGCCTGCAGGCGGTCCTCGCTCTCCTTGAGCGCGCTGGAAATTTCCCGACTTCTCGTCACGAGGTCTGTCGCCACATCCGTGGGCTTCTCGCCCGCCCTCGTCTCCTGCACCTGTCGAGAGAGCGCCTTCTTTTCTCGCCGCCACTGCTCAATGTCAACCACCAACCGCCGCCGTTCGGCGTCGAGTTTCAGCAGCTTCTCTAAGTCAAATTCCGCTCCCCGCTGCCCAAGCTTCTCCCGGATGAGACCACCATTTTCCCGAATGAACTTAAGGTCCAGCATCGCCCGGGCCCTTACTCCTCTTCGGGCTCGTCCCCTTCGGCAAGCTCAGAGGGGCCTTCGGCCGGCTCAGGGGTGCCCTCGACAGGTTCAGGCCCGGCCTCCGCGGCCTCGTCCTCCTCCATCACGACGGCGGTCACCGCAGCCACGCGGTCCCCCTCCGCCAGGCCCTGAAGCCGCACTCCCTGCGCCGCCCGGCCCGTATCGCGGATCTCCCGGACCCGAAGGCGGTTCACCTTCCCCTCCTGGGAGATCATCATGACCCCATCCTCCTCCCGGACCTGTTTGATCCCCACGACCGGGCCGTTCTTGTCGGTCACCCGGATATTGATGATCCCCTTGCCACCACGCCCCTGGACGCGATACTCGCCGACGTCGGTCCGCTTCCCGAATCCGCGCTCGGTGACCGTCAGCATCTGGGCGCCCTCAGAGACGATCTCCATCCCGACCACCTGATCTTGGGGCTCCAAGCGGATTCCGGTGACCCCGCGCGCTCCCCGTCCCATGGGCCGGACATCATCCTCTTTGAACCGGATCGCCATCCCATTGCGGGTCCCCAGGAAGATATCCTCCGTACCGCGCGTCATGGCAACCCCGATCAACTCATCCCCCTCATCGAGCGACAGCGCAATGATCCCCCCCGCCCGCGGGTTGGCATAGGCGCTCAGCTCTGTCTTCTTGACCACGCCCCGCCTGGTCGCCATCACCAGATACCGGTCGACCTCGAATTGACGGATAGGGATCATGGTGGTCACCTGCTCCCCGGCCTGCACCTCGACGAAGTTGGCAATTGACTTCCCGCGCGCCGCCCGGCCGAGCTGGGGAACCTCGTGGACCTTCAGCCAGTGCACCCGGCCCAGATTGGTAAAGAGGAGGATGTAGCTGTGGGTCGTGGCCACAAAGAGATGCTCGACGTAATCCTCCTCCTTGGGGGCCATGCCGGTCATCCCCTTGCCCCCCCGCCGCTGGGCGCGGTAGACGCTGAGGGGGCTTCGCTTGATATACCCGCCATGGGTGACGGTGATTACCATCTCCTCGTCGGCGACCATGTCTTCGAGGCTGATCTCGGTCGTCACCTCCTCGATCTGGGTCCGGCGGGGATCCCCATAGGCCTCCTTGAGGGCCAGTAGTTCCTCCTTGATGATCTGGCGCACCAGCCCCTCGCTCTGCAGAATCGCCTGCAGCCGCGCGATGGTCTGCAGTGTCTCCTGATACTCGTCCTGAATCTTCTGCCGCTCGAGCGCCGTCAGCCGCTGGAGTCGGAGGTCCAGGATGGCCTGGGCCTGGGTCGGCGTCATGGTGAAGCGCTGCACCAAACCCGACCTGGCGTCCTCCACCGCTCGCGAGCGGCGGATGAGGGCGATGACCTCGTCCAGGTGGTCCAGGGCGATCCGGTAGCCCTCCAGGATGTGGGCCCGTTCCTCGGCCTTTCGCAGATCGAAGCGGCTCCGGCGCACCACCACCGTGCGCCGATGATCGATGAAGTATTGCAGGAGCTGCTTCAGCGTGCACACCCTCGGCTGGTTCTCGACCAGAGCCAGCATGATGACGCCGAAGGTGGACTGCATGGGGGTATGCTTGTAGAGCTGATTCAGGATCGGCCGGGGCGATTCGTCTCTCTTCAGCTCCAGGACGATCCGCATCCCTTCCCGATCCGACTCGTCGCGGAGATCGGCGATGCCCTGCACCCTCCCATCCCGGATCAGTTCGGCGATCCGCTCGATGAGCTTCGCCTTGTTGACCTGGTAGGGGAGTTCCGAGATGATGATGCTCTCGCGACCTCCTCGCCCCTTCTCCACGAAGGCCTTGGCCCGCAACTGGATCAGGCCCCGCCCGGTCCGGTAAGCCTCCTCAATCCCACCACGCCCGTGGATGAAGGCGGCCGTTGGGAAGTCGGGGCCGGGGAGGACCGCCATCAGCTCCTCGAGAGAGACATCCGGGTTCTCCAGCCGAAGGATCGCCGCATTCACCACCTCCCCCAGGTTATGGGGCGGGACGTTGGTGGCCATCCCGACGGCGATCCCCGACGAGCCGTTCACCAGAAGGTTGGGGAGGGCCGCCGGCAAGAGCGCCGGCTCTTGCAGCGTGTCGTCGAAATTGGGGACGAATTCGACCGTCTCCTTGTCGATGTCCCGCAACAGCTCCTGCGCGATCTTGGCTAACCTGACCTCGGTATAGCGCATCGCCGCGGGGGCATCGCCATCGACGGAACCGAAGTTCCCCTGCCCGTCGATGAGGGGGTAACGCATGGAGAAATCCTGGACGAGACGGACAATGGTGTCGTAAACGGCCGCATCGCCGTGCGGATGATACTTCCCCAGGACCTCTCCCACCACCCGGGCCGCCTTCTTGTAGGGGCGATTGAAGGCGAGTCCCAGCTCTTGCATGGCATAGAGCACCCGGCGGTGCACCGGCTTCAGCCCGTCCCGGACATCGGGCAGGGCCCGGCCGATGATGACGCTCATGGCGTAGTCCAGGTACGACCGCCGCATCTCCTCGTGGATGTCGGTGGGCCTTACCTCGCCGATCCGCGGCTCTTCGGTCCGATCCTCTGGCACGCCTTCGCCTCCCGAGTACCGCTACAACTCATTGCCCCGAATACGGGCAAGGCCCGTTCCAACCAAGGAACGGGCCAAGGAAGACCAGCAAGCTTGGTCGTGGCATTGCTCACCTCTGTGCCGAGCGAGAAGAACTGGAACGGCACTAGATGTCCAGGTTCGCCGCCTCCAGGGCATGTTCCTCGATGAACTGCCGCCTCGGCTCCACCTGTTCCCCCATCAGCGTGGTAAAGATCCGTTCGGCGGCGAGCGCATCCTGCACCGTCACCCTGAGGAGCGTCCGCGTCTCCGGATTCATAGTGGTCTGCCACAGCTGCTCCGGATTCATCTCGCCGAGGCCCTTGTACCGCTGAATGGTCATCCCCTTCTTTGCGAGGGCGAGCGCCTTCTCGTGGAGCTCGGTCCAGGAGGTTGCCTCTGCCGTCTCTCCATCGGCCTCGATCCGGAATGGGGGTCTCCCGAGGTCCTTCAGGGCGGTCACGGCCGCGTCCAGCTCGCGATACTCC
>JBOHQS010000202.1:0-3851 GCA_050732295.1 Methylomirabilales bacterium (SeqCode)
GATCTCATCCTGATCGCCCACGGCCACTTCGATCACATGGCCGATGCGGTGACGATCGCCAAGGCCCATTCACCGAAGGTGGTGGGAATCTACGAAGTCGCCGCCTGGCTCGAACGCCAGGGCGTCGAGCACACCCGCCCGATGAACATGGGAGGCACGCAGGAGGTTGACGGGATCAGCGTGACGATGGTTCAGGCCTTCCACAGCTCCGGGATCCAGGACACCGACGGGAGGATTGTTTACGGCGGGTCGGCGGCCGGGTATGTGGTGAGGTTGGAGAACGGCTTTACCTTTTACCATTCAGGGGATACCGCCGTCTTTGGTGATATGCGCCTCATTGCCGAGCTCTACAAGCCTCAGCTCTGTTTTCTTCCCATCGGAGGACTCTTCACCATGTCCCCGAGGGAGGCGGCCTACGCCTGCAAGCTCCTGAAGCCCAAGTGGGTGATCCCGATGCACTACGGGACCTTCCCGCTGCTAACGGGGACGCCGGCGCAGCTCAGGCAGCTCACGAAGGGGATCAGGGGAATGAAGGTCATCGAGATGAAACCGGGCGACACAATTAAGTAAGACAAGCCGTCAGCAGTCCGCAGTCAGCCAGAAGGCTACGATGCTGGGAAGCAAGAATGCTAGAACGTCAAGAAGCCAGCACCTGCAGGCCGCGAGCGACATTGCCGGAAGCGGCGGGGCCCCTCGGCAGGCGACGGCCTGGGAAACCGAGGCGCGATCCGTGTCCGTCTTCTTTGCGCGGATCGTGAACACGGAGGGACCCAGGCCGTAAGCCGCCGCTCAGGGTCGCCGCGGGAGGCCCGGAGCGAGGGGCCGAAGGTGCTGGTGGAACAGAATGATCAACGGTGAACTATGAACCGTGAACCCCGAACGCTGATCGAGGTGGGGCATAGCCCGGACGCGGACGATGCCTTTATGTTCTACGCCGTCACGGCGGGCAAGATCGAGACCGGCGAGTTGGAGTTCCGTCATGTCCTCACGGACATCGAGACGCTCAATCGCTGGGCGATGGAGGGGAAGCTCCCCGTGACCGCCTTGTCGCTCCATGCGTACGCCTATGTTGCCGACAGGTATGCCCTGCTGCCGCACGGGGCGAGCATGGGGCGGCGGTACGGGCCGATCGTGGTCTCGCAGAGACCGTTGAGCCCGGAAGAGCTCCGCCGCGAGACCATCGCCATCCCGGGGACGCTGACCACCGCGTATCTCGCGCTGAAGGTCTGCGTCGGCGAGTTCCCGTATGCCGTCCTCCCCTTTGACCAAATCCTCGGCGCCGTGGTGGAAGGGCGCTACGGCGCCGGCCTCCTCATCCATGAGGGACAGCTGACATATCAAGATCACGGACTGGTCAACAGCCTCGATCTCGGAGTCTGGTGGCACGACCGGACAGGACTCCCACTCCCGCTCGGGGTGAACGCGGTCCGGCGCGATCTGGGCCAGACGCGAATGCGGCAGATCGCTGACTTCCTCCAGGCGAGCATCCAGTACGCCCTCCGGCATCGCCAGGAGGCGTTAACCTATGCGATGGGCTTTGCCCGCGGCATGGACCGGTCCTCGACAGACACCTTCGTGGGGATGTATGTGAATGAGCTGACCCTGGCCTATGGCCAGGAGGGACGGCGAGCGGCGGAGCTCTTGCTTCAATGGGGATTCGAACGGGGGGTCTTGCCACATCGGATCGACCTCGATTTCGTCGAGTAGATCACCCCTGACATGCGCGGAGGAGATCCCTTTCGGCGTTGATTTTGGGGACGGCCTTGGGCTAGAATCCCCCCGCTATTTGGCGAGGTCGAGGGAGCGGAGCGAAGGGAGGCAGTGGTGAGCGACCAGATGAGCGGTTGGACTCTCGTGTTGGGCGCCTCGAGCGGGTTCGGCGAGGCCGCGAGCCTGGCGCTGGCCCGAGCGGGGATGCATATCTTTGGAGTGCACCTGGATCGCAAGACCACCCTGGTCAATGTAGAGCGGATCAACAAGGAGATTCGGGGGATGGGGCAGGAGGCCCACTTCTTCAACATGAACGCCGCCGACGAGGAGAAGCGCCGCGAGGCGTTGGACCAGATGGAAAAGGTCCTGAAGGAGCGGGGGGAAGAGGGGGGGGTCAAGGTCCTCCTCCACTCCTTGGCCTTTGGCACGCTGAAGCCCTTCGTCGCCGCGAATCCCGCCGAGGCCGTCACCAAGGCCCAGATGGACATGACGGTGGACGTCATGGCGCACAGTCTCGTCTACTGGGTCCAAGACCTGGTCGCGCGCAGACTGATGAGGGACGGGGGCAGGGTCTTTGCGATGACCAGCTCGGGCGGACATCGGGTCTGGCGCACCTATGGGGCCGTCTCAGCCGCCAAGGCCGCGCTGGAGTCGCACGTGCGCCAGCTCGCGCTGGAATTGGCCCCGATGGGGATTGCCGTCAATGCGGTCCGGGCCGGGGTGACGGACACCCCCGCGCTCAGGAAGATCCCCGGCCATGAACAGATGATCGAGGTCGCGAAGGAGCGCAATCCGTTTCAGCGTCTGACGACCACTGCCGATGTGGCGGATGCCATCGTGGCCCTGAGCCGACCCGGGACGCATTGGATGACGGGCAACGTGATCGGTGTCGACGGGGGGGAGGACGTCGTCGGCTGAAGGCGCAAGGGGCTGCGGCTCGGGGAAAGGCCTCCGCGCCGTTGGCGGAAAATTCCACGGGGTTGCTGATTCTGTGACAACAGCCCCCTCGGCCCCTCGCTCCAGGGCTCTCGCGGCGACCCTGTTCGGCGGCTTACGGCCCGGGTCCCGCCGTGTTCACGATCCGTGCAAAGGAAGTCTGCGACGGCTCGGGGAAAGGCCTCCGCGTCGTTGGCGAAACAGCTTGAGCGTATCGCTCGTTCGGGCTCTCGCACATCGCGATGGACACTCACGATGTTATCGGAAGGTGGTGCGGCGCAAGGTCTGGCTGTGGTTTAGCGTATGCGTCTCGCGGTCCAACCCTATTCGACGGAGGCGCGGGTTTCGCCGGCCTCCGCGGTCGACCTTCCCCCTCGCCGTAGGGGAAGAGCAGACCGCCGCTCACCGAGGGACCCCGCCGCTTCCGCCAATGTCGCTCGGGGCCTGCAGGCGCTGTTGCCGTGGCGGGACCCCGGCCGGATGCAAATCAGTTTCCGCCTTCCTCGGCCTTCCCCCTCGGCCAGTCGCGCGATCACGTGGAGTCCGCGAGGATCGCCAGCAACTCCTCGGGACGGCTCAAGTCTTTGAGGAGATGGTCGGGGGAGGCCTGACGCAGGGTCTCCCAGGAGTCGCCGCCGGTCGCGACGGCCACTGTCATTGCGCCTGCTGCACGGCCGCAGGCGATGTCAAGATCGGTGTCGCCGATCACAATCACCCTGATCTCGTGCGATCCGCCCACGAGGCTCTTGCCCCGGTCGATCGCCTTTCGGATGAGGACGGTGCGATCCTTTGCATCCGAGCCGAATCCGCCGAAGGAAAAGTACCGGTTCAGATCGGCCCGACTCAGCTTGATGCGGGCCGCCCCTTCCAGATTGCCGGTGGCCAGACCTAACCGGACCTCGGCCCGGGCGGCAAGGACCTCCAGGAGATGGGGGAGTCCCGGCATGATGCGGTAGCCGGGCGACTGCGGCACCTCCTCCTGGAGGCATTCGAGATAGCGGTGACAGATAGACTCGACCTGTTCGGAGGTGGGCGGCCGGCCGAATCCGGCAACGAAGATGTCTTCGAGGATCTCACAGTCGGTCCGGCCGTGGAACCGGATGCCGTCTGTGGCCATCGTGACCCTGAATAGCTCACGGAACGTCCTTTGGAACGCCCGAATCCCGGCCCCCCCGGTAAGGATGAGCGTTCCGTCCACATCGAAG
>JBOHQS010000203.1:0-3827 GCA_050732295.1 Methylomirabilales bacterium (SeqCode)
GATCCCGGCACCTCGTTTGGTCGCCGGACGCCGCTCGAGGTCGAGCTTGAGCTTGGCAATCCGCCGCTTGATATCCGCCTGGAGCTTCTCGGTCCCCTTGTGCTTGGGGATCTGGGCCAGCATCTCTTCGAGGGCCCGGATCTTTTCTGTAGGCTGCTTCGCCTGGCGGTATCGCTTTTCGGCGTCGAGATACTGCGGAGTGAGATTGGCCGGCATGGTTCTCTCCAGCCACGTCAGGACTGAGCGATGAGGACTGAGCCAATGGCAGCCACGAGGACTGAGGCTCGAACCTCAGCACTCAGTCCTCAGTCCTTTTCTCCGACTCGGCCCTCAGTCCTCAGCACTGTGCGCAGAGGGCTGACAGCTGACAGCTCTCGAGCGGTGACGGAGCCGCTCGAGATAGACGAGGAGAACGGAGATCGCGGCGGGCGTCACGCCGGAGATGCGGGAGGCCTGTCCGACGGATGTCGGACGGACGGCCCTGAGCTTCTCCCGGACCTCGTTGGAGAAGCCGGGAATCGCGTCGTAATCCACCTCCTCGGGAATCCGCTTCGCCTCGAGGCGCTTGAATCTTTCCACCTCCTGAAACTGCCGCTCGATGTACCCCTGGTACTTGAGCTGGACCTCGACCTGATACGTCACCTCAGGCTCCTCGGGTCTCATGCCTTCATCCATCAGGAGCAGGTCCGCAAAACGAACCTCCGGCCGTCGCAGGACCTGCGCCATCGGGGCCACCTCCTGGAGCGGGGCGGTCCCGAGACGCGAGAGCACCCCATTCACGCGCGGGGTCGGATGGAGCTTTCGCCGCGTGATCCGTTCCGTGACCTCCTGGATCTTCCGCCGTTTCTCCTCCAGGCGCTCGTACTGCGCCCGAGAAATCAGCCCGAGGCGGTAGCCGTGCTCCATCAGGCGCAGATCGGCGTTGTCCTCCCGTAACAGCAGGCGATATTCGGCCCGGGAGGTGAGCATGCGATACGGTTCGTTGGTGCCGCGGGTCACCAGATCGTCCACCAGGACTGCCATGTAGGCCTCGGAGCGGTCGGGGAGAAAGGGAGGACCCCCCTGGATCTTGAGGGCGGCGTTCACCCCGGCCCAGAACCCCTGCGCCGCCGCCTCCTCGTACCCGGAGGTCCCATTGATCTGCCCGGCGGTGTAGAGCCCCTGCACCCGCTTGGTCTCCAGGGTGAGCTGGAGCTGATTGGGATACAGAAAGTCGTACTCGATCGCGTAGGCGGGCCGCAGAAATTCCGCGTGTTCCAGCCCTGGCACCGAGCGGACCAGCTCTGCCTGCACTTCAAAGGGCATGCTATTGCCCAGGCCGCCCGGATAGAAGACCTCGGAGTCGCGCCCTTCGGGTTGCACGATCACCTGATGCCGCTCCTTGTCACAGAAGCGGACCACCTTGTCCTCCAGCGACGGGCAGTAGCGGGCCCCGGTCCCCTTGATGGCCCCGCCGTAGAGCGCCGAGCGGTCTAGATTCTTGCGGACGATCTCGTGCGTCCTCGCTGTAGTATAGGTGATGTGACAAGGGACCTGAGAGACCTCGAACCCCGTCGTAGTGTAGGAGAGGGGACGTGGCGGGACATCGCCCTCCTGGCGCTCCATCCGGTCAAGGTCGAGCGAATCCCGCTTGAGGCGGGGTGGGGTGCCGGTCTTGAATCTCCCCAACGCAAAGCCAAGCGCCCGAAGGGAGTCGGACAGGGTGTGGCAGGGTCGCTCCCCCATCCGTCCGCCGGAAAAGTTGGTGAAGCCGATGTGGATGAGGCCCTTCATAAATGTCCCGGCCGTGATCAGGATGGCTTGGGCACTGAGGAAGGTCCCCTCCTGGTCAACGAGCCCGACGACGCGCCCCCCTTCCACGACAAGGCACTCCACCCTCCCCTGCCGAAGATCCAATCCCTGCTGCCCCTCCAGGACTCGCCGCATGACCAGATGGTACTCCCGTTTGTCACACATGGCCCGCGACGACCGGACCGCCGGGCCCTTGGAGGCATTCAGGATTCGGAATTGCGTCCCGCTCCGGTCCGTCACGCGGGCCATCTCGCCTCCCAGTGCGTCCAATTCCCGGACGAGCTGGCCTTTTGCGGTCCCGCCGACTGAGGGGCTACACGGCATGTGGGCGATGGTCTCGAGGTCCAACGTAATGAGGAGGGTCCGACAGCCCAGACGGGCGGAGGCTAGCGCCGCCTCACAGCCGGCATGTCCCGCGCCAACGACGACGATGTCAAATTCCGTGCGAGGCATCGTGGCTCCCCGATAGCTGTCAGCCGTCGGCTGCCAGCCATGTCAGGACTGAGCGGTGAGGACTGAGCCGCACGGCAGACCAGACCGCTTGAACCTTCAAGGGCGGTCGAGTAAGATACTGGCGCCATGATATCAGCTTCACCAACGCAAACCAAGCGGTACGCCGACCTTCGCAGCTTCCTGCAGCGCCGATTCGGCTGCCGGGTCCACAAGATCACGCTGGATGCGCACTTCACCTGCCCGAACCTGGACGGGAGCAAAGCGATCGGCGGCTGCATCTTCTGCCACCAGGGCTCCGGCCACTCCACGCTGGGTGCCCTGAGCGTCGCCGAGCAACTCGAGCGGGGAAAGGCGTATTTGCGCCGACGACACAAGGCGGAACGGTTCCTGGCCTACTTCCAGCGGTATACCAACACCTACGCCCCAGTGGAAACCTTGCGACACCTGTATGACGAGGCCCTCGCTGTCGAGGACGTCGTCGGTCTGGTGGTGGGAACGCGCCCTGACTGCGTCCCCGATCCGGTCCTCGAGCTGCTTGAGGAGTACGCGCGGCGGACGTACGTCGCTGTGGAGTACGGGCTACAGTCGATTCATGATCGAACCCTCGCACGTGTCAACCGGGCCCACGGCTCTGCGGAGTTTGTGGATGCCGTGCTTCGGACGGCAGGGCGGGGCATCCACACCTGCGCCCACGTCATGCTGGGCCTCCCGGGAGAGACCAAGGCGGATATGCTGGCGACGGCCCAGGCGATTGCCGCACTCCCCCTCGACGGGATCAAGATCCATCTCACCTACGTCCTCAAACACACGGTGCTGGGCGACATGTACCTCGAGGGACAGTACCGCCCGATGGAGATCGCGGAGTACGTCGAGACCGTCTGCGATTTTCTTGAGCGGCTCCCGCCCGACATGGTGGTCCATCGATTGACCGGGGATCCGCCTCGAGACCTCCTCCTCGCCCCCCAGTGGGCCCTCCAGAAGTGGCAGGTCCTGAACGCGATCCACACCGAGCTCGCCCGGCGAGACAGCTTCCAGGGCCGGAAGTGGGCCCGGGAGCAGACCCGGAATCGCTAACCGAGGGTATGGTGGAGTATCCGAAGCTCAGGCCGGTCGAGGCGTTTCCGACGGAGGCGAACGGGAGGAAGGTCCTCTGCCTGCGAGACCCAACTCACTACGCCGAGGCGGTCCTCTTCGTCCCCCCCGAGGCCGTGGAGATCCTCCGACACTTCGATGGCAAGCATTCCATCCTGGACATCCAGGCCGCATACGTCCGCCACCACGGTCAACTCCTCTTCCGCGAGGAGGTGGAAGAGCTCATCGCGACCCTCGATCAGCATTACTTCTTGGAGGGCGACCGCTTTACGGACCATCAACAGAGACTGGAAGAGGAATTTCGGCAGGCCGCGATCCGTCCAGCCTTTCTCGCCGGAAGATCCTATCCTCCGGACGGCTCCGCGCTTGGCCAGATGCTGGAGCAGATGCTGCAGCATCCCGAAGGTCCCGCCGGTACACCTCATCCGGTGAGGGATCCCATTCACGCCCTGATCGCGCCCCATATTGATTTCATGCGGGGGGGAGCAGGA
>JBOHQS010000204.1:0-3807 GCA_050732295.1 Methylomirabilales bacterium (SeqCode)
GATGGTGATGTCGATGATCATCTGCAAGCTCATCGGTTAGTCCCCCAGCCATAGATGCCAGGTAAGCGCGATGACAACCAACACCCCGAAGAAGACAACGGTCATCAGGATCATCTCGTCCATCGGTCCTCCTCTCCGATAGGTAAGGGGAACGGCTGCCCCCAGTCCTCCGACCTGATCCGCCGCAGCTCCTTCAGGAACGCCCCGCAGGTCGTCCCGGCCCGCGCCAGCTTCCGCAGCTCCGACGGGCTCGTCAGGATGCCGACGGTGACACGATCCGGGAGTTCCCGGTGGAGCCAACTGAAAGCCTGCTCCAGGTCGAGGACCAGCTCGCCCTGCTTGGCCGATCCCTTCAGTCGTCGGACCAGGATCAGTAACCCGGTCAGGGTGTATAGGGTCTCTCCTACGGACAATCTAACGCGCATTGACCTTCCTTTCCGCGTTTTGTCGCATCGCACGGTAGCGCCTTGCTTGGTATCAGCCCTTCCTTTCTCCGCTCTTCCTGATGGCGTCAGTGATCCTTCGTTCTCTATCCGACATCTGGCCCCAAAGTCTTTGCCTGGCCTCGTCTACGTGGTCTTGGTGAGTCTTCAGGCCCTGCTCCAGAGCCGAGTTCGCAGCTTCCTTTGCCACCTCGCGCATCACCACCTGGCCCTTCGGTAGGTGGGCCCCCAGCTCCTTCGTCTTTGACTGGATGAGTTGTTCTCGGTAGTGGGCGATGGCGGAACGGAGGCCAGCCATCCCGTGGGTCAGGAAAAGGACGCGCCCCTTCCCGTCTCCCGGAGAGGCTTCCTCACGCACGAAGCCCATTCCCTTTAGCCGACCGATCAGGTAGCCCACCAGCTCCACGTCACAGGAGAGTAACCCGGCCAGCCATTCATCTGTCTGCTCGAAGCCCCTTGCCCCCTGGCTCTGGAGATCGATCTCGACCAGGATGCACTTCTCTTCAGGGGAGAAGAGACGGCACACCCAGAGGAAGCAAGGCACGCAGATAAACTTCAGCACGCGCGGAACGTGATACAGTGAGGTGTCATCTGCTTTCAAGGACCGTCCTCCTGCATTGTGTTCGGCTCACTCATTGCCATCCTCCCAGTCGAAGCGGTCCATCCCAGGTAGCGCCGGTTGTAGGTGCCGACCCGCGCGCCTCGCCTCCTTCCATCGTTCGTTCTCACACTTCCTCGCCTTTGACCACAGCTTCCGCAGCGGGGTGCCGGGGGTGAAGGGGCACTGCCGTCGTAGCTCCCGGTCCCGGTCACTGTAGTTCGGGTAGGTATAGAAGATGCGCGCGACCTCGGCCCTGATTGCCCCCTTCAGGTGCCGCCCCATAGCGATGCGTTGCCAGTAAGGCGGCAGGTCGAGCAGCGCCTCCGGGTTTACGAGGGTATTTGGCGGGAAGGTTCGCTCGTCTTCCTGCTCTGGCCGGCTCCGCTGATGGCTCGGGAATAACTTTTCCATCCTTATTCTTCCCTCCGCCTGATCCACCGCCTGGTCCTACCGCAGTAGCTGTAGAATGGCATCCCCGCACGAGAGAGCAGCGTGCGGACAATTAAGCCAGGACGGACCCCCTGTAGCGTGGCTTGCCTCATCAGCCAATCCAGCTCCTTCGGGTGTAGGGCTAGAATGAACTCCGACCGGCGCTTCCTTGCCAGTTGCTTTTGCTTGCGCCAGGCCTCTCTTTGCTGCTCCACCTCCCGGTCTGCCATCTTGCCCCCCATATCACGGAGACAGTCCGTAGACTGTCTTTCACTGCTTGGGTGAAAGAATAGCCAGCCGTTGAGTTGCGTCAACGGCTGGCTGTCCACAAGGTCTGTCCACGTGCTCTGCCTGGTGTTATTCTACCGGGATCATCTGCCGATGTCAACCCCCTCTCACTGGAGGAAGAACCCTTCCTGCACTACGAGCTTCCCGGACTTTACGAAGTCTAGCACCTCCTGGTCCAGCTCCGGGTCGCCACAGAAGCGCGGGTTCCTCACCCAAGACCCGGCGGCGTCGTCGAAGAAGACGGGGTGACGCTCGTCCACATCCCACAGGCGGCGACGATACGTGCGCCCGTCCCCGTGCGTCACGACCAGGAGCATCCGGCCGGGGTGGGTAAGCTGTTCGGCCATCACCCCTCGGGGATCACGAACACGCAGTCTAGGCTGGCGAGGGGGAAGATGTATGCCTCTACCCGTTGGCCCGACGGACCATCCTCCACGATCAGGCACCCTTGGTCCACGCCGACGAGGGTCCAGGGGATGTTCGTATCAAAGCCGGTCCCCCGCAGGCTCAACTTCCGCCCGACGTATCGCGCCAGGGTGACCTCTTTCGTCTTCTGTTCAGCCATTTGCCTTCTCCTCTGCTTCCTTCGCCTTGGCGATCAGCTCTCGGACCCGCTGGCCGCCCTTCTTCCCGATCTCCCGGTAGAACTCGGTGCCGTGCCGCTCCAGGGTAGCGGCCCCACCCTTCTCGCCAACCTGTTGGAAGTGTTTGGTGCCGTGCCGCTCGAAGGTAGTGCTCCCACCCTTCTTCCCGATCTTCTGCCAGTGACCCGTCCCGTCATACAACTCCTTCAGCCTTGCCCCACCCCGGCGACCTGCTTCCTGCACGGAGATGGAACCTTTCGGCCGTTCAGTCTCGCCATTGCTCATCGTTGACAGTCCTCCTTCCCGTGTCAAAGGACACGTCTGTATGGGCAGTTGACACACTCCACGACCAGCAGGTAGCCCTTCCCGTCCCCGGCCTGGATCAGGCGGGCACGCATCTCGCCACTGCACGCCAGGCAGTGTTGCCACAGCAGGTAGGTGTTGTGCTGGTCCTCCTCCTGGACCTGCGGTCCCTCCTGCTCGGCCTCCCGGTTCAGCTTCTTCAGTGTCTCCAGGCCATACATCACTCGTCTCCTTTGTCGTCGCCAGACATCAGCCGGGACAGGCACTTCAGGACGGACAGCTCCGCTCTCGCCACCCGAAGGTTCGCCATCATCTGCTCGGCGATACGCTCTTCCCCGGACAACTGCTCACGCAGTGCGGCTGTCTCGGCCCTGACCTGTGCCTGCCGGATGGCGTCGTTCTTCCCGTCGATGGTGCCGCCGAGGAGGAGCCGGTCCTCGGCCTCCTCCAGGCGATCGTTCGCCAGGCCCGCGACATTCTCGGCGTCGATGGCTAACCGTTCTGCCTTTCCGATGGCGCACGACACGGCCACTAACCTCTCGATCAGTCCTGCTCTCGTCATCTCATCCTCCCCATTCCCATTCTAGCTCCACTCCGCGGTCTCCTCATAGGCAGGCGCAATCTTCGGCAGCGGGACCAACCCGGCGTCGAAGAGGTGGGTGAACTGCTCCACCCGCGCGCGATGAAGAAGCGGGATGTCCTGGAGACACGCCACTAGGAAGGCGGCGGACATCGGGCAGTTCGTCCAGGTGTGGCACTGCCAGTGCTCTTTGGTAGCCACCTCCGACAGTGGCCTACCTCCTGCCACGAGCAAGGCTGGCACCACTAGCTCCAGGTATTCTTCCAAGCTCTCTCCGGTCGGGAGGTTGGCCCCTCGGAGGTCGGCTCCTTGGAGGTAGGCCCTTCGGAGGTTGGCCTCGTAGAGGTTGGCCCCTTCGAGGTTGGCCCCTTCGAGGTTGGCCCCGATGAGGTTGGCCTCGTAGAGGCCGGCCCTTCGGAGGTCGGCCCCTCGGAGGTCGGCCACTTGGAGGTTGGCCCCTCGGAGGTCGGCTCCTTGGAGGTAGGCCCCTTGGAGGTTGGCCCTTCGGAGGCTGGCCCCGTTGAGGTCGGCCTCGTAGAAGCTTGCCCCTTGGAGGTCGGCTCCTTGGAGGCCGGCCTC
>JBOHQS010000205.1:0-3750 GCA_050732295.1 Methylomirabilales bacterium (SeqCode)
GTCCTATCACCTGTGTCCACATGGGAGTGACCGCCGAGCAGATCGCCCGAAAGTATGGGATCAGCCGAGAGGAGCAGGACCGCTTCGCCGTGCACAGCCAGGAGAAGGCCCAGCGGGCCATCAAGGACGGGAAATTCGAGGCGGAGATCGTGCCGGTCCAGATCCCGCAGCCGAAGGGCGATCCACTCGTGTTCGCCCAGGATGAGCATCCCCGCGAGACGACCCTGGAGAAGATGGCCAGGCTGAAGCCAGCCTTTCAGGAGGGCGGGACCATCACGGCGGCGAACGCCTCTGGGATCAATGACGGGGCTTCGGCAGTGGTCGTCACCTCGATGCAGAAGGCGCGGGAGCTAGGACTGAAACCGTTGGGAGCCATCAGGAGCTGGGCCTCGGCAGGGGTCGATCCGAGCTTCATGGGGATGGGGCCCGTCCCCGCCTGCCGGAAGGCTTTGGAGAGGGCGGAGCTCAAGCCGGACGAGATCGACCTCTATGAGATTCACGAAGCCTTTGCTGCGCAAGTGTTGGGGGTCCTGCGGGAGATTCCCGTTCCGGCGGAGAAACTCAACATCCATGGCGGCGGCATCGCCCTCGGGCACCCCATTGGGGCCAGCGGGGCTCGGATCCTGACGACGCTGCTCTACGCCCTCCACGATCGGGGCGGCCGTTATGGGTTGGCCACCGGCTGTATCGGCGGCGGCCAGGGCATCGCCATGGTCGTCGAACGGCTGTAACGAGGCCCGGAGACACGCCCATAGCCTGAATCGAGCTGAAGCACTCCTCAGGGAGACTCGGAACGGTGCGTGAGGCCGTGGAGTCGCCTCACGAGCCGGACGCTTTCCACCCGTGAGCCCGACCGGCACCCCTCCACCGTCCCTCAGTTGACAACGCGTCGCTCATTCCATAAAATAAAAGAGTTACATGCGAAGGATGAATGACGATGAGATCGATGCCGTCATGGGTGCGGGATCTCCAAGAGCGGATCGAGGCAGAGGCCTCGAGCCTCTTTATCCTTCACCACAATATCGCCGATTATGTCCCTCTTGGTCAGGCTTTTCTCCCCTTGCCCGTCTTTCTCGCTCAGTGGCTGGAACAGACGGATACTGTCATCTTCTACAATCGGTCTACCGGCCTCCGGTTTCCCGATGAGGAGACGCAGCGACGATTTCGGGAGGGTGCGGGTCTCAAGGTTGAGCGTGACCAGCGGGAGGCCCACCTGGAAGAGCAACGGCGACGGGCGTTGATGGCATTGGGCGAAGCGACAGGCGCCGAGCCTCCCGCGTTGCCTACGCATCCGAGCAAGGTCATCCCGCTGGTGGGCCAAGCCCTCCGGTCGGGGCGTCTCCGGAATGGGCGGCGACGCGCGATCGCCGTGCTCGAGTATGCCGAAAGTATCGCCCCGGCGACAGACATTTCCTGCATGCATGAAGATGATCGAACCAACCTGGTGGCCCTCCTGAGCTTCGCGGCCGACCGCGCCATCCCTGAGCAGGGCGGGGTCCTCCTGCTCACCGTCGGCAATCTCGCTGACCTCCATCCCACCCTCCGTCAAGCGGGAGGGCGGGTCGAGGTGATCGAGATTCCCCTCCCCGATGAGGCGGAGCGGATGGAATATGTCGAACACCTCCTGGATCAGGATGGCCTGAAGCTGAGTATGAGTACGCAGGCGCTGGCACAGGCGACCGCCGGGCTGACCCGACTCCATCTCGAACAGCTCTGCCGCCATGCCAAGGCGAAGGGATCTTCCCTGACCTTTGAGGAGATCAAGCAGGGCAAGCGGGCGATCCTGCGGCAGGAGCTGTACGGCATGGTCGAGCTCGTCGAGCCGAGCTTCGCATTGGATACCATCGGGGGGCTCGCCGCGGTCAAGGAGTTCTTGCGGGAGGTGATCCAGGCCATTCGGGATGGGGACCTGAAGATGGTCCCCCGGGGGATCACGTTGCTGGGCCCCCCGGGAGTGGGGAAGACGGCCGTGGCCGAAGCACTGGCGAAGGAGTGCGGGTTCAACTTTGTCAAGATCACCAACCCCAGAGAGAAGTGGGTCGGGGCCTCGGAGCGGAACTACTGGAAGATCCTGCAATCCCTCCGGGCCTTGACGCCCCTCGTGGTGCTCGAGGACGAGGCGGATCAGAGCGAGCAGTCGCGGGATGAAGTCAGTGGGGACTCGGGAGTGAGTAATCGGCTGCGGCAGATGCGCTTCGAGTTTACGGGCGACCCGACCATCCAGGGGAAGGTCCTGTGGATCCGGATCACGAACCGTCCAGATAGACTAGATCCTGCGGACCGTCGCTCAGGCCGGTTCAGCGAGCGGATTCCCCTGCTCATGCCGGATGCAGATGAGCGGGTCGCCATCTTTGCCATCATGCCGAAGAAGCACGGCTTTGCCACCACGGCCGTTGATCTTGCCAAGATGGCGGAGCTCTGCGAGGAGCGGTTTCCGGGGCAGATCACGGGGGCAGATATCGAGGAGATCTCGCTCAGGGCCTACCGCCATGCGCGGGTTCGGGGGGCGAAGGCGGTGGGGGAGGAAGATTACCGCTGGGCTATTGCGGATTTCATTCCCTCTCAGTCGGCGGATGTGATCGGTCGGCAGGAGCTCATGGCGGTCTCCCACTGCTCGTCCCGCCGCTTCCTGCCTGAGCGGTACCGGGACGTCGGAGCCGAGCGGCTCCGGTCCCCCGGATAGTGTGGGGGATGGCATCAGGCAGTCCCCCATGCGCTTTATCACGGTGCGCAGGAGGAACTGAGACAAGCGGTAGGCACAATAAGTTGGAACGGCATTAGGAGACGTCGAGGGCGAGAATGCTTCCCATCTATGTGAAGGAGTCGGGATTCCGCGAGCCGGAAGAGCCCATCTATTACGTGGTGACTAGGAGTGGCCTCTTTCAGATCAAACGGACCCCCGTCTTTCACTCCCGGGTCCGCGTCCGTGGACTCGTATGGCTTGAGGAAGAAGAGGAGGGCGCACGCTTTCTTCTGCCGCTCGTCCCCGAGAAGATTCTGGGTGAGACCATGGCCTTTTTCCGAGAGGTCTTTCGTAAGTATCGGGCCGAGGCGGCCGTTCTCCTCTATCTGAGGGAGGGGACGGGGGAATACGAAATCCGGATCCCTCCCCAGCAGGTGGCCGGAGGTCACTGCCGGTATGAGATCGGCCCGAATCCCCCCGGCTGTATCCGGGTTGGAACCATTCACAGCCACGGCGCGGCCGAAGCCTTCCATTCAGAGCTTGATGATCTCGACGAACAATATGACGATGGGCTCCATATGACGATTGGATCCTTGCATGCCAAACCCTCCGTCTCCTGCTCGCTGGTCGTGGACGGCCGGCGCTTCGACCTGCGACCAGAGGAGGTTCTCGAGGTCATGCCGTGGCAATTGGAACCGACGATCCGCCTCGAGGATTCGGAAGCGGTGACGCCCGAGCCGCCTCCCGGCGATTCCGATCCCAGCGGCCGGCCCTCCGCCATTTGAGTGAGCGATGTCAGAGATCAAGGTGATCGGTATTGGCGGGATCGGTTGTGCTCTTCTCCCCTTCCTGGCGAGGTATCTGAACTACCAGGAGGAGCCGGCGCGCATCACGCTCATTGACGGGGATGAGTTCGAGCGGGCCAATGCGGACAGGCAGACCTTTGGGACGCTGGGGAATAAGGCGAAGGTCAAGGCGACCGAGATCGCTCGCGAATTTCAGCGGCTGGCCTTCCGAGCCGTTCCCGAGTACATCAGCGAGGCCAATATCGCCCAGCACATCCAGGA
>JBOHQS010000206.1:0-3673 GCA_050732295.1 Methylomirabilales bacterium (SeqCode)
TGGACGACATCGTGGCGATGTACAGGGCCCGGCGGGATGTGCTGGTGACCGGGCTGAACCGGCTCGGTTGGCCATGTGAAAAGCCGCTGGGGACCATGTTTGTCTGGGCCAAAATCCCGGAGGCCTACCGGGCCATGGGCTCCCTGGACTTTTCGAAGTTCCTCCTGGAAAAGGCTAAGGTGGCGGTCTCCCCCGGGATCGGGTTCGGCAACCTGGGGGACGAGTATGTGCGCTTTGCCCTGGTGGAGAATCAACACCGGACCCGTCAAGCGCTCCAGGGGATCAGGCGGGCGCTCTGAGGGAAGGACGGCCTTTGCCCCTTGCCAGGCGAGGTGACGTTCGGTATAGTGAAGACATGAGCGAACAGCGAGACAAGTTCCGGGATGAGTGCGGCGTCTTCGGCATCTACGGGCATCCGGAGGCGGCCAATCTCACCTATTTGGGCCTCTACGCCTTGCAGCACCGCGGCCAGGAGTCGGCGGGGATCGCCTGTTCGGACGGGAAGACGATCCATGTGGAAAAGGCGATGGGCCTGGTGGCCGACGTCTTCACCGAGGCGCGCCTCCGGCGGCTGCCGGGCAATATCGCCATTGGACACGTCCGCTATTCCACCACCGGGTCGAGCCAGCTCAAGAATGCCCAGCCCTTTTTCGCGGGCACCCATCGAGGCTCCCTGGCGCTCGGCCACAACGGCAACCTGGTCAACGCCATGAGGGTCCGGGCCGAACTCGAGGCTCAGGGATCCGTCTTCAGCTCGACATCCGACACCGAGGTCATCCTCCATCTGGTGGCCCGCTCTCGGGCCGATAACCTGATCGATGCGGCCGCCGAGGCATTGTCAGGCCTCCATGGGGCCTACTCTTTGGTTCTGATGAACGAGCACCAGCTGCTCGGGATCCGCGACCCCCGAGGCTTTCGTCCTCTCTCCCTGGGCCGGATCAAGGAGGGCTATGTGCTCGCATCAGAGTCCTGCGCCTTTGATCTGATCGGGGCGACGTTCGTGCGGGATGTGGATCCCGGAGAGTGTCTCTTGATCGATCAGAGTGGACTGCACTCGTTTTTCCCGCTTCCGGTGACCTCCCCCGCCATGTGCATCTTCGAGCACGTGTACTTTGCGCGCCCGGACAGCCTGGTCTTTGGCCAGCACGTCTCTCGAGTCCGGAAAGAGCTGGGACGCCGCCTGGCGCGGGAGGCCCCCGCCGACGCGGATATCGTCGTTCCCGTCCCTGATTCCGGGATGTACGCCGCCCTGGGCTATGCCCAGGAGGCGGGTGTTCCCTATGAGCAGGGGATGGTTCGAAACCACTACGTGGGCCGGACCTTCATCGAGCCCAAGGGCTCCATCCGGCACTTCGGGGTCAAGGTCAAGCTCAACGCCGTGCGCGAGGTCCTGGAGGGGAAGCGGGTCGTGGTGGTGGATGACTCCATCATCCGCGGAACGACGAGCCGAAAGATCGTCGCCATGCTCCGGGCGGCCGGGGCCCGGGAGGTCCATATGCGGGTCAGCTCTCCGCCCACGAGCTGGCCATGCTACTACGGCATCGATACCCCTACCCGCCGAGAGCTCATCGCCTCATCACACACGGTGGATGAGATTCGGAGGTACGTCGGCGCCGATTCCTTGGCGTACCTCAGCTTCAAGGGCCTCCTGGAGGCCGTGGGCAAGGATGACGGGTACTGTGCAGCCTGCTGGACCGGCCGATATCCCGTGGAGTTTCCGGGCCAGGGGGTGCGGCAGTTGAACCTCTTCGAACATCGCGAACGCGCATAGGAGAGAACGATGACAACGGCTTCTACGGATCCTCACGAGCGGGCGAGGCGGCTGGCGCGGCTCATCGTGGCCGATATCATCCTCTACAATCAGGGCAAGATCGACGAGGGGATCAAGAACGATACCCTCTTTGATCTCCTCGCCGAGGATATCGAAGTCGCCCGCCGGTACTACGAAAAGCATGTGGATGCTGCCGTAGCCCGGGAGGCGAATTACTTCGACCTGGCCCTCGTGGATGTCCTGGTCAAGGGAAGGCAGGACGTCCCGTCCAAGATCTGGTAGGAAGGGTCTCCCGCACTCACGTTCCGCATCTCTTCCACAGACGGCACGCGTGTCTCTGTGAACCGGGGGACCTTCCGCGTTCCATCCCAACAGAGATTGCAATCCCCGGTCTCTCCTGCTAGACTCTCCCCGCCTGCGACGGGATACCATCCGCCATGCATGACTGACCTTCAATAAAGGAGCAGATGACGATGAGCGAGGCCAGTATTGTCCTTCCCCAGTTCGGGCCGACGGAGTGGACCATCCTGTGGGTGGTCCTTGTCTCATCCTTTATCGCCCTGGGGTATGGTCTGTTCCTGGCGCTGCGGGTCCTTCGGGAAGATCCGGGATCGCCAGCGATGGTCCAGGTAGCCGCCGCCATCGAGGAGGGGGCCTTTGCCTACCTGGCGCGTCAGGTGAGGACCATGATCTGGTTCGTCATTGCCATCACGATCGGTCTTTTTTTCATGTACCGCGGGATCTACGAGGGGTTGGTTCTCCCTCTCGGCGTGTCACTCGCCTTCTTTATGGGGGTGGCAGCGTCCTACGGCGCCGGCTATGTCGGCATGTGGCTGGCCGTCAAGGGCAACGTGCGCACGGCGGCGGCGGCACTCAAGAGCTTCAAGACCGCGCTGGAGATTGCATTCCGCGCCGGCACCGTCTCAGGCATGTTCACCGTAGGCCTGGGGCTCCTGGGCGCCACGATCATCTTCCTCCTGTTTAGAGAGAATGCCATGAAGATCCTGATCGGCTTCGGCTTCGGAGGAAGCCTGGCGGCCCTCTTTATGCGCATGGGTGGCGGCATTTTCACCAAGGCGGCGGATGTGGGCGCCGATCTGGTGGGCAAGGTGGAGAAAGGAATTCCGGAGGACGACCCGCGCAATCCCGCCACCATCGCCGACAACGTGGGCGACAACGTGGGGGACTGCGCCGGCATGGCCGCCGACGTCTTCGAGAGCTACGAGGTCACACTGGTGGCGGCCATCATCCTGGGGGCCGGCGCGATCCTGGATAAGGACTTCGTCCAGGCCTTTGGCGGCGAGGCCGCCGCGCTCCAGGTGACGTTAGCCCTAGTCATCTACCCGCTCCTCATCCGGGCCGTGGGGGTCTTCGGCTCCATCTTCGGCACCTGGGCCGTGCGGGGCAAAGATGACCCGGCCATGAATCCCATGAAGCCGATCAACGTCGGCTTCTGGGTGGCCGCCCTCAGCTCCACCGCCGGGTTCTTCCTCGTAAGCTGGTGGTACCTCGGGAGCATCACCGCCACCAAATACCACTCCGAGGGGTTCCCCTTCTGGGTGCGCGTGTCCGTGGCCAATACCATGGGCATCGTCCTGGCCCTGGTGATCCAGTGGCTGACGGAGTATTTCACGGCGACGGATAAGAAGCCGGTGACCGAGATTGCCCACGCCAGCAAGACCGGTCCGGCCACGTTGATCCTCTCCGGGTTTGCCTCTGGCCTGGAGTCCAGCGTCTGGGCTATCCTGGCCATCGCCGCCACCATCTTCGGCTCGTACAGCATCTTCGGTGGGAGCGTCTCGCTGTCGGCCTACGGCATCGCCCTGGCCGGGCTGGGCCTCTTGGCCACGACCGGATTTATCCTGGCCGAGGATACCTTCGGCCCCATCTCGGACAACGCGA
>JBOHQS010000207.1:0-3659 GCA_050732295.1 Methylomirabilales bacterium (SeqCode)
TCCCGCGGATTTCCGACGCGCCAAGGAGCAGCTCAAGGGTAATCTCCTCCTCGGCCTCGAGAGCACCAACAGCCGGATGACCCGTCTCGCCAGGATGTACATGGCCTTCAACCGCTGCTTCGGGCTGGAGGAGATCATCCAGGGGATCGAGGAGGTGACGCCGGAGCGCCTCCGGCAGCTCACCCAGTCCCTTTTTGATGGCGGGGCGTGTGCCTTGGTTTCCATCGGCCGCATCCTGCAACCCTCTCCATCGGTCTGACCCCGAGGGGTCTCCACTGCAATCCTGTGGGTGATATCGCCGTGGCATTGCCGCGTGTGAGGAGGACCGAGCGATGATTCCCCGCTACAGCCTCCCCAGGATGGCTGCGATCTGGGAGCCGGAGCATCGGTTCTTGGTGTGGCTCCGGATCGAGATCCTCGCCTGTGAGGCCTGGGCGCAGTTGGGAAAGGTTCCACTCCAGGCCCTGGAGGAGATTAAGGCTCGGGCCGCCTTTGATCTCGGTCGGATCGAGGCGCTGGAGCAGAAGGTGCGGCACGAGGTCATCGCATTCCTCACCGCAGTGGCGGAGCGGGTCGGTGAGTCGAGTCGTTACATCCACCTCGGCTTGACCTCCTCCGACGTCATGGACACCGGCCTGGCGTTTCAGCTCCAGGAGGCGGCAGATATCCTCTTGGAGAATTGCGACGCGCTGCTCGAGACCCTCAAGACGTTAGCCAGGATTCATAAGCAGACCGTCATGGTCGGTCGGACCCACGGGGTGCATGCCGAGCCGATGACCTTCGGTCTCAAGGTGGCTCGGTGGTATAGCGAGATGCTGCGGAACCGGGAGCGGCTTGCCCAGGCCAAGGCAGCCGTGGGCACCGGCAAGGTCTCGGGGGCGGTCGGGACCTATGCCCATCTCCCTCCTTCCATCGAAGCGTATGTCTGCGAGCGGTTGGGGCTCAATCCCGAGCCGGTATCGAGCCAGATCGTCCCCCGGGATCGGCATGCCCAGTTCCTCGGGACGCTCGCCATCATCGGGGCGACACTAGACGGCATCGCGACCGAGATCCGCCACCTGCAGCGGACCGAGGTTGCCGAAGTGGCAGAGCCCTTCGCCGAAACCCAGAAAGGCTCTTCCTCCATGCCGCACAAGAGAAACCCCGTGACCTGTGAACAGATCTCAGGACTCTCCCGGGTCCTTCGGGCGAATGCCATCGCGGCCCTGGAGAATGTCCCCCTCTGGCACGAGCGGGACATCAGCCACTCCTCGGTGGAGCGCATCATCCTGCCTGACTCCACCATTGTGCTCGATTACCTCCTCGTGAAGGCGCGGGAAGTGTTGGAGGGGCTCCAGGTCTACCCGGAACGTATGGAACGGAACATCCAACAGACGCAAGGCCTCCTCTTCTCGCAACGGGTCCTCCTGGCCCTGATCGAGAAGGGGATGGCCCGACAGGTGGCCCATGATCTGGTTCAGCGCAGCGCCACGAAGGCCTGGGAGAAGGGGGAGCATTTTCAGGCCGTGCTGCTCCAGGACCCGGAGGTCCTGCGGCACCTTTCGGTCGATGAGGTCGCCGCCTGTTTCGATCTCACGCCGTACTTGGAGCATGTCGACACCATCTTCGCCCGATTGGGGCTGTAGAGAAGCGGCATGGAGCGGCGGACGAAGATCTACGAGGGCAAGGCCAAGATCCTGTACGAGACCGACGACCCGAATCTCCTGATCCAGTACTTCAAGGATGAGGCGACGGCCTTCAACGCCCAGAAGCGGGGGATCATCGAGCAGAAGGGGGTCTATAATAATCGAATCTCCTCGGTCCTGTTCACGTACCTGGGGCGACGCGGCGTCCGGACCCACTTTGTGAAGCAGCTGAACGACCGCGAGATGCTCGTGAAGAGGCTCGAGATCATCAAGATCGAGGTGGTGATCCGGAATATCAGTGCCGGCTCGCTCTCCAAGCGGCTGGGTCTCCCCGAGGGGAAGTCCCTGCCAGCGCCCGTGCTCGAGTTCTTCTACAAGGACGATGCCCTCGGAGATCCGATGATCAACGAGGATCACGTTCGGCTCCTGGGCCTCGCGACGCCCCGGGAGGTGAGGGCCATCCGGAAACGGGCCCTCGTCGTGAATACCCTGCTCCGCAAGTTTCTCGATAAGCGCGGGCTGATCCTGGTGGACTTCAAGCTCGAGTTCGGGCGCCATCGGCGGCAGCTCTTGCTCGGCGACGAGATCACCCCTGATGGATGCCGCCTCTGGGATAAGGAGACGCTGGAGAAGATGGACAAGGACCGGTTCCGCAGGGATCTCGGCAAGGTGGAGGAGGCGTATCAGGAGGTGTACCGGCGGATCTGCGGATGAGGAAGGCGGCTCGGGAAAGGTCTCCTCGTCGTCGGCGAAACAGCTTGAATGGGTTGCCCGTTCGCAGGTCTGGTGCAGCGCGTTGGGAATTGATGTTGCGGTCGGAAAGTCTTCTGGCGCTAGGTACCCTGGACGATTATCGCAAATGTCTCGCGTTCGATCACTTTTGGGTTAGGGCGCGGGTTTCGCCTTCCTCCGAGGTCGGCCTTCCCCTCGCCGCCCGGAATAAGCTTGGAACTGCCGAAGTGCCGGTGATGGAATAATGATACGCGCGAGGGTGTATGTGACGTTGAAGAAGGGGGTGCTCGATCCGCAGGGGGAGACGGTGCGGGGCGCCCTTGAGACGCTCGGGTTTACCGGGGTGAAGGATGTGCGCGTCGGGAAATTCATGGTGGTCACCCTCAACGGGGTCAGCCGCGAGGAAGCCTCGAGGCGCGTGGACCAGATGTGCAAGAAACTCCTGGCGAACCCGGTGATCGAGGACTATCGGTTCGAGCTGGAGGAGGGTTAGGTGCGATTCGGGATCGTGGTCTTTCCCGGGTCCAACTGCGAGCTGGACTGCCAGTGGGTGGTTGAAAGGGTCCTGGGGCAGCAGGCGGATCTCATCTGGCATAAAGAGAAGGGGCTCAAGGACTACGACTGCCTCATCCTGCCGGGGGGCTTCGCCCACGGAGACTATCTGCGCACGGGGGCGATTGCGCGATTCTCGCCGGTCATGAAGGCGGTGGAACGGCACGCTGAAGACGGCGGCCTGATTCTCGGCATCTGCAATGGCTTTCAGGTGCTGTGCGAGGCCGGACTCTTGCCGGGAGCGCTCCTGAGAAACACGAGCCTTGCCTTCATCTGCCGCCATGTCCACATCCGCGTCGAGAGCACCGCGACCCCCTTCACCGCCGCGTACCATCCGGGCCAAGTCCTCCGCGTCCCGATCAATCACAACGAGGGGCGCTACTATGCCGACCCTGAAACCCTGCGGCAGCTCAACGAGAAGGACCAGGTGGTCTTCCGCTACGCGACAGCGGGCGGGGAGACTACCGATGGAGCGAACCCCAATGGGTCGCTCGACAACATCGCTGGCATCTGCAATGAAAGGAGAAACGTCCTCGGCCTGATGCCGCACCCGGAGCGAGCTGCGGAAGCCCTGCTCGGGTCTACCAGTGGCCTCCTCCTTTTCGAGTCGATTGTGCGCTCTGGTCGAGCCACCTCTCCCATGCCTCGGTGATCGTATGAAAGAGCCGACCCTCACTCAAGAGATCATTGCCGCGCACAACTTGACGCGGGAGGAGTACGACCACGTCGTAGCCATCCTCGGGCGTGAGC
>JBOHQS010000208.1:0-3640 GCA_050732295.1 Methylomirabilales bacterium (SeqCode)
GGCTCCACGCAGACTACTACCTCCAGCGCTTTACCTCACCCCGCCTGATCTTTGAGCCGGGACAGTTCATCATGGTGAAGCCCTCGGGATCCCTCGACCCCTTCCTGCCGAGGGCCTACAGTATCCTCCGAGTCCAGCGCCCCGGAAGGCCGGCTGGAGGCGGGAAGACCATGGTCGAGATCCTGTATAAGGTGATCGGGAAGGGAACAACCGCCCTCTCTCAGCTCAAGCGGGGAGATCGCGTCGACTTCTTAGGCCCCTTGGGGAACGGTTACCGGGTCCCTCAGAGCCTCACCACGGCCCTCCTGGTGGCGGGAGGCATCGGGGTCCCTCCGGTCGTAGCACTGGCCGAAAGTCTACGGCGTTCACGGTTCACGGACTTCGGCGAGCTCAGTCGAGCCGTTCACGGTTCACGGAAAGGTAAAAGCGGCCATCGGTCGTCGGTGAACAGTCATCGCAAAATAGTGGCGTTCGTCGGCGGGAAGACCCGTCATGGCGTTCTCTGTGTCGCCGACCTTCGCAAGGCGGGGGCGACGGTCCACGTCGCCACAGAGGACGGCAGCCTCGGCCATCGGGGCCTCGTGACCGACCTGCTCGAGTCGTTCCTGCGGTCATCGGTCAACGGTCATCGGTCTACTATCTTTGCCTGCGGCCCTCACCCGATGCTCCACGCCGTGACGCGGATCGCCGAGCGATTTGAGATTCCTTGTCAGGTCTCGCTAGAGGCCGAGATGGGCTGCGGGTTTGGGGCATGCATGGGCTGCGTCATCCCCGTTCACGGTTCAGGGTTCAGAGTTCAGGGTTCAGGGAAACCTCCGACCATGAACGACGAACTATCAACCATGAACCAGGTAAGCTACAAGCTGTGCTGCAAGGATGGCCCAGTGTTCGACGCGCAGGAGATTGCCTGGTGACCCCGAAAAAGAAAAAGGGGTCAGGGGTCAGGGGTCAGGGGTCAGAAAAAGACCAGGGCCGTCGCCGGACTTCGGCGAGCTCAGCCGAGCCGTCATCGGTTGTCGGTCGTCGGTCATCGGTGGACAAGGGGAAGCGGCCGAAACTGAGGGTGACAATCGCCGGGATTGCCATGAAAAACCCGGTGATGACCGCCTCGGGGACCTTCGGATACGGGACAGAGTTTACCCGCTTCTTCGACCTCAACGCGTTGGGGGCCATCATCGTCAAGACGGTGACGATGCATTCCCGACAGGGGAATCCTCCCCCACGAATCGTCGAGACCCCAGGAGGGATGCTCAATTCCATCGGCCTCCAGAATGTCGGGATCGACGCCTTCCTTCGTCACAAGCTCCCGTTCTTTCGGTCGCTCACCACCCCGCTCTTGGTGAACATCGCTGGAAAATCGGTCGAAGAGTTTGCCACCCTGGCCAAGCGACTCACCGATGTCGAGGGGGTCGCCGGCATCGAACTCAACATCTCCTGTCCTAACGTGGCGGGCGGCCTGGACTTCGGCACCGACCCGACCCTCACGTACGAGGTGGTCCGGGCGGTCCGGCAAGCGACCTCGCTCCCGGTGATCCCCAAGCTCTCTCCCAATGTGGCCGACATCACCGTGATCGCCCGGGCGGCTGCCGATGCGGGGGCGGATGCGCTCTCGTTGATCAACACCATCATCGGCATGGCGATCGACGTGCGCACCCGCCGACCGAAGTTGCCGGGGGCCACCGGCGGGTTGTCCGGTCCGGCCATTCGTCCCATCGCGGTTCGCATGGTCTGGGAGGTCGCGCGCGCGGTGCAGCTCCCGCTCATCGGGATCGGTGGAATCATGACCGGTGACGACGCGATCGAGTTCCTCCTCGCCGGGGCGAGCGCGGTCCAGGTCGGGACCGCCAGCTTTCTCGATCCATTGGCGTCGATGAAGGTGCTCGACGGAATCGAGACGTATCTCACCCGCCATGGCCTCGATGCCGTGACTTCTCTCATCGGCACCGCCCTGCCTCCGCACCGGGAAACCGAATAGTCTTCCGCAGTCCGAAGTCCGAAGTCGCTTCCCTCCGAGCCCCTCGACGTTGGACCTAGGTGCCGAAGCGCCGCTTCCGTTGCTGATAATTGCGGATCGCCCGGAGCAGATCGATCTTGCGAAAGGCGGGCCAGTAGGCGTCGCAGAAATAGAACTCACTATAGGCGCTCTGCCAGAGGAGGAAGCCGGAGAGGCGGAATTCGCCACTCGTCCGGATGATGAGATCCGGATCGGGAAGGTCATACATATAGAGATACTTCCCGATCTCTTCGGGCGTGATCTCTTCTGCAGCCTGCTCGAGGGCGCTCCCCCGTCGGGCCCGATCTCTCAGGAGCTGCTTCACCGCATCGGCGATCTCTTGCCTTCCCCCGTACCCCACGGCGATATTCAGGCAGAAGTTGTTGTAGGCATGGGTGGTCTCCTGGGCCTGTGCGATCGCCTCTTGCAGAGATGGGGGCAGAAGCTCCAGCTGCCCGACCGCCCGGACGCGGACCCCTTTCCGGTGGATCTTGGGGTCCACCGCCACCTCCCGCATCTTTGACTCAATGAGACCGAGAAGGCCGGAGAGCTCCGCGTGGGGGCGGGACAGGTTTTCGGTGGAGAGGACATAGATGGTGATGATGTGGATCTGGAGCTGTTCCAGCCAATCTAACACCTGCTCCAGCTTATCCGCCCCCAGCCGATGCCCTTCGAGCGGATCGGCCAAGCCGAGTTCCCGGGCATAGCGTCGGTTGCCATCCAGGATGAGACCGATGTGCCTGGGCAACACACCGCGCTGAACTTCCCGGAGGAGTCGGCGCTCGTAGAACCGATACAGCAGAGTGATCGGATCAAACATCATCGAGCAGTCACCCTCGGTGCCCTGCCGGCATCGCCTCGGGAACACTCCGGGCCGCCGCGGACCCTCGCTGGACCAGCACCACTCCCGTCACCACCAGGGCCCCCCCGAAGAGCTGGGGCCAGTCGAGCGCCTCCCCGAGAAGCACAAACGCGGCGCCCGCAGCCACCACCGGCTCCATCGTGCTGACGATGCTGACCTGGGTGGCAGGCAGGTACGTGAGGCCAAAGGTGTACAGGGCGAACGGAAGCACGGTCCCAGCGGCACCGATCAGGAAGAAGATCGCCCACAGGCGAAGGGAGTACCCCTCCGCGAGGAGACGCCATGGCGGTGTCACCATCCACCAGAAGAGGGTGGCGAAGGCGTATGCGTATGCCAGCAACGTCCAGGCAGGAATCCGCGCCACGGCGCGCTTGGTGAGCAGCGTGTACCCCGCAAAGGCGCACGCCGAGACGAGCCCGCTGATCAGGCCCGGAAGATTGAGCCGGAGGAGCGTAGGATCGTGCCCTTTCACCATGAAGAAGCAGCCGCCCACGGCCAAGCCCAAAGCGAGGAGTGTCATCCATGTCAGGCGCTCTCTCAAGAAGAGGACGGAGGCCAGGGCGACCAGGATCGGCGCCATGTATTGGAGGAGAATGGCGGTGGCCACGCTGGTGAGGCTGATGGTGTAGTAGTACGTGACGTTGGCCATGGCCAGGCCTGCCACTCCGACAAGGGCGACCAAGGGCACGTCCTGGAGCGGCAGGCGCAACTGCCGCTGATCCCACACGAGGAGGCCCGCGACGAGAACAAGGACGGCGAGGCTCGAGCGAATCGCGGTCAGCGGG
>JBOHQS010000209.1:0-3621 GCA_050732295.1 Methylomirabilales bacterium (SeqCode)
CCGTTGACGCGGGGATGATCTTCCGAAACGGGGTTCCGCTGGATCGGGATGTAAGCCCAGTAGCCTGACACCTGCATGCACCGTGCGCCGGTGCTGGCAATTGCGCTGGCAATGTTCTTCGCCGTCCGGGGGTGGTCCGCCATCCGGTCCATGGGAAGCCCGATGCAGTCGAAGACGAGGTCACAGCCTTCAATGGCTCGCCGCGTCGCGTCGGCATCGAGAAGGTCCACTGCGACGCGTTCAACCTTCAGCGCGCCAAACGCGCGTGCGAGGTTCGCCTCGCTTCGCGACACCGCGCGGACGGGTACTCTGCGGACGATCAACTCCCGAACAAGGAACTTCCCCGTCGGGCCGGTCGCCCCCAGGACTGCGGCTTTTTCAAACATCAATCCCATCTGTAGCAGCGAGTCACTCTCGATCCGACATGTGCGCGACTGAGGTTGGGATCCGTTGCTGGAAGCATCTTAGGCTCTCATGGTAGGGAAGTCTACCCCCTCCGTAGAAAGCCGAGCTCGGTTCAGTCGATAACCCCACATGGTCATTGACTGGGGCCCCGTTATTGCCTAAGCTCACCCCAGGGAGCAGGGGGGAGGAGAACTGAGGTGAAGGGGAGGCACTATGAAAACGATTGCCATGTCGATTGTGCTCCTTGTGTGTGTTCCCTCTTTTGCTTTCGGCGGGGAGATCTACGGGACTCTGACAGAGGGGGGCAAATCTGTTGGGGGAGGAGCCCAGGTCGAGGTCACCTGTGCCGGGAAAGCCTATCCGCGCAACACCACGGACCAGTATGGTTCCTATCGTCTGTACGTCCAGGAGAAGGGGAAATGCACCCTCAAGGTGCATTACAAGGAACAATCTCCATCGACTGAAATCTCCTCGTATGAAAAGTCCGTGCGCTATGATCTGGTCTTAGAAAAAAAGGATGGCCAGTACGTGCTGCGGAGGAAGTAGGGATGGGTGATACGAAAAGGGACGGATGGGATAAGGCGGCGATCATCCTGCAGCCGGTGGGGGGCCTGTTGGCCGCCCTGGCCGTAGTCGGCCTGGGATTCTTCGCCTCCAACTTTCTCGAGCGCCGGCAGGCGCTCGACACGAATGTCCGGCTCTACTCCGAGCTCATGAGCAAGAGAGAGGAGGCGGAAAGCGCCCTGCGGAAAGACATGTTTGTCTCCATCATCCAATCCTTCCTCCAGCCCGCAGCGGCGTCGCTCGACACCAAGGTGCTGAATCTCGAGCTGCTCGTCTATAATTTCCACGAATCGCTGAATCTCAGGCCACTGTTCACGCATCTGAAAAAGCAAGTCGCCGGTTCCAAGGACGGTGCGAAACAGGAATACCTGGAGCGTCTGGATAAGGCGGCGAGAGAGGTCGTTCGAAAGCAGATGCTGGTGTTAGAGGGGGCTGGAAAGAAATTTGATCGCACGATCGATCTAGAGACCCTGTGGAAGACCCCTGGAGGTATCCCGCTTGAAGAGGCGACGCTGACGCTAGAAAACATCAAGAGGGATTTCAGAATTGTTGTGATCGAGGCTCATTCGAAGACCAGGGAAGTCAAAGTCAGGTTGGAGATCAGGACGCCCAAGGAGCCTCCGGCAGACGTCGAGACCAATGTCGCCGAATTCTGGGTGGGATTCTTTGACTTTCCGATTATTGACAACACGCGCCTCTCCAGTGATCAGCGCTGCGCCATCGTACTGACGGCCTTTGGCGAATCCAGCGCGGACATTACGGCCATCTATTTCCCGGGATCCTATGCGAGCCTCAAGGAGAAACCGTATTATCAAGAGGTAGTACAGAATCTGCTGAAGGCAAACCAATTCCTTGGCGAGAGCAAGACGCGGTAGGCTTGAAATAAAATTGGGGGAGGGGTCGTCTCATGGGGTGACATTGGCAACGGACCGGCCCTGCGGCGGGCGGCCGCTCGGGCCCTGGGTGGGCAAAGGAGGGGAAGGAACATGAGACGCCTTGCAGTTGGCCTCGTCATCGGGAGCCTCGTGCTGGCCGGGATGGTCCTGCCCGCCGAGGCAGGACACTGGCATCGCGGCTACCACAAGTATCATCACCACGGGCATGGTGGCGGGTACTTCGCCGGGGGCTTCTTGGCTGGTGCGGGCACGGTGCTGGTCCTGAACGCTCTCCTCACGCCCCGGGTGGTCTATGCCCCGCCAGTCGTCTATGCTGCCCCGGTCGTCTATCAGCCGGTCTATTACCGGGTCCCGGTCTGCCAAGACGTGTGGGTCCAGGAGCGCTGGGAGCTCCGACCCCAACAGCAGAACGGCTTTACCACGTACTATCAGGTCTTGGTGCCAGGGTACTGGCAGCGCCACTGCTATTGACACAAGACATCCGGGTTTAGACCTCACGGCCCTCCGGCCTGGAACCCCCCGTTGGCCCCGAAGGATTGGACGATGTTCCTGAGGGCTCGCTCAGCCGCTGGGCTCATGTCGAGGAATTCCACCATCGTCTCACAGTACGGGCCTCCATCTGGTCGGACGGAGCTCACCCGACTGTGCACCACGCGACACCGGATGGTTGACAGGTCCCCGTTCGTCCCTAGCTGAAGAAGGCAGAGACTCTGCGGCGGGAACGTATCCTGGTGCTCTACGAGCGCTCCCCGCTGGGTCACATCCAGCACGTCGGCCACCTGGAGGGTTGGGATCCCCTCCACAGTCCCACACATGCGAAGGCGCGGACGCTTCTCGGTGAGCAGGTCGTTCTGCAAGGATGGGGTCAAGTGTGTTGTCGGCCTCGCATCAATACTCAGGGTCCCCAGAAGCATCGCAGGGCGCCGGTGCCTTCCCCGTGTGCCCCGGAAATGCGTCGAGAAGTTATCTTCCCTCGGCCCCTCTGTCAATGAAAAAATCGTGACGAGATAATTGCAGCATAGCGCGGGCTGCCTCGACGGCTGCCGTCATGATCTCAGCCGGTGGGAGCCTGCCCATCTCGGCCAGCCGTCGGCAATCCTCGTATTCGGGGGCCAGATGGATCGGGCGGCCTTGCAGTCGGCCCACCTTGACGCGCACCTGGCCAAAGGGGGTCTCCACCGTCAGCACCTCCCGCGGAAGCGTCTGCCGCTGCATTCTGCGGAATCGGACGCCGAAGGTGCTGCTGTAACTCAAGAGGATCGGCCCGATGCCCTCCTCAAGGCCGGCTGGAACGATCGCCGAGATGACCGTGGCAGGTCGGGACTTCTTCATGATGATCGGGGTCAGGAACACATCGAGGGCTCCCGCTGCAAAGAGCGCCTCCATGAGTGGTTCGAAGAGCTGGGGGTTCATATCATCAATGTTCGCCTCGACGACCGTCACGTCATCCCTGTCGAGGTCGTCGATCCTTTCGCCGACAATCAGCCGGAGCAGGTTCGGCCGGTGAGCAAGATCCAGGCTGCCCGCCCCGTAGCCGACTAGACTGATCTGCTGCGGAGGGAGGGGCCCGAACCCCTTCGCCAGGGTCGAGACGATGGCCGCCCCCGTTGGTGTGGTCAGCTCGGCCTCGACCGGGCTCCCATAGACCGGAACGCCTCGAAGAAGATGGGCGGTCCCCGGCGCCGGTACCGGGAGATCGCCGTGGGCCGTCTGGACCCTCCCTCCGCCCAGGTTCAGTGCCGAGGCATGGATCTCC
>JBOHQS010000210.1:0-3618 GCA_050732295.1 Methylomirabilales bacterium (SeqCode)
CATCGACTGCGCGGCGCTCGTGCCGCTCGTCTCGGTCCCGCACACCCCGGGTAACGTCAAGCAGGCCGCGGAGGTCGAGAAAGAAGGGATCAGGGTGGATCAGGTCTTCCTGGGGACTTGCACCAACGGACGCTTAGAGGACCTGCAGGCCGCCGCCCAGATCCTGAAGGGACGCCGGGTTGCGCAGGGAACCCGTCTGCTGGTCTATCCTGGCTCACGGTGGGTCTACCATGAGGCCCTGAGGGAGGGATACATCCAGATCCTTGAGGAGGCCGGTGCCGTCATCGGCCATGCCGCCTGCGGGCCCTGCCCAGGAATGCAGTTCGGGCTCCTCTCTGACGGTGAGGTCTGCGTGGCGACGCAGAACCGCAACTTCAAGGGGCGCATGGGGAATCCCAACTCATTCCTGTACCTCACCTCGCCCTGGACCGCCGCGGCCACGGCGGTCGAGGGGAAGATCACTGATCCGCGTCGATTCCTCGCGTAGGAGGCGCGTAATGCTTCGCGGGAAGGCCTGGAAGTTCGGCGATTTCGTCTCGACCGACCTCATCGCCCCGGGCCGGTACGCCTACCTCCGAGACAACCTGCCGGAATTCGTCAAGCACGTCCTCGAGGACGCCGACAAGGACTTCGCCCCGGCGGCACTCAAAGGGGACCAGACGTACATCGTGGTGGGGGGCCGTAACTTTGGACAGGGGTCGAGCCGCGAGCACGCCGCGCGCCTGATCAAGCTGGCCGGGGTGCCGGTGGTGCTCGCCAAGGGTTTCGCCCGAATCTTCTACCGGAACTGCTTCAATATCGGGATGCCGGCCCTGACCGTGGACACCGACCAGATCGCCCACGGGGATGAGGTCGAAATTGACTTGAAGCACGGGGTGGTCCGCAACCGCACCCGGCAGCAGGAGCTCACAACCGGACGGATCCCGCCTGTGATGCTCACGATCCTCCAGGAGGGGGGGGTCGTCGACTACATCAAGAAGCACGGCGATCTCGTCTTTGACGAGGCCCAAACTGGCTAGCCCTCGGCAGGCAGCCGGTCAGGTCTTGGGTGTTGGGTGTCAGGTGTTGGGAACACCACGCACTGATCACCGACCACCAACCATCTATCGTCGACGTCCTAGCGACCGACCCTGCCCATGAACAGTCGACTCTCCCTCCTGCTTCCCAAACCCCAGTCTGTTGAGCCGACCGGCAGTCACTTTACTCTCCCGCGCGAGCCGGAGATCGATGTCTCACCGGCCTCGCCCGGGCCGCGTGCCACAGCCGATCGGCTGGCAGCGGCGCTCAAGTCTTGCGGCTGCCGTCCCCGCCCGGACGCGACCGGTAGAGAGAGGTCGCGTCAGCCAGCCGCTTCAATCAGGCTCCGCCTCGACCCGACCGTCCTCGCGCGACCGCAGAGCTACGCGCTCACCATCGACGACACGGGCGTCACAGTTGTCGGAGCCGATGAGGCCGGGCTCTTCTACGGCATCTGCACGCTGATCCAGCTCATCCGCCTCCACGCGCCGAAAAGCCCAGGCGCGCCTCTCACGCTGCCGGGACTGCGCATGACCGACTGGCCCGACTTCCCCCACCGCGGTGTGCTGCTCGACGTGAGCCGAGACAAGGTCCCCACGATGGAGACGTTGATCGATCTGGTGGACCTCTTGGCCAGTTGGAAGATCAACCAGATGCAGCTCTACATGGAGCACACCTTTGCCTATGGGGGACACGAGGTCGTCTGGCAACATGCGAGCCCCTTGACCGGTGACGAGATCGAGGCGTTAGACACCGTCTGTCGGGACCGCTACGTGGAACTCGTGCCCAACCAGAACAGTCTCGGCCACATGCACCGGTGGCTGATCCACGAACCCTACCGTCGCCTGGCCGAATGTCCCGAGGGCCTGGTCCATCCCTTCAGCCCGAGTCCAGAACCCTACGGCCTCTGCCCCGTTGACCCCGGCAGCCTCGCGCTTCTCTCTGATCTCTACGATCAACTGTTGCCTCACTTCAGCAGCGGCCAGTTCAATGTGGGCCTCGACGAGACCTTCGACCTTGGACAGGGGCGTTCCGCCGCCGTCTGCGCCGAACGTGGGGTCGAGGGGGTCTATCTCGAGTTTCTGGAGCAGGTCCACCGGTTGGTGACCCGACGGGGGAGGACCATGCAGTTCTGGGCCGACATGATCCGGGATCGGCCCGCGCTCGTTGGCAGGCTTCCCAAAGACGCCATCGCACTCGAGTGGGGCTACGAGGCCAATCATCCCTTCGCCGAGCACGGACGCCTCTTCGCCGATGCCGGGCTCCGGTTCTACGTCTGTCCGGGAACGAGCAGTTGGAACAGCCTGGCCGGGCGGACGGCAAACACCCTCGCCAATGTCAGCAACGCCGTGATTGCCGGCCGGGTTACCGGAGCGATCGGCGTCCTCACGACCGACTGGGGGGACAACGGGCACCTGCAACCGCTTCCCGTCAGCTACCTCGGATTTGTCGCGGGGGCGGCCTTCAGTTGGAACAGCGCGACCGCCGATCACGGCCGGCTGGACATCCCGGCCCTGCTCGGTCTGCACGCCTTCGCGGATCAGGGCGGCGTGATGGGACGGCTGGCGTACAATCTCGGCAACGCGTATCTGCATACGAGGGTCCCCCTCCACAACGGCTCGGCTCCATTCCACTTGTTGATATTCGCCGATCGAGACCGGCCCCACCAGGCCCTCCAGCGGCTCACCGTCGAACGCCTGGAAGAGACGCGCGCCTACATTGACGAGGTGATGGTGCCGCTCAGTGACGCTCTCATGGCACGGCCGGATGCTGAGACCATCCTGGAAGAGTTTCGCTGGGTGGCCGATATGCTCCGGCTGGCCTGTCGCCTCGGGACGGTCCGTCTGCGGATCGGCCTCGGCACGCCCATGAGCGCCCTCCCCGCACGATCGCGGAACAAACTCGGCGAGGAACTCCGGACGCTGATCGGTCGGCACCGGAAACTTTGGCAACGCCGCAATCGCCCCGGGGGCCTCGACGATTCCGCCGCACGGCTCGAGCGCATCCTGGCCCTCCTCGAACGGTAGGGACGCAATCCCTCGGAATCCCCAAGCGACCTGGCACAAAAACTGCTTGGCTTCCCTCTGCGTACGATCTCGGGACCCCTGGGGGGAGACGATGGGGCCAATCCCGCAATCCAGAGGAGCTCTTGACCCGGAGAGTACCTTCCGGCATCTTCGCATCGTCCACGCGGCCATGGCCGGAGCCGTGCTCATCTACGGACTCTTTGTCCTCCTGATGCTCTCACAAGATTTTATTCCGAAGGAGGGCGTCGTGGGCCCTCTCCCCTTCCTTCGGACTCTCCTGTGGCTTGCCGCCGTCGGAAACTTTGGTGTGATCGGCAGGATTCGGGCGCAGTTTCTCACCCCCCAGGCCCTCCGCCAGCGCGCCAGGGCCTTGGCGCAATCGATCGCGACCTGGCACATCATCATGTTCGCCCTGGCGGACGCCATAGCCATCTACGGACTGTTCCTCTTCCTTCTCTCGGGTTTGCTCCACGATTTCGTCGTGCTGTCAGGTCTCACCCTCGCGATCCTCTTTTGGCTCCGCCCCACAGAACACGGCTACCGCACGCTCTTACGCCAGGCGAGCGGGTCGTGA
>JBOHQS010000211.1:0-3577 GCA_050732295.1 Methylomirabilales bacterium (SeqCode)
ACTCTCTCCTAATCAGTACCGATCCCGGCGGCCGCCGCCACCGCCGAAGCCGCCTCCCCGGGGCTGCTGCTCGCGCGCCATGTTGACCGTGAGGGGGCGCCCCCCGAGGTCGCGCCCGTTCAGGGCCGTGATCGCCGCCTGCGCCTCTTCTTGGCGGGCCATGTTCACAAAGGCGAAGCCGCGGGGGCGTCCGGTATCTCGATCCATGACGATGCTGACTTCAAGCACCTCGCGGCCACCTTCCTCAAAGAGCGTGCGGAGTTGCTGCTCATCCACGCTGAAGGGGAGATTCCCCACGAACACTTTCGATCCCATGCCTCTTTCTCCTTTTCTCGATACCGATCCCCGGTGCTGCTCCAGGCCAAACCGCGCTCTTACGGTCGGCCATTGTTCCGCCTGAGGGCGCGGGCCTCTTGTTTGCGACGCCGACGAGCAGCCTCGCGAACCTTACGCCGCTTCCGCTCCCCTGGCTTCTCATAACTCTGTTTCCGTTTCAAATCCCGGAGGATCCCGTCACGCAGCACGAGGCGCTTGAAGGCGCGGAGCGCCGATTCAACCCCGCGTTCGTCCACGATGACCTCGAGGGGACGGCGATGCGACGGGTACGTACCCGCCTCGCTCCCCTGGTCATCACGCCGCCGATACTCCGCCATCCTTCCTTCACCTCCCGTCGTGGCACGCCCAATCGCGCGTGCTTGGCACAAAAAAAACCGCGGGACTTCAGTCCTCGCGGCCTCGTCAAGGTCAAAGGACAGATCCGTGAGAATGTGTAGTCGGAGATATCATAGATCTTTCAGGCCTTGCTGTCAATGACTTCTTTCTTGCCTTACTCATCCTGCCCTGCGGGCCTGGGGATCGTGTCGCTGTCGCTACAGGCCTCGACGATGCGGGCCACCCGCTTGCCGAAGCGGCGCCGGATGTCCGCGAGCCTGCGGCGGCCTCCCTGATCCTCGACCGCGTCGTGGAGGAGCGCGGCGATGGCCTCATCCTCGTCCCCGCCCTCCTCGAGGACCAGCGCGGCCACCCCCAGGAGGTGCGCGACGTACGGCACCTTACCGCCTTCCCGAATCTGGGTTCGATGGAGCTTCGAGGCGTACTTGAGCGCCTTATCGAATTTGGATTTCAGTTGTGGCCTTTTCGTGTGGCTCGGGTCCATGATGATCGCCAGGCACCAGCCACCAACCGACGGGCGAGGGCACAAGTCTACGGGTGCCACCCGAGGCGGGGCTGCGCCAGGTCATACACTCTTTTCCGGTGGAGGATCGCGAGGACCCACACCTCGTGTCGCACAATCGTGTAGACGACTCTGTAGTCCCCCACGCGCAATTTCCGATACCCGTGGAACGGGCCGCGGAGGGGTTCGCCGTAGCGGTCGGGGGCTGTGCTGAGCCGTCCTTCGATGGCGCGGGCCAGGCGGCGCTGCAGGTTGCGGGGAATGGCCGGAATATCTTCGCGCGCCACCAGCGGATGGTAGAGGAGAGAGGTGGGCATCTAGGAGCGGCTCGCCCGCCGCTTTTTCGCGTGCCCCCACGCCTCCCCGTGGCTGACGGCTTTCGCCCGGTCAAACGAGCGGGCCCGCTCCTCAGCGAGCTCCCCCAGGACCACATCCTCGGTCGCCTCGAGCGCCTGGCGGACGAGGTCGCGGACCTTGAGCGACAGCGAGACCCCGTCCCGCTTTGCCACACGTCGGAGGGTCTCGTAGACCGGCCGCTCGAAGACGACGTTCACCCTCGGGTTGGTTGTCGGCATCGGTGTCACCTCCAAGGGGGAGTGTAACACAAGTGATGGACCTCGTCAACGCCCCTTCTCACGGAACGGCATATACCACCCTTCCTTCCACGAGAGCAGGATGAATCACTCATGCCTCCCCCTAGGGCCGAGCCGAGAAGGATGATCTTGTACACACCAATCCCACAAGCGCCCGGGTCAATCGTGGAACAACTCCCTGCCGATGCCCCTCCCTCATCGCAGCCTTCCTGAGGCAGTTGAGCTCTGCATGCCCCGGCGGGTCGCGGCTCCACCCGACTTGGTCAGAGCGCATCGAATTCGTCTGTGCTCAGCCCTGCCTGGCGCAGGATGCTCCGGAGGGTACCAACGGCTATCTCGCGATGGTGCGGAACGATGACGGTGCGGATTCCTTCAGCGGCTTCCTTGGAAAACTTGATGTGGCTGCCCCTCTGACCGACTTGGACGAACCCTGCCGCCTCGAGCCTGCGCTTGACCTCACGGTAAGGCAGAGGTCTAAGCGGCACTAACCTCAACCTCTATTCTGTGCAGGTTGGCCGCCGTCTGCGCCCTGGGCTCTTCGAAGTAAAGTTCTAATGCCTCCCGGAGGTTCGCGAGCGCCTGCCTCTCGCTCTCCCCCTGACTGGCGACGTCCACTTCAAGACACTGCGCCACGAACCAATCGCCTTCTCGCCATACGCTCGCCGTAAACGTCCGCTTCATCCGTGTCCTTCCTTCTTAGGGATTGGAATCCAGCTGGCGATTCGCGTCGATGATCAGCTGAAGTGCTCCCTTTGGTATAGCCCATCCTGTTGCTGTGTACGGATTATACTGGCTTGGCAGCCATCGCTAAAGCGAAAAAGCGCCGGGGGGGCCCGAAGGCCCGGCCCGGCGCGCTCCCTTGCGCGGCCTTAACGCCAGATGAAGATGGTCCGGCTGCCGCCGTAGAACCCCTGGGGGTGGAAGAACCCGGGGTGGTAAAAGCGACTCCCGTAGTCAAAGTGGGGATGGCGGTGGAGGAACCCGCGATGGTCACGGAAGAAATAGGGTTGGTGGTACCCGAAGTGCCTGAATTGGTATTGCTGGAAGCCGTGGGTGGAAGAACCGTGCCGGTGGGCGTGGATGAATCCGGTTGCGGCCGCCGGACCCGGCAGGGCAAGCACCAGCCCGATCAGGAAGGCCCCTATCCCTATCGCATGTCTCAATCCGCGGCTTGTCATCGGCCCCTCTCCTCCTGTCTTATCGCACAGCCTGTCATCCTGGAGACGTCCTTCGACCGTTCATCTATAGAGACGATCCCGGCCCCGCCTGTATTTCAGGCCCCTTCGGGCGTGCGGCACACCCCTTGCAACATCAATGGCTTAGAGGCTTAGCAAGGAGTACAGGCGGGCGTGCACATGGCGATGTATCGCGTGGTGTGCTATTTCTGCTCCCAAGAGGTGATCAGCCCCTTCTGGGACGAGATCCAGGAACACCTCGATTCGTGCTTTGATGAGCTGACCCCTGAAGAGCAGGGGAGGGTGGGCACCGCCGACGAGGTGCCGAGTCAAAGCGTGCCCCATGAAGCGACAGAGCTTTGGGATGAGTGCGGGGCGGCACAGCCGTCACCGGCGCGCCTCGCTGAGCTCGAAGCTCGTCGGGCCGGTTAGCGCAGGCGGTCGACCCAGTTCGCCAGCACCGCAATACCGCAGATCGCTACGACGAACCCCAGGATTTCTATGCCCATGAACCCTCCTGTGTGAATGGTCTCGCCCTCAGGACGCATGTCCACGACATATAGCTGGCATCTCGACAATGGATACAATATATGGGGGGAAACCGTCAAGGGAAAAATGCGGCGGGTTGCGCGCGG
>JBOHQS010000212.1:0-3530 GCA_050732295.1 Methylomirabilales bacterium (SeqCode)
TCCACGAAGGCCTGGACTGAGGCCACAATGATATCGGGAGAGGTCCCGGTGGCGACGATCCGGTTCCCCTTGGCGTCCTTCAGGACCAGTGTCGTCTCCACCGAGGCATCGGTCCCTGGGGCGTTGATCGCCACCTGGTAATCGATCAACTCGAAGAAGATCCGCCCCCGGCTGCTGGCCGCTGCCTTGAGGGCGCTGATCACCGCATCGACCGGCCCGACCCCCGCTCCGCTCGATTCGAGCCGCTCCCCATCGAAGCTCACCCAGACCTTGGCCTGAGCCTGACCGTGGAGCGTCGTCGTGACCTGGAAGTCCTCCACCTTGAGGACCCCCTCGCCGGATGCACGCTTGAGCGTGGTCTCCAGGATGTACTGGAGATCCGCCTTGGTGACCGGCTTTCCTTTGTTGACGAAATCCTCCACGAGGCCCAGGACCCGCTGGGCGTAGTCGGGGGTGAGGCGGATGCCGAACTCCTTGTTGACCAGCTCGGACAGCGCCCCTTTCGAGGGGACCTCGGTAAAGAGGTTCCGGTCGCTGTTCTTGGCCCCGGCGGCCCGGATCTCGTAGAGCTTGAGCTTGAGGAACTTGTCCACCTCCTGAATGGAGGGCTCAATGGATGCCGGCGACGGGAGGACCCTGAGCGCCGACCGGGGGTCCTTGAGGCCGTTACCGGTGGCGAGACAGACGACCACCTCGTCCGCCTGTACCCGTGCGGTCGCGAGCAAAGGCTGCAATGCGGCGATGGGGAGGGCACCCGCCGGCTCGACGAAGATCGATTCGAGCCGGGCCAGCAACTGTTGGGCTTCGAGGATCTCTCCGTCGCTCGAGGTGAGCGCACACCCCCCCGACTCCCGGATGGCGCGCAACGCCTTGGGCCCATCTAGCGGATCCCCCGCCGCCACCGCGGAGCAGATGGTGTCGGGCCGCTCCACCGGCGTAATCTTCTCCAGCCCTTGACTCCACGCGGCCACGATGGGACTGCAGCCTTCGGGCTGAACCCCGATCAGGCGGGGGAGGCGGTCGGTCAGCCCCATGTCGTAAAACTCCTTGAACCCCTTCCAGAGGGCGGCGATGTTGGTCCCAAAACCCATGGGAACAATCACGACCGCCGGGACCTGCCAGTCAAGCTGCTCGATGATCTCGAAGGCCTGGGACTTCTGTCCTTCGACGCGAAAGGCGTAGTCCCCGGCCAGATAGAAATCGTACCGCTCACTCATCTCCTCGGTGAGACGAAAGGCGTCAGTGTACGTCCCCCGGATCTGGAGAAGCCGCGCCCCATAGCTCAAGGCCTGCGCCATTTTCCCGATGGCGGTCCCCTCGGGCACCAGCACGTAGCAGGGCAACAGTGCGATGGAGGCATACGCGGCGACGGAGGCGGCCATGTTCCCGGTGGACGCGACACAGATCGCCTTCGCGCCGTGCTCCTTGGCCTTCGAGAGCTCCACCATGCTCCCGCGGTCCTTGAAGACCCCCGTCGGATTGGCGCCCTCGTTCTTGATGTAGAGGCGAGAAAAGCCGGTCGTCTCTCCCAGCCTCCGGCAGCGGTAGAGCGGCGTCCCCCCTTCATCCAGCGAGACCACCAGATTCAGGTTCTCGATGGGATAGAAATCGAGATACTTCATCGCCTTGATGGGGGAATTCCTGAGGGAGTACCGGTTGAGCCGGGAGTGGATGTAGTCGTAGTCGAACCGAACGTCCAGGGGGCTTCGACAGCTCGGGCAGCGGGTGGTCGACTCCTCCTCGCGAACCCGTCTGCCGCAGGCGATGCAGTAGAGCTCGTAGAAGCGGGAACCCGATTTTCTGGCCTGGCTCTTCATGAGTCTTTCAGCTGCGGGAATGGCATGACTTGGGCGGGGATATTACCCCCACCCTCTCAGTGTGTCAAGCCTTTCTGTGACAGAGGATGCGGGTTGCGGAGACCCCCTCACCCCCAGACATCAGGTCGTGTCGGGGTGATGCGGGGACCACCATCCGCCGCTGGGCGGCACGCAAGTTTTCCGGGCGGGAGCCTCGGCCAACTGATCTATTTCGAGGGCGCCTCTTGGTAGACATCCTCCAGTTGTTGGTAGCTCTCCTCCAGGCCCAGGGCGCGCTGGTCCTCTGGCATGCAGCCGGTCCATTCTGGGGCGGAACAGGCCAGCAAATTGATCGGCCAGAAGACGAACACGTAGAGCGCCTTGCCGACCGCGTAGATGGGATAAACGAGCCCGCGTCCCGGATAGTCGCCCGTGCCCCGCCTCTCGAAATCCTGCCGCCATCCCGCCTGAGCCAATCCCAACGTCCCCACGAGCAAACTGACTGTGATGAACAGTGTCAGGAACCGCTTGGCCATTCTTCCCCTCCTTTTGGGTATGTTGCCTTGTGCTTCCCTTGCAAGGAACTTGCCAGCACCCACCCTATGCCGAACCCTGCCCATCCGGGGGTGGAGTGATACCCCTAGGTGGAAGCAGCGATCTGGCGAAAGTCGGCTATCCGACTGAAAAGGCTGGCCGTCTCGGCCAGGAGGGCCAGGCGATTCTCCCTGATCGAGGCGTCTTTAGCCATCACCAGGACATCAGTGAAGAACCGATCCACGGCCGGCCGAAGCGTGGCAATTTGCTTGAGCGCCCCTTCGTACTCCCCCCGGTCCGTCAGGCGGGCCACTTCTCCTTGCAGGGCCTTGACCTCACGGTACAGCGCCTTTTCCGCCTCTTCCCGCAACCGGGGTTCCTCGACTCTGGCGGCAAAGTCGGGGGGAAGGATATTGGCGACCCGCTTGAAGGCCACCATCATCGAGGCAAAGCCAGGATCCTGCTTGGCCTTGGCCAAGGCCTGGGCGCGCCGGAAGGCCCGGGGGATATCGTCAAAACCGGTCTGAAGCACCGCAGCGGCCACATCGGCCGGAATGCCCCGATCGATCATGATCCCCTCAGACCGGCTCCGGAGAAATCCCTGGATGTCGCTCAAGGCGTCCGCCTGCGGCCGGGTGATGCGGTCCTTGAGCAGTTCTAGGGCCTTCTGCGTCAGGGCCGAGAGGGAGACGGAGAGCTCCTGTCCTGCCAGGATCAGGATGAGCCCGAGGGCCGCCCGGCGCAAGGCGTAGGGGTCTTCAGAACCGGTCGGGATCATCCCGATCCCGAAGCAGCCGGCGATACTGTCCATGCGATCGGCGATCCCGACCAGGGCACCGCCCTTCGACTTCGGAAGGGCATCCCCCGCATGTCTCGGCAGGTAGTGTTCCTCGATGGCGGCTGCCACCTCCGGCTTCTCCCCGCTCATTGACGCGTAGTATCGGCCCATCACGCCCTGCAGTTCCGTAAACTCCCGGATCATGCCGCTCGCGAAGTCCGCCTTGCACAGGGTGGAGGCTCGGCGCACGGCCCCCTCAAGGCCCGGATCCACCGCCTTGGCCATGAAGGCGGCAAGCTCCGCCATCCGTCGGCTCTTGTCGAGCACGGTCCCGAGCCGCTCCTGGAAGAGGATCTGGCCCAGGCGGGGGACCAGCTTTTCCAGCGGGAGCTTCTTCTGGTCTTCCTTGAAATAGAAATCCG
>JBOHQS010000213.1:0-3519 GCA_050732295.1 Methylomirabilales bacterium (SeqCode)
ACGCCTGGGCCCCCATCTGTGGGGTGCCCTTGAACATCATGTGCTCCATGAAATGGGCGAGACCGGTACGCCCGGGTTGCTCGTTTCGGGAGCCGACCCGATACCAGACATGAAAGGTGAGGACGGGTGCCTTGCGCTCTTCCAGGAGGAGGACCTTCAGTCCATTATCCAGGGTGGTTTCAAAGACCTCCAGGTCCCTGGCCTCGGCTCCGACCCCCAGGAGAACAAGGAGCAGCAGCAATCCGCCGGCCGCCCAGCTACGCCGCGTCACCGCGCTTTCCCCTCCTCCAGGCGGATCTCCGCCCGATCGCCCACGGCGATTCCGTGGCGCTCCGCAAAGCCGGCCGGCACCTCGAGGACGTACTGGGCGTCGTCACGGGGCGCAAACTCCTGGGGGGCCTCACCAGGGGCTGGTGCCTTCGCTCCCCGCACCAGATCAACGACCCGTTCGTCGCGTATCCAGAGGATGTCCAGGGGAAAACGCATACCCCGCATCCAGATCAGGGGCCGAACCGGCGCCCCGTAGACAAAGAGCATGCCGCGGTCCGGCGCCAGCCGGTCCCGATCGCTGAGCCCCCGTACCTTCTCCGCCTCGGTTCGCGCCACCTCGACCGTCACCGTCACTCGATTTCCGATCCGCACCTCTCCTCTGGCCCCCGCGAGAGCCACGACGGGGAGGAGGCAGAGGAGGGTCCAGGCGAGGCGCCACCGGAACATCATAATCGCTGCCTTTCCGGCTCCTCGCCCAACGTGGCGCTCAGCTTGAGCCGCTGATCCTGCCGGAGGATCTCGAGCTCCACCGTCTGCCCAACGCGCTTGTGATCGTCGAGATAGGCGACGAGTCTGTCATTGTTCTCTACCTTTTGGCCGTCGATGCCGACGATCAGATCACCGCCAACCATAAGGATCCTGTTCCCAACCCGCACCCGGCGGTCCCCTCCACGAATGCCAGCTTGGTCCGCCGGCGAACGCGGCTCCACCAGAATCACAAGCACCCCCTGCTGGACAGGCAGACTGAGGAGCTGACTCAGCTCCGGTGTGACGTTGGCGCCACGGATGCCCAGGTAGGGGTGACTCACCCGCCCCTTGGCGATCAATTCCGGGACGAGACGGTTGGCCGTGTTGACGGGAATCGCGAACCCGATGCCGACTGACCCGCCGGTCGGACTAAAGATGGCCGTATTGATCCCGATCACTTCCCCTCGGGAATTGAGAAGCGGTCCGCCGCTGTTCCCGGGGTTGATGGCGGCATCGGTCTGGATCACGTCCCGGATCTCTCGCCCGTTGGGAGCCCGGAGGGTCCTCTTGAGTGAGCTCACCACGCCGGTGGTCACCGTCCGGTCGAGGCCAAAGGGGTTGCCGATGGCGATCGTCATCTGACCGACCTGGAGCTGCTCGGAATTCCCGAGCCGGGCGACCTGGAGCTTCTCGCCCGGGACATCGATCTTGATCACGGCCAGGTCGTTGTTCGAATCGCGGCCCACGAGCCGCGCCGCCACCTTCTTCCCGTTGGCGAGCGTTACCTCCAGGCTCTTGGCATCCTCGACCACGTGGTTGTTGGTGACGATATATCCCTGCTCGTTGATGATGAAGCCCGAGCCGGTTCCCTGCTGGGGGACCTGGTTGAAGAAGAAATCGTAGGCCACCGCGGTGCTGGTGATGTGGACGACCGCCGGGCTCACCTCGCGATAGATCCGGATGATGACCTGCTCCGCGTCGCTTAACGCCTCCACCCGGGGCGCCGCCGACACGGCAGGAAGCGCCGGTGGTTCTTCGCGCGGCCTGTGCGTGGGCGGGCCACGTTCGAGGTAGACGATCACCAGCGCTGCAGCGATCACGGCGGTCACGCTGATCGTTCCCAGTTTGCGCATCATGACTGATTCAACCCCCTCACCCTGCACAATTCCATCGGCCGCATACGGTTGTATCTATTCCATGACCGGACCCATTGTCAATGCGATCGAGCGGCATCATGCCTTGCGCCGCATCTCCTGGCCACAACACTGCGGGATGCAGTGGCCGACCTTGAGCACCTGCACCTCCAGGCCGCACACGCCACAGGCATAGACTTCATTCGCCGCCGGCATGACCGTCGCCCTCCCTTCAGTCGCGTCCTACGCGTGCCCTGTCTGACGAAACGCCCTGAGCCGCAAGGAGTTGGAGACGACCGAAACCGAGGAAAGGGCCATAGCCGCCCCGGCCAGGACCGGACTCATGAGCAGCCCGAGCACCGGGTACAGCGCCCCGGCGGCCACCGGGATCAAGACGACGTTGTAAGCCATGGCCCAAAAGAAATTCTGCTTCATGATCCGCATCGTGCGTGTGCCGAGGGCAATGGCGGTCACCACGGCGCGCAGATCATCGGTGATCAGCGTCACGTCCGAGGCCTCGATCGCGACGTCGGTCCCGGTGCCGATGGCGATGCCCACATCCGCCTGGGCGAGGGCGGGGGCGTCATTGATGCCATCCCCGACCATGGCCACGACGTGACCCTCGACCTGCAGCTTCCGCACCTCATTGGCCTTCTCCTCCGGCAGCACCTCGGCCAGCACCCGCTCGATCCCTACCTCTCTGGCAATGGCCTCCGCGGTCCTGCGACTGTCGCCGCTCATCATCAACACCTGAAGTCCCAGACGCTGCAGGGCCGCCACCGCCTCGCGGGCATGCGGTTTGAGGGTGTCGGCCACCGCGATCATCCCTGCCAAGGTCCCGTCGACCCCCAGGAAGACCGGGGTCTTCCCTTCGGCGGCCAACCGCTCACCCTCCTCCGCCCACCCGTCAAGGGCAAACCCCTGCACCTGCATGAGCTTGAGATTCCCGAGCACGAGGCGCCGCCCCTCCACCGTCGACTGAACGCCATGACCCGGGATGGCCTCGAAGCCTTCAGGGGTAACAAGCACCAACCCCTCCGCCTTCGCGCGCGCCACGATCGACTCGCCCAGGGGATGCTCTGATCCCCGCTCTGCGCTCGCCGCCAATCGCAGCAGCTCCCGCTGTGGAGCGTCCAAGGACTGAGGTCTGAGGACTGAGGTCGGGTGTAAGGTCCGAGGTCCGAGGTCCGAGGTCTGCCGAGAAGAGGAAGCTTCGTGACGTCGGACGTCGGACGTCGGACGGTCGACGATGATGTCGGTCACCGACGGTTCCCCCCGGGTCAGCGTCCCGGTCTTGTCCAGCACGACACTCGTGAGCTTCGACGTCACTTCGAGGGCCTCGGCCCCCCGAAAGAGGATGCCGTGCTCTGCCGCCTTGCCGACGCCCACCATCACCGCCGTCGGGGCCGCGAGCCCGATGGCACAGGGACAGGCAATCAGGAGAACGGCCATCAGGTTACTCAACGCGAAGACAAGGGCCGGCGCCGGCCCCCAGACCGCCCAGACCCCAAAGGTGACCAGCGCGATGCCGACGACGGCCGGGACGAAGACCGCCGCGATCCGGTCGGCCAGCTGTTGGATCGGCGGCTTTGAGGCCTGGGCCTGTTCGACGAGCCTGATGATCTGCGCCAGCGCTGTCTCTCTTCCG
>JBOHQS010000214.1:0-3518 GCA_050732295.1 Methylomirabilales bacterium (SeqCode)
GAATCCGCATCGCCAAGATGCCTATGAGCTATGTGGCCCGGGCGCTCGAAATGGACGAGCCGCGGGGCTTCATGAAGGCGCTGGTGGATGCCGAGACCGGGGAGATCCTGGGCTGTGCCATCCTCGGGGTCGAAGGGGGCGAGCTGATGTCGATGCTCTCGATTGCGATGATGGGCAAAGTCCCCTATACCACGCTGCGGGACGCCATCTTCGCCCACCCGACGCTCGCCGAGTCGTTGAACAATCTGTTTGACGAGCTGAGGGATTGAGTCAGTCAGCAGGTCAGGCGCCGCAACACTTCTTGTACTTCTTGCCGCTGCCGCACGGGCAGGTCTCGTTGCGGCCAATCTTGCCTGCCTTGGCGGTCACCGCAGCAGGGGTGAAGGGTTTGAGGGACTGCTTGGCGGCAGGATGAGGGGCTTCCTTGCGAACGCGTATGGCGGTCCGGCCATCCCCCGAGGGGGTCGCTGCCTCGGCAGAGACCTCTGTCGCGACCTCCGAGATGGTCGGCTGGAGTCGGAAGAGATACTGGACCGTCTGCTCCTTGATCCGATCCACCATGGCGTCAAAGAGTTCGAATCCCTCTCGCTTATACTCGACCAGCGGGTCTCGCTGACCGTACCCCCTGAGGCCGATGCCTTCCTTCAGGTGATCCATGGCCAGGAGATGGTCCTTCCACTGGACATCCACCACCTGAAGCATGAGGACCCGCTCGAGGTAGCGGATGAGATCCGCCCCGAATTGCTCCTCCTTCCGTTCGTACGCTGCCCGGACCTTGTCCCAGAGCTCCGCCTGGAGATTGCCAAACGTCAGCTCCGGAAGCTCCTCTGCCGGGACAGCGTACTCCACACCGAACTGGCGATACATCGCCTCGGAGAGGCCCCCGAGATCCCACTCCTCCGGGTACGTGTCCCCATGGGCGTAGGGGCCCACCAGGGACTGCAGGACCTCCTCGGCCATATCGAGGACGGTCTCACGGAGATTCTCGCCCTCGAAGATCTTCCGCCGCTCGCCATAAATGATCTGGCGCTGGCGGTTCATCACATCGTCGTATTCCAGGAGGTGCTTGCGGATCTCGAAGTTATGCGCCTCCACGCGCTTCTGGGCCGTCTCGATGGCCTTGGTCACCATGCCATGTTCGATGACCTCGCCCTCCTGCATGCCGAGTTTGTCCATGATCCGCTGGAGCCGCTCGCCGCCAAAGATCCGCAGAAGATCGTCTTCCAGCGAGAGGTAGAAGCGGGACGAGCCAGGATCGCCCTGCCTGCCAGCCCGGCCCCGGAGCTGGTTGTCGATCCGTCGGGCCTCATGCCGCTCGGTCCCCAGGATATGCAGCCCGCCTAACTGCACGACGCGCTCGTGCTCGGCGCTCGAGAGGGGGCGCACCCTGGCCAGGCATCGGGCGTAGGCCTGAGCGTCGATGGCGTAGTCGAGGAGTCCGTACTGCTGCATCCGTTTCGCCTCCTCGAACGTCTTGACCATCTCCTCTGGATCCACGTCCTCCGGGGTCTCCTGCCTTTTCACCATCTCCCGGGCCAGGGAGTGGGCGTGGCCGCCCAGAAGGATATCGGTCCCTCGACCGGCCATGTTGGTCGCGATCGTCACTCCCTTATACCGACCGGCCTGAGCGACGATCTCCGCCTCGCGCTCGTGGTATTTGGCGTTCAAGACCTGGTGCGGGACGCCGCGGCGCTTGAGCAGCGTCGAGACTTTCTCCGACTTCTCGATCGAGGTGGTCCCCACCAGGACCGGCCTCCCCATTCCGTACAGCTCGACGATCTCCTCCACAACGGCCGCGAACTTCTCCCGCTCGGTCCGATAGATCACATCCGCGTAATTGGTCCGGACCAGCTGCCGGTTCGTGGGAATAACCACCACATCGAGGTTATAGATCTGGGCGAACTCGGCGGCCTCGGTGTCGGCGGTCCCCGTCATCCCGGCCAGTTTCCCGTACATGCGGAAATAGTTCTGGAAGGTGATGGTTGCCAGGGTCTGGTTTTCCCGCTCGATCTTGACCTTCTCCTTGGCCTCCACCGCCTGGTGCAGTCCGTCAGACCACCGGCGACCGGGCATCATGCGGCCCGTAAACTCGTCCACGATGATCACCTGTCCATCCTTGACCACGTAGTCCACATCAAGCTGAAAGAGGTTGTGGGCCCGGAGCCCCTGCTGGACGTGGTGGAGGGTATCAATGTTGCTGGGGTCGTACAGATTCGAGATCCCCAGCAGATTTTCGACCTTGGCCACCCCCTGTTCGGTGATGGCGACGGTCTTGACCTTTTCATCAACGATATAGTCCCCCGCCCGGACCGCCTCGACTTCCGCGAGCTTCCCCCCCACGATGGTGGCCGCACGCTTCAGGCGGGGGATGATCCGATCGATCTGATAATAGAGCTCGGTCGATTCGTCGGCAGGCCCCGAGATGATGAGCGGGGTGCGGGCCTCGTCGATGAGGATCGAATCTACCTCGTCCACGATGGCGTACTGGAGCTCCCGCTGCACCATCTCATCCAGGGAAAACTTCATGTTGTCCCGAAGGTAGTCGAACCCGAATTCATTGTTGGTCCCGTACGTCACGTCGGCTGCGTACGCGCGGCCGCGGTCGGCATCGCTCATGTCGTGTTGGATCAGACCCACGCTCAGGCCCAGGAATTGATAGATCGCCCCCATCCACTGGCTATCCCGCTGGGCCAGGTAGTCATTCACCGTCACGACATGGACGCCCTTCCCCTGCAGCGCATTGAGATAGACCGGCAGCGTCGCCACGAGGGTCTTCCCCTCGCCGGTGGCCATCTCGGCGATCTTCCCCTCGTGAAGGACGGCCCCACCGATGAGCTGGACGTCAAAGTGACGCATGTTGAGAACGCGGCGGGCCACCTCGCGGACGGTCGCGAAGGCCCCGTGAAGGATGTCGTCGAGTGCCGCCCCGCGCGCGAGCCTCTCCTTGAACTCAGCAGTCCGGGCCGCAAGGGCCGCGTCCGGAAGCTTCTCCAGGTCCGGTTCGAGCGCATTGACCTGAACCACGAGGGGCTGGAGTCTCTTGAGCTCCCGCTGATTTTTGGTCCCGATGACCTTGCCGATCACGGCCTTCCAGAGGCTCATGCCCTCTCCTTTACCCAGCGGCAATAGTTTTTTAACGCTAACACACTCCCCCACATCCATCAACTGCAAAGGACCGGCCAAAAAAAATCCCCCGACTGTTTCGGGGGGATTTTTGCAGCTCTTCAGGGCGGTCTGTCCGCCTATTGACCCCGAATCACATTCGCGCGCTGCCCTTCATCGACGAGGTACTTCAGAGGGTTTTGGGGCTGGTCGTTGAGGAGGACCTCGTAGTGGAGGTGGGCGCCGGTGCTGTAGCCGGAGTTGCCGACCAGGGCGATGACCTGGCCGCGCTTGACCGTCTGGCCCTTACTGACCTGGTTCCGCTGGTTATGCCCGTAGAAGGTCTTGAAGCCGTAGCCGTGGGTGAGGACCAGGGCGTGGCCGTAGCCCGGGAGGGTGCCGGCGAAGGTGACGAT
>JBOHQS010000215.1:0-3496 GCA_050732295.1 Methylomirabilales bacterium (SeqCode)
GATCTACGCCGTGAATCCGACTGATCCGGACGACGTCCGGCTGTACGAAAAGACCCTGTATGGCGACGAGGAGGCCGAGGTTTTCCCTTGCACGGCAGCGGCGATCAGCTATAGTGGATTTGCGATCGCCAGCCTGATCGGCAATCTGGTCAAGCGGCTGGCGACCGGCGAGGATCTCCCCCGCGAGATCCTCCTGGACCTCAAGACCCTCACCCTGCTCACCAGCTCGGGCGACCGATGCTGAGGAAAGGAGGCAGATCATGACGACGGACCTCTTGGAAAAGGAGCGAACTGTCGCAGTCAAGGTGGTGATGATGGGAAAAAGCATCACCACGTACGTCGGGAAGGATCCGCTCTCCCTCGATGAGCTGCTGACCGAGATAGGCACCAACGGGAAGACGGAGGTGCGGGTCAACGGCCTGACGGTGGACAAGACGCACCGGCTGGCCTCGGGGGACATGGTCCTGGTCGTCCCTAAGATCCGGGGTGGCTAAGTCCTGAGTAAATAAGTTCGGTGACGAACTTATGAATCGAAGGACTAGCCGGTCTGGGACCGACAGGGAAGCCACCGGGGGGAGACTACCGCAGGGTTCGACGTGCCGGGGGCCTCGAGATGCCCCGTCGGGGGCCGTGCCGGCTCGCTTTCGTGCGTGGCCTCACGGGCGATCACCGACAAAAAATTTTTTCCCCGTCATCGTTTACCGCCGGCAAGCTGCCGACCCTCCGGGAGAGACCGAAGCCAGAGCATGGCGCAGATCCCCAGGACCCCCCCGATCCCCAAGACGCTGAACGCCAACCCCCACGCCCCTCGGGTCGGGTCCGATGCACCGGCCGTCACATCCAGCACCGCGCCAAAGGCGAGCGGCGCCACAGCGCCCGCCCCAAAGCCGAGCAGCGAACGCACCGCCAGTACCGAACCCAGCTGCGCAGGCTCCACGACCTCCGTGATCCCTGCAGAGTATACCGGCGAGTCGCCCAAGGCCGAGAAGCCGTATACGATGCCAACCAGCAGCAGCAGCCCCAGCGGCGCAGTCAGGAGCCAGCCAAAGGTGAACGAGCACACCGTACTGGTGGCCATCATGGCAATGATGACCGCCGTCCGGCCCCAGCGGTCGGAGAGCCAGCCACCGACGCTGGCCGCGACAATCCCCATGACGTGGAAGAGGGCGGAGAGGTTGGCGCCAATGCCGGCCGAGCGGCTGAGATCCAAGCCGGTGGCGGCAAACACCACGGTCAGGTAGGCGGGCGTCCACGCCCACATGCCAAGGAGCTCCCAGCAATGAAAGGTGTACCCGGCCACCATCAGCTGGGCTGCGCGGTTCCGGCGCATGGTCTCCGAAAACCTCGAGAGACCGGGCGCGGCGAAGTGCTGCGGCGGCGCGCCCCGCAGGACCGCGGCGGTCAGTGCCGCGCCGACGACCGGCCCCAGCGCCAGGGCGGACAGGGCCGCACGCCAGCCAACGATCACCATCATCAGCCCCGCCAACCCGAGAGCGACCGCATACCCGAATGAGGCGGACGCCAGGAACCACCCGATCGCCCACCCCCGCCGTTCAGGAGTAAACCGCCCGGCGAGAAGAACCAGCCCCGGGGTGTAGGTCCCGGCCAGCGCGGCGGCGAGGACGGAGAACAGGATCAGGGCTGAAACGTACCCATCGGTGAAGAGGGGCAGGGCCAAAGAAACGGCGGCCGACGCGACGCTCGACCAGAGGAGGATGCGTCGGGCCCCCACCCGGTCGATCAAGGCCGAGAGGACCGCCAAAGAGACAGCACCGACGAGCAGAAAGGCCGATGAGATGGACCCCGCTGCGGTCCCTGACAGTTGCCACTCGCGCTGGACAATGGGGAGGACGGCCGGGTAGGCCATGAACATCATTGCCGCGCCCGCGCGCGCCCCGCAGAGGCCCGCGAGCCACAGCGTATCGTGGGACTCACGAGACATTGCCCCGGCCTCCAGGCCGACCTGATCGTAGAGTGAATCACCGTACCCCTTTTGACCCGAAAACGCAACGGCTTTGCCCTCGATCCGCTCGACTGCCTTCTGTGCCGACTCCCTCCGGCACAAAAGATGCATTGACACTTTCCCCTGAAGCGCTCTATACTCGTCGCGACTTTAGCTTCTCACGGTTTTGCCGTGTATTCGTGACGAGGCCGCGAGGACTGCAGTCCGGCGGCCTTTTGTGTTAGGGGAAAGGAGACAGAGGCATGGCAGCCCGAGTATACGTGGGCAATCTTCCCTTCACCGTCGATGCGGAGCAGTTGCGCGCCCTTGTTGAGCAAGGTGGCCATAAGGCGCTGGACATCAAGGTCGTCACCGATCGCGAGACCGGCCGACCCCGCGGGTTCGCCTTCGTGGAGATGGCGAGCGCCGAGGAGGCGCAGGCGGTCATCTCGGCCCTGAACGGGCGCGACGTCGGGGGACGCACGCTCACGGTCAGCATGGCCCGCGAGCGTGAGCCACGCGGCGGCGGCCCGGGTCGGGGCGGTTTCGGCAGGGACCGCACCGGCGGCGGCGGCCGGCGGCAACGGTACTAAGGACTCGGAAGCCCGGGCCTCCCCGGGGGCCGAGCGCCAGCAGGAGAGAGGCGATCGCCCACAGGAGAAAAGCATGACACGTCGGTTTGTGGTTCTCGCGCTTGCCCTGGCGTTAGGGCTGATGGGCTCCCCCTGGAGCCTTGTGTCGGCAGCACCGCCTTCAGCGCAGGACGCAGCGGCCCAGGTGAATGGAAAGAAGATTACCTACCAAGAACTGAACGGCGAATTTCTTGCTCGCACCCGAGTTCCCTTTGACAAGGTGCAGGACGACCCGCAGGCGCAGCAGGCTCGCAAGGAGCTATTGCAGCAGCTCATCGAGGGCGAACTCGTGCTGGAGCAGGCAGAGCGACAGAAATTGACCGTGACACCCCAGTCGGTCGATGAGCAGGTCAAGAGTATCCGGGCTCGCTTTCCCTCCGACGAGGCCTTCAAGCAGGCCCTGGGTGCCAGCGGATTGACCCCGGAGGGCTTGAAGGCCAATATCAAGAAGGGAATGTTGCGCCAGCAGCTCCTCAACAAGGAGGTCCTGGAAAAGGTCTCGGTCTCCCCGAAGGAGCTAGAGACCTTCTTCAATGAGCATAAAGATACGTATGTCCAAGAGGAGGCGGTGCATGCGAGGCACATCTTGATCAAGGTGGCGGCCGACGCCTCTCCTGAAGACGATCAGAAGGCCAAGGAACGGGCGAAGGCGGTGCTGGCCAAGGCGAAGAAGGGAGAGGATTTCTCGAAGCTGGCCGCGCAATATTCTGAGGATTCCACGAAGGACAGCGGGGGCGATCTCGGCTATTTCGGTCGAGGGAGAATGGTGAAGCCTTTCGAAGAGGCTGCCTTCGCCCTCAAGGCCGGCCAGATCAGCGATCCCGTCCGATCCCAGTTTGGATACCACATCATCAAGGTGGAAGCCCGAAGAGAAGCCAAGCGCCTCTCCTTCGCCGAGGCAAAGGAGTGGGTGGAAAAGGAC
>JBOHQS010000216.1:0-3477 GCA_050732295.1 Methylomirabilales bacterium (SeqCode)
GGTCTGTACGGGCTGCAGCGCTGGCCGGGAGAAGAGGGCTAGAGGGTCGTTCGGCGGGGGCGGATGGCGAAGGACGACAAGATCATCGAACCACGGCACCCATCATTTTTTCTCGAGGTCCTCGAGGGGTTCCGTGCCGATGAATGCACACTCTTGGCTGCCGCCATCTCCTTCTATGGCCTCCTCTCAATCATCCCGCTCATCTTTCTGGGGGTGGCTTTCCTCGGCTACATCATGGGGTCCTCCGAGGGCGCGGTAGAGCGTGTGGTCACAGTCATCACTGAGCTTCTTCCGCTCCCGGTGGTCGGTCAGGTCGAGGATCTCCTCCAGTCCATCATCGCTACGAGGACCGTCGCCGGCATCCTCGCCCTCCTCTCCTTCCTGTGGGTGGCCAACGGGGCCTTCGAAACGGTCGAACGAGCCATCAACATCATCCAGCGGGCGAAGGAGACCCGGGGATACTTCTATCGAAAAATGGTGGGATTTATCATCATGGCGACCTCGGGGACGCTGTTGCTCCTGTCGTTCCTGATCTCTCCCCTCCTCGTGGCCGTTTGGTCCCTCGCCAATGATCTTTTGAGTTACTTCGACGTCTTGCGACCCTACGCCCAAGCCGTCAATGCCAAACTGGCCCCGCTGTGGCACTACGTTGCGCTCCCCCTCCCCTTCGTCCTCATGCTGGTGGTCTTTCTCCTCATTTACCTCATGGCGCCGGCCCGGCCGGTCCCCTTGCGTTCCGCGGTCCTGGGGGCGCTCATTGCCTCCATCCTGTGGCAGGGGGCGAGGGAGCTGTACAGCTACTACCTCCTCCATTATGCCCCGCACGATCGACTCTATGGGCCGGTAGGTGCGCTGGTGGGTCTGGTCCTGTGGATCTATTGGACCGCCGTCATCCTGTTGTGGGGCGCAGAGGTGGCCGAGGTGCACTCCCGGCGGAGCGTACGCAAGCGTCGGGGGACGTAGGCCGGCTGGGTTCTCCCGGGGGAAGAAAAAGGCCGTCGCACCCCACAAGGGATGGACGGCCTGAACCGATGGCCGGGACCCCGGCCTCAGACCTCTCAGGTCCCACCGAAGCCGACGGTGACCTTGCCATCTTCGACGATGACCGGAACCTCTCGCGCACCCCCAGAGACCTTCAGCATCTCCTCGAGGGCCTTTGTGTCCCTCTTCACATCGACGTAGCGAACAGCGACATTCCGTTTGGCGTACTCCTCCCGGGCCGCCGAGGTAAACGGTCACCCATCCTTCCCGTAGATGACGACGTTGGGTGCCATCAGATCACCTCCCTCATTGGTGATAGAGGCCCTATCATACACCAATCACCACCCGCTGCACCAGCGAGAGGCCGCTTCCGGTCCCTCCTCATGGGGGTGCCGGGGCTAGACGCTGACCATATTGCGCCCGGCGTTCTTGGCGCGGTACAGGGCCTCGTCCGCCGCCTTGATCACTTCCTCCGGATCGGTGTTCCGATCCTTCCCTTCGGCCACGCCAATGCTGACGGTGACGGAGACAGCCTGTCTCGGGGCACCGTTCGACCTGAGTGTTTTCGGTTTCTTGTCCGGGCGGTCGGGATCCCGGAGAGTGAGAGACGAAGCCTCGACCGCCCTTCTGAGGATTTCAAGGTGGGGGATGGCATCCTGGACCGACTGGCCGGTGAAGAGCACGCAGAATTCCTCACCGCCGTAGCGAAACGCCCCCTCGTTGCCCAGCACCTTCGTGAGTTTCGCGGCGACCATGCGGAGGAGCTGATCGCCTGCATCGTGGCCGTACTGGTCGTTGAACTTCTTGAAGTGATCGACGTCAATCATGGCAACCGCATACCGGCCTCCGAGCTTGAGCAGTGCTTCGCTGAGGGCCCGGCGGGTCCGCAGGCCCGTCAGCTCATCCCGGTAGGCCAGGACGTACGAGCTCTCGATGACTGAGACCACGAGGATGAGTCCGGCGGTGGCAAAGTAGAGGGTGGAAACGGCCCCGATGCGGCCCGCGGTCAGGGCGAGGAGCGTGGCCACGAGCGCCCACATGAAGCCACTCACGATGAGGTCCGGCCGGCAGATGAACCGGACGGTGACCAGACCGAACGCGACCCCGAACGCCAGCAAAGCCGGCTGGGCGATCGGCAGCCCTCCAACGAATGGGATGTCCAGCCACCGGTGCTCGAGCAGCGCGGCGAGTCCTACCTGCTCGGGGCGGCAGAGCAGGGCCACGATGGGGAGTTGCGGGAGGATGATGGCGAGACGCAGGAGGCCTCGCGCGGTCACGAAACCTCGTTCGGCGATGAACGAGAGGCCCGCAAGATTCAACGGCACCAGGACCGCGGCGGCATTGAAGACGATGCGGGCGGTCCCCTCCGCAGGACCGTCACCGGCGGCATACTGGAGTAATGCCCTGTCAGCCACGGCCAGAACAAGTGTGGCGAACAGGAGCTGGCTCCGATGGAAGCGAAAGCCGAAGAAAAGCCCTGCCCCGAAGACCGCGTAGGGATAAATCTGGACGAGGGCCGAAAGGGATTCCGGAGGCATGGTCCATTGGAGGACCGCCATGATCACCAGCAGCAGGAAGCCACCGGGTGTCAGAAGCGTGGTGACCGACCTCATGACTGCGGGATTCAGCAATGATTGTGCCAGATTCACCGGGGAACGTCGGCGTGGTGACCGCAGGGGCACGCTGGCCCATCCTGGCATGCCGATTGCTATGCCGTGATGTGGGAGGTGAACGGCATGTTTTGGAATCGGGAAGAGGGAAGGGGCAGTTATCTGGCCAAGGGCCTCCGGTTCGTCGGGGATGTACTGGGCGCTGGCGACTTCGTGTGTGACGGCGAGGTGGAGGGCAGGATAGAAATCGATGGGCTCGTCCAGATCGATTCAGACGGGAAGATCCATGGGTCCATCGAGGCGACGGAGGCGGACATCGCAGGCTCTGTCGACGGGGATGTCGTCACGCGCGTTCGCCTCATCCTCCGGGCCCCCGGCCGATTGAAGGGGGACGTGATGAGCCCGGAACTGGTGGTCGAGCCGGGCGCCACCATTCTCGGACAGATCCATATCGCGCAGCAGGAGGTCGAAGCCACTGTCGTCCCCGAGGATGTCGCGTCGGTGGTGTCCTAGGGAACCCGCAGCTCCCTCTGTGTCTGCCCTGGTACTGGGAGAACGACCGAGAGGTCAGATCGTGAGGACGACCTTGCCGAACTGTCGCCGGTCCTCGAGGAGACGGTGGGCCTGAGGTGCCTCGGCAAGGGGAAGGGCCTGGTCCACCACCGGTTTCAGCTTCCCCGCCTCGACCAGCGACAGGATGGTGAGCAAATCGGCTTTTCTCCCCATGTAGGCCCCCTGGATCCGGAGTTGTCGCATGAAGAGGTACCGGATGTCGGTCTCGGCGATGGGGCCACTCGTGGCCCCGCAGGTGACGAGCGTGCCGTCGGCGGCCAGGAGGGGGATGAGCTCTTTCCAGGTCTCGCCGCCCACGTGCTCGAAGATGATG
>JBOHQS010000217.1:0-3457 GCA_050732295.1 Methylomirabilales bacterium (SeqCode)
GGTGAAGGGGGGAGCGACACGATGTTGACGTACCGGAACCTCTTGGAAGAGGCACTCGAGTCCTGGACCGATGCCCGCGCAGGACTGATCGATGAGGTCAGTAATATCCCCGTGAAGGCATTCGACTTTCGGCCTACATCGGCGGTCCGTAGCACCAAAGAGCTGGTGGTGCACATCCTCGAGGTAGCCATGATGATGACCGGTGAGCTCACCCGAACCGACACGAACTTTCACCGGCTGCCGTGGCCGAAGCTCCTTCGCATGCACGCCGCGGCGGCGTATCGGGCGAAGACCAAGGCCGATCTGGTGCGGCTGCTCAAATCCCAGTTCAAGGAGGCCGAGAAGAGATTTCTCGCGGCGGGTGAGCTGCACATACTGCAGATGATCAAACGCTTCGACGGACAGCGGGGCACGCGGTTGGCCTGGCTCTACCACGGCATTGCCCACGAGGAGTATCATCGGGGGCAGCTCACCGTGTACGAGCGGCTGCTGGGCATCGAGCCCGCCCTGACCCGGAAGATCCGGGGCGGTTAATACAGGCGGTACAGCAGGTACAGCAGTGCAGAAAGTGCAGCGGGTGCAGAAGGTGCAGGGAGTGCAGATCTACCCGCCGAGGAAGAGGCGGCCGACTTCGGCATCCCGCAAGAGATCCTTGCCGGTCCCGGCCATGGCAATCTCGCCCGAGACCAGCACGTAGCCGATGTCAGCGAACTGAAGTCCCTTCTTGGCGTTCTGCTCGACCATGACGAGCGTCTTCCCCTGGCGCTGCAGGTCCTCGAGGACATCAAAGACCATGCCGATGTAACGCGGCTCGAGGCCGATCGACGGCTCATCCACCAGCAGGATCTGCGGCTCCATGACCAGCGCCCGGGCAATCTCCAGCATCCGCCGCTCCCCGCCCGACAGGGTCCCGGCCCGCTGGCGCCGGCGCTCCTTCAGGCGCGGATAGTGCTCAAAGACCTTCTCCGCCGCCCCCTTGGCGTGGGCGGGGCTCTCCATCAGGAAGCCGCCCATCCAGAGGTTCTCCTCGACCGTCATGTCGGGAAAGACGGAGTTGTCCTGGAGAATGTAGGCGATGCGGGCGTTCCTGAGCTTCTCGTTCGGGTCGAGCCGTGTGATGTCCCTGCCGTTCACCGTGATCGAGCCGGCCATGATGTTCGTAAAACCGTAGATCGAGTGAAGCGCCGTGGATTTGCCGGCCCCGTTGGGTCCGATGAGGCATAGGGACTGGCCCGCCCCGACCTGTAGGTCGATACCGTGCAGGACCTCCATCTTGCCGTAGCCTGCCACGAGACCCTCGATGCAGAGCAGCGGGGAATTCCCGGCCAGTTCCGCGATCCGGGCTCGCGAAGGCCCCGGCAGCACGGCCCCCGAGACCGCCTCGTGACGGGCCCTCTCTGGGTCCGTCGCTTTCCTCTCCTCACCGGGGATGTTCGTCTCCCGCATCACGGGGCTCCGAGGTAGGCGTCGATGACGCGCTGATCGGTCTGAATCTCCTCAGGCGGACCGTCGGCCAGCAACTGGCCATGGGCCAAGCAGTAGATATGCTCGGCCAACTTCATGATCACGCGCATGTTGTGTTCGATGACAAAGAGGGTCAGCCCGAGTTCGGCATTAATCCGTTTCAGGCGGTCCACGAGGCCGTTGATCAGGATCGGATTGATGCCGGCCGTCGGCTCGTCGAGCAGCAGCAATTTTGGCTCGTGCATCAGGGCCATCGCGAGCTCCAGGAGCTTTTTCTGGCCGAACGACAGCTCGCCACCCCGCAAGTGCCGTTTGGGGTAGAGGCCGACGAACTCGAGGAGCCCTTCTGCCCGCTCGGTCACCGTCGTCGGGACTTTGGAAAACATGGTGCGCAGGCCATCACGGGTGTCGGGCACGCTGATCTGCATGTTCTCCAGACAGCTCATCCTGCTGTAGACGCGGGTCTGCTGGAAGGTTCGCAGAAGGCCCAGGCGGGCGATCTCGGGCACGCGCAGCTTCACAATCTCGCGCCCCTCGAATATGATCGAGCCCTTATCGATGGGATGGTAGCCGACGATGGAGTTGAACAGCGTCGTCTTCCCCGACCCGTTGGGACCCATGAGTCCGACGATGCTCCCCTTGGGGACGGTCAGGGAAATGTTGTCGTTGGCAACGACGCCGCCGAACGCCTTCGTCACGCCCTGGACTTCCAGGATCGGAGTCATTGACTCTCCCGCAGCGAGATGGGTGCGGTCCGGGCCTCTAGATCTACTGTCTCACCGAATTTCTCGGGCCACCGCTCGCGCAGCCAGCCCATGATGCCGAGCGGGAAGAATACGACGATGAGCACGATGAGCACCCCGAGGGCCACCCGCTGCCAGCCCAAGAGGTAGGTCCAGAAGAGCTCCTGAGTGACATGGAAGATCACCGCGCCGATCACCGGCCCCCAGAGGGTCCCCTTGCCACCGAGGATCGCCATGAGCACCATCCAGACCCCGAAGGTGATGCCGGGAAAGGCTACCTCGCGGTCGATAAAATTGTTCAGGTGGCCGAAGGCGGCCCCCGCCAGGGCGAGGAAGAAGCCCGAAATGCACCAGGCCACGATCTTGTAACGGGTCGTGTGAATCCCCATGGCCTCGGCCTTGTCCTCGTCGTCCCGAATGGCATTGATGGCCCGCCCGAAGCGGCTCGTATAGAGTCCCTTGAGCGTGAAGAAGCAGGTCACGGCCAGGACGAAGAAGAGGTAATAGAAGAAGAGAGCCGCCTGGCCCGGGTGGCCCGGAAAGATCGGGGCGACCATGCCCGATCCGGCGCCGATGTAGTCCCATCCGCTGGCGATCTCGCCGGCGGCGACGCCCACCCCCAGGGTGCAGATGGCGAAGTACTGTCCACGGAGGCCCAGGATGCCCGAGCCCAGCACCGCCGCCACGGCCACAGCGATGATCACCGCGAGGGTCAAACCTAATGCGAATCCGATGAAGTAATTGAACGACGGGTTCGACGTCGCGAGGTCGCCGGTGGCCTGTGGCTGCCCCTCGACGGCGAAGAAAAGGTCTCGCTGCACCACGGCGGCCACGTAACACCCGATGCCGAAGAAGAGGATGTTCCCGAACGAGTTGTATCCCATCTGCCCGCCGCCGAGGTCCCAGGTGAGGGCGAAGAGGATCATCATCCACAAGAGCGCCATTTGGATGCGGAACGCAGGGGCGAGGACCGGGGCGAGCAGGCCTACCAGGCCGATGAGCGTATACAAGAGGAGATTCCGCATGGTATCCGTCACTTCAGGTACTTCCGTTGGCGGCCCAGCAGAGCGTTCCGCCACACGAGGATCGCGACCAATAGCGAGAAGACAAAGGCCGCCTGGTATTCGGTCCCTAGGAGAAAGCCGGCAAAGTTCTCGGCCGCGCCAAGGCCGAGGCTGGCAAAGACCACGCTTGCCATGTTGCCCAGGCCGGCCACGGTCACGATCATGAATGCGCGGAGGGTATAGGCC
>JBOHQS010000218.1:0-3441 GCA_050732295.1 Methylomirabilales bacterium (SeqCode)
GTGGTTGAGACAGCGGAGAAGTCGTTACGCCATTCGTGCAGGTCGGAACTTACCCGACAAGGAATTTCGCTACCTTAGGATGGTTATAGTTACCACCGCCGTTTACTGGCGCTTAAGTTCTGAGCTTTGCCCGTGAGGGCTAACCCGTCCCCTTAACGTTCCAGCACCGGGCAGGCGTCAGTCCGTATACATCGTCTTGCGACTTCGCACGGACCTGTGTTTTTAGTAAACAGTCGCTTCTCCCTGGTCTCTGCGGCCGAACCACGCTAGCCCGCGAGGGGCTTCACGTCACCCGGCCCCCCTTCTCCCGAAGTTACGGGGGCATTTTGCCGAGTTCCTTAACCACAGTTCACTCGATCGCCTTGGTATTCTCTACCTGACCACCTGTGTCGGTTTGGGGTACGGGCCGCACGAGAGCTCGCTAGAGGCTTTTCTTGGCAGCATGGGATCACCCTGCTTCGCCTCATTCGGCTATGCGTCAGGTCTCACCGTCACCGCCACGGATTTGCCTATGGCGGCTGGCTGCACCTTTACACCAGTTCTACCACTCACTGGCGGGGCTGCCCTCCTGCGTCACCCCATCGCTTGGCTACTACCGGTTCGGGTCCCACGCGGGCCACTTTCTCCCCGAAGGGGTACCGGTGGTCCGGGCGGTCAGCATCACCGGATTCGCCATGGGCGCGCTCATGCGGGTACGGGAATATCAACCCGTTGTCCATCGACTACGCCTGTCGGCCTCGCCTTAGGTCCCGACTTACCCTGGGCGGATTAGCCTGGCCCAGGAACCCTTGGTCATTCGGCGGGGGAGTTTCTCACTCCCCTTTCGCTACTCATGCCTGCATTCTCACTCGTACGGCGTCCACGGCTGGGTCACCCCGCCGCTTCACTCGCCGTACGACGCTCCCCTACCCGTCCACACGACTGCGCACTCCCCCGGAGGGGAATGCGGATCACTGTGTGAACGCCACGGCTTCGGTGGTGTGCTTGAGCCCCGCTACATTGTCGGCGCGGGATCACTTGACCAGTGAGCTATTACGCACTCTTTAAAGGGTGGCTGCCTCCAAGCCAACCTCCTGGTTGTCTGTGCGACCCCACATCCTTTCCCACTTAGCACACGCTTCGGGACCTTAGCCGGTGGTCTGGGCTGTTTCCCTTTCGACTACGAAGCTTATCCCCCGCAGTCTCACTGCCGCGCTCGCACTCACCGGCATTCGGAGTTTGGCTGATTTTGGTAGGCTTGTCGGCCCCCTAGACCATCCAGTGCTCTACCTCCGGTGAGAAGCACGCGACGCTGCACCTAAATGCATTTCGGGGAGAACCAGCTATCACGGAGTTTGATTGGCCTTTCACCCCTACCCACAGCTCATCCCCCAGGTTTTCAACCCTGGTGGGTTCGGGCCTCCACGCGGTCTTACCCGCGCTTCACCCTGGCCATGGGTAGATCACTCCGCTTCGGGTCTAGAGCACGCGACTAGATCGCCCTGTTCGGACTCGCTTTCGCTACGGCTACCCCACCCGGGTTAACCTCGCCACGTACCGCTAACTCGCAGGCTCATTCTTCAAAAGGCACGCCGTCACCCGGAAGGCTCCGACGGCTTGTAGGCACACGGTTTCAGGTACTATTTCACTCCCCTCCCGGGGTACTTTTCACCTTTCCCTCACGGTACTAGTCCGCTATCGGTCATCAGGGAGTATTTAGGCTTAACGGGTGGTCCCGCCAGATTCACAGCGAATTTCACGGGCTCGCTGCTACTTGGGATCCCCACCGGGAGGTGACGGGTTTTCGCGTACGGGAGTGTCACCCTCTACGCTGGCGCTTTCCAGACGCCTTCCGCTAACCACGTCACTTTTTTACTCCCTGCCAGGGCGGCAGCCCTGGCTGGCAGGTCCCACAACCCCGTACCTGCAACGCCTGCCGGCTATCACGCAGGTACGGTTTGGCCTCTTCCGCTTTCGCTCGCCACTACTCACGGAATCACTGTTGTTTTCTCTTCCTGCGGGTACTGAGATGTTTCACTTCCCCGCGTTCCCTCCGCTCACCCTATGTGTTCAGGTGAGGGTGACAGCACATGACTGCTGCCGGGTTTCCCCATTCGGACATCCTCGGATCTCAGCTCGGTTGGCAGCTCCCCGAGGCTTATCGCAGCCTCCTACGTCCTTCATCGGCTCCTGATGCCTAGGCATCCACCGTGTGCCCTTAATAACTTGGCCACAAAGATGCTCGCATCCACTGTGCAGTTCTCAAAGTACGGACGGACACAGCCATCATCGCTCACCGCGCACTCACAGACACCGCCCGCCAGCGATCAACGATCACCAGCGTCCGGGCGTGAGCCGTCCGGTGTGACGACTGCCGAACCATCAGCTACCCGCCGAGGGCCACCCTAGTTACTCACGGGGGTGGTTGCTCCCTCAGGACCCAACAGTGTGCCGGGACACCGGGCCACTGCCCGGCCACGACGTTCCCCACATCCCACCAGGGATGCGGTACTAGCCGGGCCGGTCAACGACCGGTGACACGATGTCAGCGTTCCACCCAGTGAGCAACCATCCCGGGACACTCGCCCGGGAACGGCTCTGGACACCCATCCGGCCCGCAGGGCCGGCAGCTGCCAGATGCTCCTTAGAAAGGAGGTGATCCAGCCGCACCTTCCGGTACGGCTACCTTGTTACGACTTCGTCCCAATCGCCAGTCCCACCTTCGACGGCTCCCTCCCAAGGGGTTGGGCCACCGGCTTCGGGTGTTACCGACTTTCGTGACGTGACGGGCGGTGTGTACAAGGCCCGGGAACGTATTCACCGCAGCGTTGCTGATCTGCGATTACTAGCGACTCCGACTTCACGGGGTCGAGTTGCAGACCCCGATCCGAACTGAGACCGGCTTTGTGGGATTCGCTCCACCTTGCGGCTTAGCAGCCCTCTGTACCGGCCATTGTAGCATGTGTGAAGCCCTGGACATAAGGGGCATGATGACTTGACGTCGTCCCCACCTTCCTCCGAGTTGACCCCGGCAGTCTCTCATGAGTCCCCGGCATAACCCGCTGGCAACATGAGACAAGGGTTGCGCTCGTTGCGGGACTTAACCCAACATCTCACGACACGAGCTGACGACAGCCATGCACCACCTGTACACTGGCCTTGCGGAGGCCATGTCTCCACGGCTTTCCAGTGTATGTCAAACCCAGGTAAGGTTCTTCGCGTTGCATCGAATTAATCCACATGCTCCGCCGCTTGTGCGGGCCCCCGTCAATTCCTTTGAGTTTTAGCCTTGCGGCCGTACTCCCCAGGCGGGGCGCTTAATGCGTTAGCTGCGGCACGGAACCCGTGGAAGGGATCCCACACCTAGCGCCCAACGTTTACAGCGTGGACTACCAGGGTATCTAATCCTGTTTGCTCCCCACGCTTTCGCTCCTCAGCGTCAGTATCGGCCCAGAGACCCGC
>JBOHQS010000219.1:0-3414 GCA_050732295.1 Methylomirabilales bacterium (SeqCode)
CCTTGTTGCCTTCGAAGGTAATGTCCCTCACGAAAAACTTCGCACCCTCCTCGATGTCAAAGACAAGGTCCACCTCCCGGTCCGAGACCTTCTCGGACCTCCCCATCACCTGCGCGGTATAGAACCCCTCGCCTTCATAGTAGGCCCGGATCTTGTCGGCATTCCGACCGAGGGCCTGGGGCTCGAACACCGTCCCGGGTGCCACATCGATGCGCTCACGCACGTCATTTTCCTCGATCTCCTTCGCCCCGATAATCTGAATCGACCGAATGCTGGGTTTCTCCGTGACCACGTAGATCAGGCGCAGTCCCCCTTCCAGATCCTCCGCCTCAACCTTGACATCATCGAAGAAGCCCATTTTGAAGAGCAGCTCGACATCCCCACGGATTTTCTCGGGCGAAAAAGGATCACCAACGCGCGTCTGTATGCGCTGACGGATGACATCAGACTCGACCTTCCGGTTCCCCCGAATGTCGATCTCTTTGACCACGGGTGCCTGTTGACCCCAGGCGACGGCGGGACACGTCTGGATGAGGAGGAAGGCAGCAGACAAAAACAAGACGGTCCGTAGGGTTCGCTCCATCTATCGACAACCTTTCCTGTAAGATGGAAATGGACCCCCGGCCTTTCAAGACAACGCGCGACTTATACCACTGCAGGGGGGGGGAAAGTAAACCTACAAAGGGTCCTGTCGGACCCTCGTGGCGGGACCTGGGTTACTCAGTTGGTTTGCCCGAGAAGATTGGTCACCTCCTCCGCTGTGAGCACGTCCACCCCTGCCTTCACGCGAACGGTGCTCCCCGCGGTGAGGCCTCCTCGAAGCATCTCTTCGGCCAAGAGGTCCTCCACGTAGCGTTGGATGGCCCGGCGCAGAGGTCTCGCCCCGAACTGCGGGTCGTATCCCTTGTCGATGATGAACTCCTTGGCGTCATCGGACATCATCAAGGTGATCCGCTTTTCATCGAGCTGCGTCTGGACTCGCTGCAGCATCAGGTCGACGATCTTCCGCATGTGCTCCTTCGCAAGGGGGTGGAAGACGATCACCTCGTCAATCCGGTTCATGAATTCGGGGTTGAAGGTCTTCTTCAACTCCGCCAGGACCGTCTCCTTCATCTTGGCGTAGCTCTGTTCCTGGCCCCCCGTGGTGAAGCCCATGGGGGCATGCATGGTGATCTGCCGTGCCCCGATATTGCTGGTCATGATCAGAATCGTGTTCTTGAAGTCCACCTGTCGACCGTAGCTGTCGGTCAGGTGGCCATCTTCAAAGATTTGGAGGAGCAGGTTGAAGACCTCCGGGTGGGCCTTCTCGATCTCGTCCAGGAGGATCACCGAAAAGGGGCGGCGACGCACCCTTTCGGTGAGCTGGCCGCTGTCATCATAGCCGATATAGCCCGGGGGGGCCCCGATGAGTCGCGAGACGGCGAAGCGCTCCATATACTCCGACATATCGACGCGAACGATGGCATCCTCGGTTCCAAAGAGGAACTCTGCTAACGCCTTGGCTAGCTCCGTTTTTCCCACCCCCGTCGGGCCGAGGAATATGAAAGAACCCACCGGCCTCCGAGGATTCTTCAGGCCGGAGCGGGAGCGCCGGATGGCCCGCGTCACCGCCCGAATCGCCTCCTCTTGCCCCACGACGCGCCTGCCGAGATCCTCCTCCATCCGGAGCAGCCTCTGGGACTCGGCCTCTTCGATCTGGTAGAGCGGAATGCCCGTCCACTTAGAGACGATGTACGCGATGTCTTCATCGCTGACTATGATCTTCTCTTTTGTTTTGCATTCCTTCCATTTATTCCTTCTTTCTTCAAGTTCTGCTCGAAGTCTCCGCTCGGCATCTCGGAGGCGTGCAGCCACCTCAAAGGCCTGCGTCCTAATGGCATCTTCTTTCTGCTGACGGAGGCGCTCCACCTCATTCTCCATCTCCCGGATATCCTCGGGAAGCATCAGCGACTTCAGGCGAGCGCGGGAGCCTGCTTCGTCCATGACGTCGATCGCCTTGTCGGGCAGGAAGCGGTCAGCAATATAGCGGTGCGACAGCCGGGCAGCCGCCACCACGGCTTCTTCGGTGATGACGGCGGAATGATGGGCTTCGTAGCGGTCCTTGATCTCGCGGAGGATCCGGATGGTCTCGTCCACACTCGGCTGGCCGACAAAGATCGTCTGGAAGCGCCGCTCCAGCGCCCGATCCTTCTCCACATACTTGCGGTACTCATCCATGGTGGTAGCGCCAATCACCTGGATCTCGCCGCGGGCCAAGGCCGGCTTGAGCATGTTCGAGGCATCGATCGCGCCTTCGGCCGCTCCGGCCCCGACCAGGGTATGCAGCTCGTCGATAAAGATGATGACATTTCCCGACTGCTGGATCTCTTTGATGACCGCCTTCAGCCGCTCTTCGAACTGGCCCCGGTACTTGGTGCCCGCCACCATTCCGGGGAGGTCGAGCTGCACCACACGCTTGCGCAGGAGGGTCTCCGGCACATCGGAGGCAATGATCCGCTGAGCCAATCCCTCCACAATGGCCGTCTTGCCCACGCCAGCCTCCCCGATGAGGACTGGATTATTCTTGGTCCGTCGGGAGAGGATCTGAATGACCCGTTCGATCTCCGCCTCCCGACCGATGACGGGATCGAGTTTGCCCTGACGCGCCATGTGGGTCAGTTCAACTCCAAACTCGTCGAGGGCGGGCGTCCGACCGGTGCCAGCGGCCTTGGTGGCCTGCTCGCCTAACAGCTCTTGCGCCTGAGTCTTGGCGGCTGCAACCGTCACTCCCACGTCCCGGAGGACGAGCGATGCAATCCCCTCGCCTTCGCGGACGAGCCCCAGGAGGAGATGCTCGGTGCCGATATAGTTATGCCCCATGGACCGGGCTTCGGAGATGGCGTATTCGAGGACCTTCTTGGCCTGGGGGGTAAAGGGGACCTCACCCGCAGGGCTCACCTGGGTCCCGACGGAGACGACCTTTTCCACCTCTCCCTTCAGGGTCGAGATGTTCACGCTGAGCTTCTTCAGGATGGCCACTGCGAGACCATCCCCTTCCCGGACGAGACCGAGGAGGAGATGTTCCGTCCCGACAAAGGTGTGTCCGAGACGGATCGCCTCTTCCCGGGCCAGGATGACTACCTTCCGCGCCCGTTCGGTAAAACGCTCAAACATACCCATCTCCTCTCCCGGAGGGATGCCACGTAGGGGGAGTATAGCAGTTTTCTCTCCGGCCAGCAACGAAAGATTTTGGCACTCCTGCTCCGCGCCTTATCCTGCGCATGACCGCCCTCATCGGGTGCCGTCGGCCCTGACCGCCGGCCCCGTTCCGGGTCCGTCTTCCCCCAGCTGACCGTCCGCCATCCGAAGCATCCGATCGGTCTGCCGCGCAAACCGCTCATTGTGGGTGACGAGGATCACCGTCAGCCCTTGCTC
>JBOHQS010000220.1:0-3378 GCA_050732295.1 Methylomirabilales bacterium (SeqCode)
CCCAAGAGTCGCCGCGTGGGGTCGAGGGGGGTCACGTCGTTCATGGGCTGGGGATGCCTGAAACCGAGCATGAACCCCAGAAAAGCCCAGAAGAGCCAGCCGAGCCAGAAGGTGAGCCCGAGAAGGGCCAACACAACAGCGGTAACGAATGCCAGCTTTTCCGACTGCCGGCCCACCAGGGCGTACGCAATATGCCCACCGTCGAGCTGCCCGAGGGGCAGGAGGTTCAGCGCGGTAACAAAGAGGCCGATCCACCCGGCGAAGGCCACCGGGTGCAACAGGACATCCATCCCCTCCGGGATCGGACCCAAGACCATCTCCTGCACCAACGTGAACAGGAGGGGTGATCCCAGGGAGATACCCAACCTCCCCCCGCTAGGAACGATCTCGGAGAGGCGCAGCCCGATCATCAAGACGGGGATGGCGAGAATCAGGCCGGCCAATGGGCCCGCGATCCCGATATCGAACAGGCTGCGCCGGTCGATGACCGGAGATCTCATCTTGATGAAGGCCCCGAACGTGCCGAGACCGACGGGCGCGGGAATGAAATACGGAAGGGTTACCTGGACGCCGTACCGCCTTGCCGTCAGATAATGGCCCATCTCGTGAACGCCCAGGATCGAGAGGAGGCTCACGGAAAACGGCAGGCCCGCTAGGAGGCTGGTCGGATCGGTGAAAGGATCGGCCCCCTGCCCCAGAGAGCCGACGAAAAGGGTGGTGAAGATGGTGGTGACGAAGAGGAGGATCTGGGGCCAAGGCTTCTCGGCCACTCCGCGCTTCGCACCTGCAGGGATAGGGAGGATGAGGATCTCGCGTGTGCTGGGCAGGAGCGGGAGAAATCCGACCGGCTCGAGTCGCTGCCGCAGGATCGCCACGGCGGTCTCAGGCTGGGCCAGCAGATTGCCCCGAAATCGAACGGCCGCACCCTGGACCTGCCACTCTTCGACCTCGAAGACGCCAAAGAGTTGCCGGGCGAGAAAAGACTCGATGCCTTCTGGTTCCGACTCGTGCATAATCCGCCCGCCTTATACCACTGCCTGAGCGGCTGAGTCAAAGCCTTTCCCGGCCGCTCGGGGTCAGCTCCAAGACTTCGAAGACGGATGCCGCCTCCGGCATCATCGGGTGGTACCTTCCGTGTCGCCAGTCGGGTAGCTGATCGGCGTAATGGGGAGAGAGGGGATCGCCAGAGCTTCCGCCCGGAATGACCCAGAGGGATTGCTGCAGACTTCCGAGATCCACGATCTGTCGATAGGCGGGTCCCACCCCGGGCTCAAACGGGTGGGAGAGGAGGTAGGCGGCCACATTGACCGTCATCCCATCCCCCGGATGAGGAAAGGGGCCGCGGTTGAATTGCAGGATCCGGTTCAGGAGGCGACTCCTCCAATCTCGACCGGCGCCCAACGGGTGTCGCAGGGTCAAGGCATGAAGAGAACCCCAGGCCCATCGCTCTTCCGCTCCGAGCTCCCCCTCGAGAAACGCCACCGCCTCCTCGAGCGCCCGCCCCACGACAACCGCTCGCCCACCGGGCATCCACTCAGGATCACCCTCTTCCAGGATCCGAGCCACGGGATTGACCGGCAGATGCAGCAGCGAGAAGTAGCCCCGATAAAGCTCTGGAGCGACCTGGTTGAGCCTATCGGCAAGAACCAAAAAGCGCAGGCGCTCGTAAAAGACATGGTAGAGTGCCGCCTCTCCACTCTCCGCCGCCATTCGAAAGTCCCAGTGCAGGAGCCGATCCGCACCCCGTCTCGCCCTGCCGTCAAGCTCCCCGGCCACCGGGGCGAGTACGTGCCTTACCACCGCCCTGGCCTGGAGTGACACCACATCCCCTTGGATCGCCGCCATGTCCGCCACGTCGAGTCCTTCCCGCTCGAGCAGCTCGATGATCCGTTGGGCCCGATATCCGGGTTCCCACAGATACGTCAGTTGATGTGGATATGTCTCATCCACGATCCGGTGATTGGCGGTCGCGATCAGGCCGGAGGGGGGGTTGATCAAGGAGGGAAGTTCGTCGAAAGGGATGTCCCCCTGCCACTCTGAGACCCCGGAGGATCCGTCTACGGGAAAGGGGCCGTCTCCCCTTCGGCGCTTCGGAAAACGCCCGGCACAGAAGTAGGCATAGTTGCCCCTCTGGTCGGCGTAGAGAAAATTCTGGGCGGGCAGGGCGAAGTCCCGGAGCGCCTCGCGAAACTCGTCCGGGTCTTTAGCCCGGGAGATCTTGAGCATGGCATCCATCTCCCGCGAGGGCTCAAGTCCCGTCCAGCGGAGGGAGAGCGGTGTATCGAGGGGAAGGATATCGTTCAGCAGGGGGCAGTCGGCACCGCCATGCGGGATGTACCGGATGGCGATGCGACGCGCCGGACCGTTACGCACTCGGATCTCCTCCACCTCTACCTTGAGGCGGCGCCACTCCCCCTGAAAAGCATAGAGGTGCGGATCTGACGGGTGAAGGGTCTCTCGGTACACGTCGGCATCGTCGGGCATGGCCGAGGTGACGCCCCAGGCGGCCTTCGCATTCGCCCCGATGATGATGGTTGGAATACCGGGAACGGTTGCTCCCCCCACGTGGTACCCCGCTCCCCTCAGGGTGACCTGGCAGAAGAGGCAGGGAAGGCCCATCGGCAGATGCGGATCGTTACAGAGCAGCGGATGGCCGCTCTGTGTCCGGCCGGGCCCGACCACCCAACTGTTGCTGCCGCCCACGCCGCCACCCAAGAAGCCTCCCCCCGCCACGATCACCGGCTCCCCTTCCGGGACCACCGGCAAGAGGGGAAAGAGATCCGGACGTGTGGCGAGCGCCCCAAGCACGAGCTCCGCCCTGGCGGCAAAACACAGCATCCAGGCGATGAAACGGCCCACCGCCAGGCTGTCTTGGGGCTTCCAGGGCTCCGGCTCGTACCCGAGCAGGTAAAACTCCGGAGGAAGGCATCGTGCTTCCTGCATCAAGGCGATGACCGCGTTGACACCAGCGGTATACCGCTCGAGGATCGAGCGCGCCTCAGAGGAAATGATCTCGTAAGACGCGTGCGCCACGCGAACAAAGCCCAAGGCGCGGTGCAGCGAGTCCAGCTGAACGACGGAAGTAGGCTGGAGGCGGGCGCCGGGTCTGCCGCCAAGCGTCCGATCCCCCAGGATCTCCGCGAGCTGGCCTCGAGTCAGCCGTCGATAGAGATCCATCTGCCACAGCCGATCCTGGGCCATGGCGTAGCCGAACCCGAAGAAAAGGTCAGCGGTGTCCTGGGCGTGGATGCTGGGGATCCCGAGGCGGTCGCGCGAGATCGTGACAGGCCCGTCGAGACCGACGACCGCCTGTCGCCCGCTCCGCTTCAAGGTCAGGTGGGATGGCAGAGGTGGGAAGAGGGGCGTGAGGAGACGTGC
>JBOHQS010000221.1:0-3345 GCA_050732295.1 Methylomirabilales bacterium (SeqCode)
GGGTGGAGGCGATCTCGGAAGATCCCGTGTACCGTCGCGACATCGGGCAGGTCTACCAAGAGGCCCTGGAGCACACCCTGAGTGGCGCGTATCAGATCCGGGAGGATTGGTGGAAGAGGATCCAGGGCCACGCGAAGGTCGGGCTCTGTAACGGCTTCTATTTCGGTCAGTCGGGACAACTGTACATCAGCAATCAGCAGTCAGCCGTCAGTAGCCAGCTAAGAGTCATCTCCTAATTGCTGATAGCTGACAGCTTCGTGAGAGGGAGGGGCCGATGGTCGAGCTACTTGCGCCAGCGGGCAGCATTGAGATGGTCGAGGCGACCGTGGCAAACGGGGCGAATGCCCTCTACGTCGGGCCGAAGGGTTGGAGTCGGAGGCGGGACGCCTACGAACTAAGCGATGAGGCGTTACGGGAAGCAGTCCGGATCGCCCACGCCCGGGGCGTCAAGGTCCGCGCGGCGGTCAATACCCATCCCACGTCCCAGGAGCTTCCACGTCTGCTCAGGCGAATGGAGGTATGGGTGCGCGATGGGATCGACGGGGTCATCCTGAGCGACGTGGGGGTTATGGGGGCGGTGCACCGGGCATTTCCCGACCTGACCATCCACGCGAGTATCGGGGCCAACATCTTGAATGACGAAGACATCCGCTTCTACCGAGAGATCGGGGTCCACCAGGTGGTGGCCGACACCAAGCTCTCGCTGAAGGAGCTCCGCTCGCGTCGGGAGATCGAGGTCGGGGTCGAGGTCCTGATCCACGCCAACAACTGTTACACATATCTGGGCAAGTGCTGGATGTCCCCATACCACCGGCTCGAACGGGGTCAGGATGAGAGCGGCAAAGATCTGTTCAAGGGAAGCCCCAACCGTGGCGGCCTGGACTACCGGGTTTGCCTTGAGGCGTGGAGCCTGTGGCGGGGCAATCACGACCGCTGGGCGGACCGGGTCGCCCTCAAGAATGATGCCTTCTTTCTCCTCGAGGACGTTCCCCACCTCATCGACATGGGGGTTCACACCCTCAAGATCCAGGGGCGGGAGTACGCTGTGGATCTCATTGGCCGGATGATCAAATTCTACCGGGACCTGATCGACACGTACTCGGCCGATCCTCACGATTTTGATCTCGGTCCGTGGAAGGCCCGGCTGGCCCGGATCCAGGCCCAGCGTGATCTCGAGCGGGCCAAAGGAACCCTCGATCTCTTTCAGGAGGCGAGGGACCCCGTCCAGGGGTGCCACCGATAGACGAGGTACAGACAGAAAGTGCAGAAGGGTACAGAAAGGTGCAGTAAAGTGCAGGACTTCGGCTGAGCTCAGTCGAAGCCAAGGTGCAGCGGGGGGGGGAGGAGTGATCTGCAAGCGGTGTGGCCAGGGCGGTGCGGACCAGTTTCACCGGTTGGACAGTTTTGAGCGGATCGCCTTGGCCGATGACCCCGCCGATCCCAACAGCGGCCACTATTACGTCGAGACGGTGCATGTGATGCGCTGCGCCGCCTGTAAGCATTCGCAGGAGGCGACTGTCCAGCGCTGGCCCTTCAAGACACTCCGAGAAGCCCAGAAAGAACTCGACAGCCATCTGATTGGCAAGGGATAGTACATAAAATACAGAGCGCAGAAAGTGCAGAAGGTGCTTATTGCCGGGATCGGGTCAGGTGGCGGGCCGTGGTATGTCCCCAGAGGAGGGTAAAGAGGGCGTGGCGGGCCGTCCTGCGAATCTGCTCGTAGTGCCGGCAGACCCCGTCCGCAAAGTGGACGCGCGTCCGGTCCTCACGGCAGAGGAGGACCCGTCCAGAGACAGCGTTGTGCCGGAGGCCCAGGGGGGCCACATTGAGCACAGTGACATCCACAGGCAGACGCAAGGCCCGGCTCAGGTCCTTGGTGAGGGTGACCTGATACTGGAGAGAGGCCCGCCGCGTCCAGCGGCCGTGGTCCAGGTACACCGCGACGTCGATGTCCCGGAATCGGCTCCCGTTGACGAAGGAACCGTGAAGATAGGCGAAGAGGACCTCTTCGCGAAACTCCAGGAGGTCCCGCAGGGCAGAGGTGACGTGGGCCTTTTCCCGAGAGGTCAACCGGTACCTAGGAAGCACGGAGGATCCTCCCCGGTTCTCTGGCACCGCCACGGTCGCCACGGCTTAGGTGCTCCTCACAGATCACCCAGGCGCCCGGCCCCTTCACACGAACCTCAGCTTTGAGGATCCCCTGGCCTGTGATCTCCCACAGCCTCATCCTTCTGCGAGCTCCCTCCGCTCCACCTGCACGTCCCGCTCCATGGACATCTGCCGGCGGATGCGGCGGAAGGTGAGCATGTCGCGTTTCAGATCGGGATTCCCCATCCGCTTGTCGAGCGAGATGACCTCTTCCAGGAGGCTGAGCGCCTTCCGATACTCTCCCTTCTCCTCGTGGACGATCGCAAGATTATGCATGAGAACCGTGACGCGGAGGAGGTCATCCCGTTCCCGCAGGATCTGGATGCCACGTTGGTACGTCTCCTGTGCTCCGTCGAGATCCCCCATCTCCTTGCGGGCAAGACCAAGGCTGTTGAGAATCCCGGCACACCCCAGGGCATCCCCCAACGCCTCGTGGAGGGCATAGCTCTTTTCGTAGTATTCGGCGGCCTGCTGCCACTCCCCCCTTTGATGATGCACGCGGCCGATGTTGGCCAGGGTGATCGAGAGCCCGCGAGTATCTCCGGTCCCTTCCTGGATGAGCCGACCCTGCCCGTACGCCTCGAGGGCCTCCTCCCATCCCTCCATCTTGGCCCGCAGCGTGCCGATATTGTTCCAGGTCAGGCCGAGGCCCACCCTGTCGCCGAGCTCCTCTTTGATCCGCATACTCTCGCGGTAGTGCTGCAGCGCTTCCTCCCATTCCCCCTTCCCCTCATAGGCGTTCCCCATCTTTCCGAGGGTCGCGGCGAGCCCGGGCCGATCGCCAAGCTCCTGCTGCAGACGCCGGGCGCGGTCCAGGGACTCCAACGCCTGATCCCAGGCGCCTTGCTGATACGAGAGATGGCCCATCAACGCAGCGACAGAGGCCTCCCCCGATGTGTCCGCCAGTTCCTCAAAGACCGTGAGGCTTTCCTGAAAGACCGCGAGCGCCTGCCGATGCTTTCCCTGCGTCTGGTAGACGGTCCCGATCTTGGCCAAGGCCCAGCCGGTCCCTGGAGCATCTCCCCCCGCTTTACATCTGTCCAACTCTGCCAGGAGCGCGGGAAGGCTCGGTTGTCCCTGCCCTGGGGCCCCCTGCCGATCGTCCTGACGCATCCCTTGCCCTACCTCCCCTCGGCCTGTGGCCTCTTGAAGATCATGAGGGCCCCCACTGTTCCATAGGCGAAGCCATCCTTGTTG
>JBOHQS010000222.1:0-3345 GCA_050732295.1 Methylomirabilales bacterium (SeqCode)
ATGTCACCCCGGATCATCTGGACCGGTACGCGGATTTCGCCGCATACCTCAAGGCGAAGGCGCGCATCTTCTTGAATCAGCAGCCTGATGACACGGCGGTTCTGAACGCCGACGATTCCTTGACGCTCGACGCGGCCTCCCGATGCCGGGCAAAAAAGATCTTCTTCAGCCAACGGCAGCCGGTGAGCGAGGGGGCGTTTCTCAAGGAGGGGACGTTCTGGCTCCGCCTGGGCGGCAAAGAGGAGGCCGTTTGCCGGCGGGACACCCTGGAGATCCAGGGGTCCCACAACACCGAGAACGCCCTGGCGGCCATCGCCGCCGCCGGGTGCGTGGGGGTTCCCTTGCACTCCATGCGCGAGGCCCTCGCGAGTTTTCCGGGGCTCGAGCACCGCCTCGAGTTGGTGGCGGAGATCGCCGGGGTCCGGTACTTCAACGACTCCAAGGGGACGAACGTGGGGGCCACCGTGAAATCCCTCGAGGGGTTTCCGGCGGGAACGGTGATCCTGATCGCGGGTGGGCTGGACAAGGGGGCCGACTTCAGGCCCCTGATCCCCCTAGTCAAGGAGCGGGTCAAGACGGCCATTCTCATCGGCCGGGCGCGGGAGAAGCTCACGGCGATGCTCTCCGGCGTCTGTCCCACCAAGGCAGTCGCGAGCCTCGAGGAGGCGGTCGAGGTTGCAGCCGGGGATGCGGCTCCTGGGGATGTGGTGCTCCTCTCTCCGGCCTGTGCCAGCTTCGACATGTTCCAGGATTTTGAAGAGCGAGGACGGATCTTCAAGGCGGCGGTGCGGCGGCTGACCGATCGGGGGTCGAGCGAGGATGCGGGGGGAGTACGATAAGGTTCTCTTTACCATCACCCTGATCCTGGTAGGCCTGGGGATTCTTATGGTCTACAGTGCCAGCGCCATTCGGGCCCAGGAGCAATTCGGGGATCCCTCCTTCTTTCTGAAGCGGCAGGTCGTCTGGGCCGTGGTCGGACTCACGGCCCTCATCTGGGTGCTGGGACAGGACTACCGCCAGCTTCAGCGGTGGGCCCCCCTCCTCTATGTGATCTCGGTCCTCTTGTTGATCATCGTCCTGATCCCGGCGGTGGGGACACGGGTGAACGGCGCCCGACGGTGGCTTCGGTTTTCCAGCCTGTCATTTCAGCCGGCCGAGCTCGCCAAGTTCGGGCTGCTCCTATACCTCAGCAGGCTCCTGGCGCGAAAGGGAGAGCGGGTGCGAGAGTTCACGGACGGGCTCTTGCCCCCCATGATTCTCGCCATGGTCGTCGCTCTCCTCATTGCGCTTCAACCCAACTACGGGACCGCCCTGGTCATCCTCGCCACGGTGGGGGCCCTCCTCTTTGTCGCGCGGGCCAAGGTATCGCACCTGGCGCTCACCGGCCTGGGTTTTCTGCCCCTGGGTGGTCTGCTCCTGCTGCAGGTCCCCCACGTCCGGGCGAGGGTCCTGGCGATGGTGGACCCCTCTCAGGTCTCTCCGCGGTTTCTCTACCAGTTGAACCAGTCCCAGATCGCCTTGGGGCGGGGGGGCTCGCTTGGGACCGGGCTGGGCGATGGGATGCAAAAGCTCTTCTATCTGCCCGAGCCTCATACCGACTTTATCTTCGCCATCGTCGGCGAAGAGTTGGGATTTGCCGGCGCCATAGGGGTCCTGGGCCTCTTTGCCTTTTTTCTGTGGCGGGGAATCCGGATCGCGCTTCACGCCTCTGATCCCTTCGGGTGCTATCTGGCCCTGGGGATCACTTGTCTCATCGTGACGCAGGCGGTGGTGAATGTGGGGATGGTCGTCGGTCTCCTACCGATCACCGGTCTTCCTCTTCCCTTTCTGAGCTTCGGCGGCACCTCGTTAGTGATGACCCTCTTCGGGGTGGGCATCCTGTTGAGCATCTCCCGCCGTTCTCCGGCCTATTCCGGCTATTTCCGTCTGCGAGGAGGAACGCCGTGAAGGTGGTGCTGGCAGGCGGGGGAACCGGGGGCCATGTCTTTCCGGCGCTCGCCCTGGCCCGCGAGCTCCGGGCCAGGGATGTCGAGGCCCTGATGGTTGGAACGGCCCGCGGCCTGGAGGCGGCCGCCTTCCCGGCAGAGGGGTTTTCCCTGGAGACGATCCGCGTCGAGGGACTCCAGGGGATGAGGGTCGGGGCGCAGGCCAGATCGCTGGTCCTCCTCCCTCAGGCCCTGATCCATGCCCTGCGGCTCCTCGGGCGTCATCGACCTCGCGCGGTGGTCGGGGTGGGCGGCTATGCGGCCGGGCCGGTCGGTATGGCGGCGGTCCTCAGGCGGATCCCCCTCCTCATCCACGAACAGAATCGCTCCCCGGGACTGACCAACAGGGTCCTCGCGCGGGTCGCAGACGTGGTCGCGGTGAGCCTGGAGGCGACCGGTCCGTTGTTCGGACGCGAGGTGGTGGTGACGGGGAATCCGATCCGCCGGGAGATCCTGGAGGGGGACCGGCGCAAGGGGCTCGAGGCCTTCCAGTTGGACCCCACCAGGAAGACCGTGCTGATCTTCGGCGGAAGTCAGGGCGCGTACCGGATCAATCGGGCCGTGGTCGAGGCTGTTCCGCATCTGCGTCGATTACGGGATCGGATCCAGATCATCCATGCGACGGGGGAGCGGGACCGGGGCGAAGTGGAGGAGGCCTACCAGACCTGGAAGGGCGAGGCGCGGGTCCTCCCCTTTGTCCAGGACATGGCCTCGGCCTACGCGGCGGCGGACCTGGTGGTGTGCCGGGCCGGGGCAACCACGATCGCGGAGCTCACCGCGCTCGGAAAGCCGGCCCTCCTCATCCCCTATCCCTTCGCCGCCAATGATCATCAGCGGGAAAACGCGGAGGAGGTGGTGAGGATCGGCGGGGGACGGATGATCCTCGACCGGGATCTCACCGGTCATCGGCTCGCAGTGGAGCTGTATGAGTTGCTCGACGACTCCGGGACCCTCACCGCGATGGGCCAGGCGGCACACAGTTTGGGGCGGCCGGATGCGGCCTCCCATCTGGCCGATCTGGTCTGTCAGCTGGCGGGGGAGCGAGGCGGCGAGCGGACGGCGAGATACATCGCGGAGCAGCGGTGGGGTCGCCGGAGGGGGGATTGACCGATGGTGAAGCGGTACCGGCATATTCATTTCGTCGGAATCGGCGGCGCCGGGATGAGCGGGATTGCAGAGGTGCTCCACAACATGGAGTATCTCGTCACCGGATCCGATCTGAAGGCGTCGGACGTGACTCGGCGTCTCGAGAGCCTGGGGATCCGGGTGTTCATCGGGCATGCGCCGGGGAACGTGCAGGGCGCCGATGTGGTGGTTCGCTCTTCGGCGGTGGCCCTGCATAATCCAGAGGTCGCCGCCG
>JBOHQS010000223.1:0-3293 GCA_050732295.1 Methylomirabilales bacterium (SeqCode)
CTCCGACTTGCTGGCGAAGTGCGTCCGCTCCATGCGGAACGCCGCAGCCGACAGCACGAGCGGGGTTGTCCGAAACGGGTAGGGGTCCAGGATCCATCCTTGCCTCCGGGGCGCGACGGCCACTCGGACCCGACGCCCGTGGTAGTCGGCGGGCAGCTCGAGGTAGTCTATCCACGCGGCGTCGTGACAGAGAAAGAGAGAGAGGGTGTCCCACCCAAAGACGAGGTCCCGGTTCGTGCCGAGGCGCGGCTCCTCGCAGAAGCTCCGGAGTGCCGGATCGGTGCGCATCTCATCCATCAACCGGCGCTGTACGCCGCGCTGCTCCTCCAGGAAGTCCTGGGCACCCGGCTGACCCGACCGGAATCGGCGATAGAGCAACGAGCCGTGAAGGCTCACCAGGAGGCCGGCATAGCGGTCGTGGGCGATGGCCCGGCCGATGCCCCGGCGGTAGATGTCCTGGTGCTGGTCGATGGGGATGTCGGTATAGGTGTACGGCCGGCGCGTCTTCGGGTTGAGCCTCGGTGCCTCCTCCCACTCGGCCCAGCCGTTGTCGTGCTCGGCGGCAGCCCAGGCGACCTGATCCAGGGGCTCTACGGGTTCGAAATGCTCATTGCCCCATGACCGGGCCATCTCCCCGCAGAGGCGGGCGTGCTCTGTCTGACGGATAAGTGTCAGCCCACGGTCGTCGGCCCGGATGATCATCCGCTGTCACTCCACGCTCCTGCCACTCGTCTCTGCCTGGAGGGGGGCGATCGGAATAATGATCCATCCGACGATATATGCGACGAAGACAGGAAAGACAGCCGTGACCAATCCGAGGAAGACCACGGCGAGCCTGATCAGCGTAGAATCGATCGAGAACATTTCACCCAGGCCGCCACAGATCCCTGCGATCTTCTTGTCGTTTCGTGACCGATACAGTCTTTTCATGGTCCTCGTCCACGGTACCCCCTCCGGCCCTCAAAAGAAAACGGCCCGGCATCACGCCGCCCAGGGCTCTGTCGCGGACGCAAGCTATTCAGCCCGGGAGGTGTCAGCGCTGCCCGTGTACATTGTCTTGTCCTGTTGGCCCAGCTTGGCTCAGTAGCACGCAGGTATAGCGCATCGCTTTCTCCGGATGGGCGCGAATAGTTGGAACGGCACTAGCCGAAGAAGCTCCGGAGGATGGCGCCGATGGTGAAGAGCTCTTTCCCCGTCTCGTCCGCGAGGACGCGCAGACCGTGGAGTGCGCCCTCCTTCTGCAAGCTGTCTCGGGTCCACACCACCTCCGCCTCCACCGGCGGAAGGACAAGCCAGGCGGGCCCGGCCACACTGACACGAGTCCTAAGCGGAACCGCCTGAGGAAGGACCACCAACAGGCCCCCATCGCTCAGATTCTCGACCCTGCCCTGAAGGCGCGTGCCGGGGGGGACGTGACAGGTCACCTCAAGATCGATCGGAATACGCAGCGAAGACCGGGGGGTGGGGCCTCCCTGGAAGGCCAGCAGCTCTTCCCAGGCACAGGCATCGGTCCGGCTCATCTTGGCAAACCGGAAACCCATTCGGCCAGGGGAAGCCTCGGACGTCCAGACCACCACCGCCTCGGCGTGAGCGATCCGAGTCCCGGTGAGCAGACGGAGGTGCGTTGTGCCACCCCGGGCCATAGCCTGCGGGGCCTCCAGCAGCAGCCCACTCCTGCTGACATTCCTGGTGAAGCCCAGCGTGCGGTAAGAGGGGACGGCCGGCCCCTCGCAACGAACCGGCATCCGCAGTAGAAGCCGGGGGTCCTGGCGCTTTTCGACCTGATCCATGGCTATTATAGCATAGCAAATTTCTAAAACCGCGTCTCTATTTTTCTGGCTCATCAGATCCCCCAGGCCCCACTCAGATGGATATTGGCCCCGTTGACGTACCGGGCCTCGTCCGAGAGGAGAAAGCTCGTGACCGCCGCGGCATCATCCACCGTCCCCACGTACCCGGCGGGGATCTTCTTCTCCATCGCCTTGAGCTCCTCTGCCGGAGCGCTCCCCGAGGCGACGAAGCCCGGCGAGATGGCATTGACGGTGATCCCATGGGGAGCCAGGATCCGGGCCAGCGTCCGGGTGAGGATCAGCACCCCCGCCTTCGCGATGTAGTGGGCGGTGATCTGCGGTTGCGCGACGAGCTGATCGGCGTTCGCCATGCTGAAGGTGATGATGCGCCCCCACCTTCGCTCGATCATGCCGGGGGCCACAAGGCGGCTGAGATAAAAGATCGGATGCAGATTGTTGTTGAACATCGCGTGCCAGCCTTCGAGGGTCTCCTCCAGCAGGGGGACCCGGTGATAGGGTCCTGCGCAGTTGATGACGGCATCAATCCGTCCCCAGGACCTCTCCACCTGACGGACCAGGTCCGAGGCGGCTTCGGGGTGAGAGACGTCGGCCTTGACCGCCAGCCCCTCAGCCCCCTCCTTCTGGATCGCCTCGACGGTCTCTTGGGCATCGGACTGGCTGGACCGATAACAGATGGCGACGGACCAACCGGATGCTGCCAGGGCAGTGGCGATGGCCCGCCCGATCCCACGAGCCCCCCCCGTGATCAAGGCCACCCGTCTCTCCATCCCCCATCCCCCATGCTGCTCCCAGAGCGCCTCTCGCCGCGCCCGGGGAGCGGATCTTCTCTTCATCTCTGCGGCCAGACTATACGGGACTGGTCAGGCGAGTGTCAAACGATCCCCGGGAGGGGCACTCCTCCCGTCATTGGGGAGTACGAGACCGGGGACTTCGAAGAGGTCCTGGACCTTCATGCAGTCGAGCTGGGGCCACGCGCAGAGCGGATCAAGGAGGATAGCCTCAAGCCCTGCGCCGCGCGCCCCCACCACATCAAGGCTGTAAAAATCTCCCACGTAGATCGCTTCGTGGGGTGCGACACCGGTTCGCTCCAGCGCCAAGTGAAAGATGCGCGGATCAGGCTTTTCGACGCCGACGACCCGCGAATCGATGATCACATCGAGTGAGCCTGCCAGGCCCGCCTCCCTGACCAGGGTCTCGAGCCGGCCATCGGAGTTCGAGATGACCCCCACGACGTAGCCCTTCCCCTTCAGCCCGGCCAGGACCTCGCGGGCCCCTGGCATCGCCCCTCCCCGCCAGAGGCTCTCGCGTCGGTTGATCTCGCTGAGCCGCTCCAGGATTCGCCCCGCCCTCTCGCTCCATGGGATTCCCATCTCTTCACAGGCGGTGCGCATATAGCGGGAAAAGACCTCGCGAGATTCTCGGACCTCGACCTGCGCCAAAAACGGGTCGAGCCTGACCCTGGCCCGACACTCGGCCCTCCAG
>JBOHQS010000224.1:0-3249 GCA_050732295.1 Methylomirabilales bacterium (SeqCode)
GCACCGGATCCCGCTGTCCGCCCAGGTACCGGCGATCGCGCTCACGGCCTATGCGCAGCCCAAGGACCGGGTACGCGCGCTACGCGCGGGCTTCCAGACGCACCTGGCGAAGCCCGTCGAGCCCGCAGAGCTGATACGGATCATCGCAAGCCTCGTGAACGGTAACTGAGGACATATCCAGGCTGATCCAATTCGAGGCGACCAGGCGTGCCATGCGTGTGTATTGGCGGGGCCCGGCAGCCGGGCTACAAGGCGTCCACCCCAGACTCACCGGTTCGGATACGGACCGCTTCGCGCAGATTAACGACGAAGATTTTACCGTCACCGATCTTGCCGGTTCTGGCCGTTCCGCTGATGGCTTCGACGACTCGGTCCGCCTGATCGTCGCTCACGGCCACTTCGATCTTTATCTTGGGTAGAAAGTCCACGACGTATTCGGCGCCCCGGTAAAGCTCGGTATGGCCTTTCTGCCGGCCGAATCCCCTGACCTCGGTCACCGTCATGCCCTGAACACCGATTCTCGATAACGCTTCACGGACGTCATCGAGTTTGAAAGGTTTGATAACCGCGATGATAAGCTGCACGCCAACTGGCTCCCTTGCGTTATCGCGCCAATGTAGCCTCTTTGGTCCGGTTAGACAACCGAAGTAACCATGCGCACCAGGGTGAATGTGTCCTAGCCAGAAACCTCAAATCAGTTAAAGAGCTATAGGCGATCCTGGACATTCGGCCCCGAATGACGTATAACGACCTTCCGTTACACGACGTCCGGGAATTGTCTTGACCCTCGAAGAACTCTGCGTTCGGCCCGTTCAGCGCGGCGAAGAGTGCCATTATCAGGCATTGATGCAAACGCATCATTACCTCGGTTCCCTGCCCAAGATCGGCGAAACCCTGTGGTATGTCGCCACCTGGGGTGAGGAGTGGGTGGCGTTGCTGAGCTTCTCCGCCGCCGCTTGGAAATGCGCGGTGCGGGATCGGTGGATTGGTTGGGATTTCCGCCATCAGTATGACCGCCTGAATCTGGTGGCCAACAACAGCCGCTTCCTGATCCTGCCGCAGTGGCATCTTCCGAATCTGGGCTCTAAGACCCTGTCGCTGTGCCAGAGACGGCTCGGGAGCGATTGGGTGCGTCGCTTCGGTCATCCGCTCGTGTTGCTGGAGACCTTCGTCGACCCCGAACGCTTCCAGGGCACCGTCTACCAAGCGGCGAACTGGTTATGTTTGGGCGAGACGAGAGGGTTTCGCCGCACCCGGGGTGGCTACAGCCCGAGCGCCCAGTCACCCAAGCGGGTGTTCGTCAAACCCTTGCAGGCCGATGCCCGGCGCGTGCTCTCGCGACCCTTCCTCGACACCCCCTATCGTAGCGGAGTACCCAAGATCATGCTGAGCGCCGAGCAGCTGCGAACCTTACCCGAGTTCTTTGCCGACATCCCCGATCCGCGCCGCACTCAGGGGCGACGCCACCCCTTGCCCGTGGTCCTCAGCATCGCCGCTGGCGCCATCCTCTGTGGCATGCGCGGGTACAAGGCGATCTCGGACTGGGCCCAAAGCCTCAGCCCCAAGGCACGGGAGCGGTTCCGCTGCCGCGGTAAAAGGGGGCGCTACCGCGTGCCGAGCGAATCGATAATCCGCGATTGTCTCATCCGCGTCGATCCGCTCCATCTCGACCGCGCCCTGCAACGCTGGAATGAAATCTATGGACAAGCCGACGAGAGCCTCGCCATCGATGGCAAGACGATGTGCAACGCCATCAACGCACAGGGGCATCAAGCCCACATCATGGGCGTAGTCGGCCATCAGACCAAGACCTGTTACACCCAAAAAAAGTCGGCACCCTGCCCATAAAGGGCGCCTCCGAAGAAGCCAAGCAGACCAATGAGATCAAGATGGCTATCCCGTTGCTCGATGCCATCCTCATAGAGGGTAAGGTCATCAGCGCCGATGCGCTCTTAACTCAACGCGAGTTCGCCCGCTACCTGGTCGAGGACCGACAAGCGCACTACCACTTCACCGTCAAAGGCAACCAGCCAACACTGCTTCACGATATCGCCCGCTTCTTCCAGGACCGAAACGAACCGCAGTTCATCGAGCACACCCCTCCCGAGCATGGGCGGATCGAAACCCGAACGATCTGGACCACCGCCGCGCTCAACGGCTACCTCGACTTCCCCCACGTCGGACAAGCCTTCGTCATCAAACGGGAAGCGATCGACAAAAAGACCGGGAAACACTCCCATGAAATCGCCTACGGCATCACCAGCCGACCCCCCGAACAGGCCGATGCCCAATGTGTCCTTCAGGTGAATCGAGGGCATTGGTCGATCGAGAATAGCTGCCACTACATCCTCGATTGGAACTACGACGAAGACCGTTGCCGCATACGCACCGGCCACGGCCCCGAAAACATCACCCGCTTGCGACGCTTCGCCATCGGTGTCATCAAGTCCAAAGGCGTCTCCAGCGTCGCGCAGAAGATGCGAGAACTCACCCTGAACGTACGATTGGTCTTCGACTACCTGCGGATGACGAAAAACGCTTGCGCGCCTACCTATGCTTGACTGGGCCGACGGAGAACAAATTTACCGTGGCCTAACCGGTCCCCGTACGGCGACATAGCGTAGAGCTTCCGGTAACTGAGGATCGTCCGCTGGCTCGAGCTGCTGGTGGGCCAAATGACCCATGCCCGCGACGGCGCCCAGGTATAGACAGCAGCGCTGGCGACAGCCGCCTGGTTAAGCTATGCTAAATGACCTGAACCGAACAGATCCTAATAGGGAGGAGAACATGCGCGCTTTCTATACCCTCATTGGATTATCGCTCGTAGCGGTGTTGGCCGGATGTGCCGCGCAGTCAGGTTGGACGCCGACGGTCGATACCTATGGCGACACGCGAGCGCAGTATGTCTCGCGCGACACGGCCGAATGCCAAGCCTTAGCGCAGCGCGCTGCAGGATCTGCTCCCGCGGAGGCGGGCAAGAGCGCACTCCTCGGCGGCCTGGTGGGTGCCGCGGCCGGGGCCGCGATCGGCGCGGTTTTCGGCCGCGCCGGCACCGGGGCAGCCGTAGGCGCGGCGGCGGGGGGAATTGGAACGGGCGCGAGCGCGGCCTCGAGCTCAGACGCCGCATACAAGCGCGCGTTCAACGATTGCATGAGAAATCGCGGACATAGGGTCTTGAACTAACCTGGCGTTTGATCAACCGCCCCATGGCCCGAGCAGCTGGGTAGATGTTGAGTTGGCTTGATGCGC
>JBOHQS010000225.1:0-3234 GCA_050732295.1 Methylomirabilales bacterium (SeqCode)
CGATCCCTTCGATATGCGCGGGGTGCACACTCCACTTGCGGTGGATCCCGAGCGCGATGGCCCGAACGGTGTCCACTTCGGTGTCATCCGCGTTCAACTTCACCGTTATCCCTGTTCCTGCCGCTTTCCCGGTCGCCCGGGCGGCCTCCACTACTTTGAGCAGCGGGTAGCGCATGTAGGTGTACTGCTCTTGCTGGACGATGCTGCGGCCCCCCGTGGCCGCCGTGTAGTCCACAACGCCCAGGTTGGCCTCCTCGACCTCGGGGGCCACCGCCAGGATCTCCTGCGCCTGAAGAATCGCTCCAGGCAGCTCGGTCAACACAAAGACTTTGTGTCTCCCCGTGACCCACCCTCGCTCCTGCTGGAGCGCCCGGAGGATCTGGACCGCGACCCGGACATCCTCCGGCCCCTCGACCTTGGGCAGGTAAATCCCCGCGATGAGGTCCCCGATTTCTCGGATCACCTGAAAGTAGTCCCCCGCTGCCCACTTGGTCCGGAGATTATTGGGCCGGACCAGAATCATCTGTCGTTCGGGGAACCGGTTCTCCGGTTTGATCGTGAACCCCTGCGCCGTCCGGACAAACTGCTGCTCGAGCTGCTCTGCCTTGCCCGCCGGCAGCGCATGGGTCTTGAGGAACTCCAGCTCCTCTGCCGTTATGACCTGGCCCCGGAGCGCTCGGATCAAGAGGATGAGAACGGTGCGGGCGACGTGCTTGCGGGTCGTGGCGACCGCATCTTCAAGGTCCAGGAGGAGGATGTGTGCGGCCGACTGGGCCGCCTTCACCATGAAGTACCAGTTATCCCCCGGAAAGACGTGTTCGATCGTTCGGGAGGCGAATTCCCACGCGAGCTGCTCTATCGCTGCCTCGCGGGTCGCCGTGGGATCGACGGTCTTCAGGGCCTGCCAGCGGTCGGCCACTGCTGCCTCGGCCTGTGCCGCATCGCCCCCAAACGCCGCCGCCACCTCGCTCAAGGCTCGTGCATCCATACCACGGCCTCCCAAGACTCAGGATTCCTCAGGGAGAGTGATCTGCGCCTCTATGACGCGCAATCCGGCTTCGTTGATGGACGGGCCCATATGCTAGTGAAGATCTGCCCAAGGGTCAACAACATTCCCACCCGGAGACTAAGGGCTCGGAGGGACCTTCCTCGGAGGCGCCATTATTCTCCGACGACTTCATGCGGAGAGGCAACGTTACGCACGCTTGGGCATTGTATTTCGCCGGTGCGGGCCACCCCCGCCTCCGCTGCGCTTCGGCGGCGGGACCCCGGCCAGACGCAAGCCAGATGTCGCCTGCCTCGGAAGGAACCCCCTCCTCGCCCTTAGCGACATCGGTCATCGGTCGTCGGTCATCGAGTTCAGTTGTGCGAGGCCTGACGGATCTGGAGCTGGCGGAGATGTTCGGTAATAGCCTCTCGGTCTTCTGCGTGCGGGGCAGCCTCTAGGTAGCGTCGGAGGTCGGCAACGGCCTGAGCGAACTTGTTCATCTCGCCATAGATCAGGCCTCGATCCCTGAGGAGGGTCGGGGAGTCAGGGTCGATGAGCACCAGTCGCTCTGCGACGCCGAGTGCCCGGGGCAGATCCCTGACTTGAAGGTAGATGCCCTTGAGGTTGTTCAACATCCTGGCGAGGATCAGTCTCTTGGGGGTTCGCGTGAGTAGGTCTCGATGGAAGGCCACCTTGCCATCGTAGATTCGGTCCAGGGTGCGCTGGCAGTCCTCTCCGGAGAGGAGCGCTCCCTGATGAAATGGATCAACGAGAATCTCCCTCTCCGCGGCCTCGTACTTGACGATAAAGTGCCCCGGCAGCCCCACTCCGACCAGAGGCAGATCGAGGCGCCAGGCGATCTCCATGTACAGGATGGAGAGGGTGATGGGGATTCCCTTCCGGCGATCGATCACCTCGTTGAGGAAGCTGTTCTTTGGGTCGTAGTAGTCTTCGGCATTCCCTCGAAACCCCTCCTCATCGAAGAGAGAGCGGTTGAGTTCTTGGATCAATCTGACCGGCTCGAGCTCGAGACCCACCCGATCCTTGATTCGCTGAGCAATGCGACGAATGCGATCCAGATAGCCGCCGATGTCGAGATGGGGGTATTCCTCGGCGGCAATCAGCAGCGCCGCCTCCGCCAGGTTGATCTGCTCGTCGGGCCGGGCAACGATGCCGCCGAACCGGTTGCGGATCTGCCAAGTCTCCACTTCCCGCTCTTCCCGCATGCGAACCGTCATCGCACAAAGAGGGCCTCGATAATCTGTTGCAGGTCGACCTGCTCCAGGCTCTTCAAAACAAGATGGGCGGCGGTGAGCTCCTCTGGCGGGTAAGAATTTGCGACGGCGAGACACCGCATCCCCGCGGAGGTGGCGGCGGCCACCCCATGACGAGAGTCCTCGACCACCAGGCACTCGGAGGGCCTCACGGGCCTGCCAGAGATCAACCGATTCAACCGGCCCAGGGCGGCGATATAGGCCTCGGGATCGGGCTTTCCCCGGACGACATCCTCCGCGGCGACCACCACGGGGAAGAACTCCCGGAGGCCCACCTTCCCGAGGAGAAACTCGATCTCCTCGCGGAGGGCCCCCGAGGCGATGGCCAGGGGGACCTTTTCCGCGGCCTCTCGGATGAGGCCTTCCACCCCAGGGAACAGGGCAACCGTATCGGACAACGTGCCAAAGAAATAGTGTGCCTTCCGTTCGCTGAGCCCATCCACAATGCCCGGCGCGATCGCCTGCCCGTGACGAGCGAGGGCAGTGCGAAAGCAGTTTTTGTCATCCATCGCCAGATAGGCCTGGGTATACTCCTCCCACGTGAGGGGGATTCCCTCCTCGGCGAGGACGCGCTTGAGCGCCTGGAAATGAAATCGCTCCGTATCGACGATCACGCCGTCGAAGTCGAAGATGACCGCCCGGAGCATGGTTAGCCGCGCGCCTCCTCGCCTCTTGCGATCCTCATCCTCATCGCTCGACTCCCCGGAGCGTCCATCTGGCGTACGCGTGACAGATGTCGGTGAAACAACACGCGTCACACCGAGGATTCTTCGCGGTGCACACCAACGCTCCAAAATCCATGAGCGCCTGGTTGAAGGTCCAGCCCTTTCCCTTCGGGATCACACTGGCACTGAGCCGCCAGAGGCGCCGCTCGCTGTGCGCCGGTGTAGGAGAGGTGCGCTGGATAAAGACCCGGGAGAGGAGGCGCTTGACGTTCGTATCCAGGATGGGGCTGTCGATGTGGAAGGCAAA
>JBOHQS010000226.1:0-3215 GCA_050732295.1 Methylomirabilales bacterium (SeqCode)
ATCGTTGCCGAGATGAAGCGCCCGGAGCTCCTGAAGCTGGGCGTTCTCTTCCACGACATTGGGAAAGGCGAGGGGCGGGGGCATGAGGCGCGGGGGGCGGAGATGACCCAGCGGATCCTGACCCGGATGGGCCTCCCCGACGCCGACGTCGCCGAGGTCCGCTTCCTGGTCGAGCATCACCTCGCCATGGCCCATATCTCCCAGCGCCGCGACCTGGATGACGAGGCGATGCTCGTCGAGTTTGCCCGAACGGTCCGGGACATCGAACGGCTCAAGATGCTCTACCTCCTCACCTACCTGGACATCCGGGCCGTGGCCCCCGAGGTATGGACCGAGTGGAAGGGCACCCTCCTCTGGGAACTCTACATCCGGACGCACACCCTCCTCACCCGCGGCATTCCCGAGGGGGTGGACGAGCTGGCCAAGGCGGCCGAGATCAAGGAGCGCCTCTCGCAAGAGCTGCGCGAGGAATTCCCCCTGCCGGTCATCGAGACCCATCTCGAGCAGGTTCCTGTCCGCTATCTGCTGGGCGTTCCCGCGGCGAAGGTCGCCGTCCACCTGCGCATGGTCGAGCGGATCGCAGAGGGTGAAGAGGCGGCACTGCAATGGACCCCGTACCCCCTCGTGGGCCACTCCGAGGTGACCGTCTGCGCGTTCGGTCGGCCGGGGCGTTTTGCCCAGATTGTCGGGACCCTCACGGCGAACCGGATGAATATCCTGGGGGCCCAGATCTTTACCCGTCGGGATGGACTGGTGCTGCGGACGTTCCAGGTGGACGACGGCACGGGGGCGGCCATCACTGATGCGGCGGTCTGGCGGAACTTTCAGACCGACCTCGGCCGCGTGCTCGCCGGTCAGGCGGATGTGGGCCAGCTCATCCTGAACAGGCAGCGCGAGATCTTGAGCCGGCCCGCCCGGAAAGGTGGAACCCCTCCCCTTACCCGGGTGGAGTTCGACAACTACGTGTCCGAGACGCACACGGTGATCGACGTGCGGACCCACGACCGCTTGGGCCTGCTCTACATCATCTCCAGGGTCCTCCTGGACCTGGGTCTCGATCTCAGCCTGGCCAAGATCACCACCGAGGTTGAACAGGTCGTGGATGTCTTCTACGTCACCGAGCGGGACGGGGGCAAGGTGCGCGATCAGGGTCGGCTGGATGAGATCCGCGAGCGATTGGAAGGGGCCATCGCTCAAGGTCTCCTGGACGAGTCCCGGGGTCACGGTTGACCGACTGGCTGTCTCATCCCCTCTCCATTGCTTCTATGTCCGTGACGGGCAAAAGTACGGTCTGTGTCTTGTTGGGGTATCCGGTGGCTCACAGCGCCTCCCCCCGCATGCACAACGCCGCCTTTGCCGCCCTGGGCCTCGACTGGGTCTATATCCCGTGGGCGGTCCGCCCCGAGGTCTTCCTGAAGGCCCTCGACGCGTTACGCGAGATCGAGAATTTCGGTGGGGCGAACGTCACCATTCCGCACAAAGAGGCAACCTTTGCGGCGCTCAATGAGCTGAGCCCGGAGGCGCTTCACATCGGGGCGGTGAATACCATTGTTCCTCGGGGAAGGATCCTTGTCGGGCACAATACGGATGGCGAGGGGTTTGTCACCTCTCTCCGGGAGGAGGCCGGGGAGGAGCCGAGGGGAAAGCGGGTGGGTCTCATCGGGGCGGGGGGGGGAGCCAAGGCCGTGGCGTATGCCCTGGCGCGGGCCGAGGCGGCAGAGCTCGCCATCTTCAGTCGCAGTCAGGACCGGGCTCGATCCTTGGTCAGCCACCTCCGGCGATTGTTTGGAAATCTTGAGGTTTTGGCATTGGGTTTGCAGGACCTTAAGCCGGATAGATTGAGGCGGATAGACATCTTGATCAACACAACGCCAGTGGGGATGGAGCCCTCGGACTTGCCTTTATTTGATTATGAGATGTTGCCGGAGAGCGTACTCGTTTGCGACCTGATCTACCGGCCCTCAGAAACCCCCCTCCTGGCCTCCGCCCGATCTCGGGGGTGCCGAGTTCTGAACGGTACCGGCATGCTTCTGTATCAAGGGGCGCAGGCCCTTGAGCTCTGGACGGGGCAGAAGGCCCCGGTTCCCATCATGCGGGAGGCCCTGGCCCGGGGGCAGGGGGCTTGACAGCCTCCCGAATCGGGCCGGTATAATGACCTTCCTCTCTGTCGCTGTGCGTGCAAGGAAGTGGAGGGTGTCATGACCGTAGGGTCGAGTCGCTTGGGCGAGATGTTGGTCAAGTCTAAGCTGATCAACGAGGATCAGCTCAAGAAGGCCCTGGCCCAGCAGTCGACGGCCGGAGGGCGGCTGGGGAGCAATCTGGTCAAACTGGGCTTCCTCACCGAGGAAGATATTACGAGCTTTCTGAGCAAGCAGTACGGTGTGCCCTCCATCAACCTTGCCCACTTCGAGATTGACCAGAGCGTGATCAAGCTGGTCCCGGCCGAGATCGCGCAAAAACACATGGTCATCCCCATCAACCGAAAGGGGAGCGTCCTGACGGTGGCCATGGCCGATCCCAGCAATATCTTCGCCATCGACGACATCAAGTTCTTGTCCGGCTTCAAGGTGGAGCCGGTCGTCGCGGCCGAGACCTCGATCAAGAATGCCATTAACAAGCACTATGACTCGGCCGGATTGGTGAAAGATATCCTCCAGGGCTACGACGACCGGGAAGTGGCGACGGTCGAGGAGGGGGACGAGGGACCAGACGTCGGCGACCTGCAGCGGTCGACCGAGGATGCCCCGGTGGTCAAGCTGGTGAACCTGATCCTGAGCGACGCCATCAAGAAGGGGGCCTCGGACATCCACATCGAGCCGTACGAGAAATCCTTCCGGGTCCGGTACCGCATCGACGGCGTGCTCTACGACACCATGCAGCCTCCGATGAAGCTCCGAGCCGCCATCATCTCGCGCGCCAAGATCATGGCCCAACTCGACATCGCCGAGCGGCGTCTCCCCCAGGACGGCCGTATCAAGATCCGAATGGGGCAGAAGGAGATCGACTTCCGCGTCTCCACCCTCCCGACGATTTTCGGCGAGAAGGTGGTCATGCGTCTCCTGGATAAAGCCAATCTCCAGTTGGATATGAGTTCGCTGGGCTTTGACCCCCAGGCGCTCCAGCTATTCGAGAAGGCCATTCTGGCGCCGCACGGCATGGTCCTGGTGACGGGGCCGACCGGGAGCGGGAAGACGACGACCCTGTATTCGGGCCTG
>JBOHQS010000227.1:0-3211 GCA_050732295.1 Methylomirabilales bacterium (SeqCode)
CCCCGGCGGGAGTGATGCGCACCAGAGGGGATGCCATCTTCTGGCCACGGCGGCCGCTGATGGTAGTGTAGATGACCCCCTCCGGGTCCACCACCGGATTGGCCACCGGGTGAAGATCGGCAGCCACTTTTTCTCCGATGGTGAAGGGACTGCTAAGGCGCTGTGCATCGATCACGAGGATAACGGGGCCGGTCCTGATGTCGGAGGGGATGGGCAACACGAGGCGAGTGTCGGAGACGATGGACGGCCGGACTTCGGTTTCGCCGACAAAGATCAGGGGCCGTCTGTTACCGCTCAGAAACCCGGCCCCGACAATGACGATGGTTCCCCCTTCGACCCCTGCCGAGGGCTCGAGCGCTGAGATGACCGGCTGTGGCGGAGAGGGCTCGGACACCATCATCCCTCCACAATCACGGGATGTCAGTATCCCAGCCTACGCTACCCCTCCGGTGGCCAGTCGTCAAGCCCTTTGGGAAAAGAGAGCGCCTGAAGGCAATGGTTCAATGTATGCGGCACGGGGCGGCGAGCCACCGTTGGGGACGCGTGTAACCACGAGCGGGCAGGGCATGCTGGATCGGGTGTTGATCTACCTGCGACAGATCGTCGGTCCCTATTGTGGGGGCATCGAGGAAGGGAACCAACGGAGCGAGAGGGGTTCTAGCTGAACTGGGCAATCCGCTACAGTCTGAGGACCGAGGGGGAGTGATGAGGTGACGATGATCCGAGAGGTCTAGTGCCGTTCCAATTTTTCTCACCAAATGCGGAGTTGCCCGATGACAGGAGCAGGATTGCTGGCTTCCTTGCAGGTGTTCGGGGGAATAATTTGGAACGGCACTAGTCAGAGATCGCGGCGCCCACGGCTTCTTGGGGGACCTCCCCGGGGGGATGCGGCTGGTCTCCGACCCGAATTTCGAAATCTGCCTCGAACTGGTCGATGGAGATCATGTCGATGGCGTCCCAGGCCATTCCTTCGCAGACGCGGGCGCAGATCTGGCAGCCGATGCACTCGTGCCAACGGATCCGGACAGGGGGAATGACCGCGCCCGTGTGATCCGCGGGCGGTTCATGATCGATGCAATCCACCGGGCAGAAGGGGATACAGGCCTCACATCCGGTGCAGGCGTCGTTGACGATCGCCATGAGGCGCGGCCGTTTCTTCTTTCTGGTCTTCTTGTTGTAATGGGGAATATCCTCGTACACGCTGCCCTTCCTCTCCTCCACATGGGCCCTGTTCATTGTGAGTACACATGCTACCATGGTCCATTCGTGCCTGTCAAAGGGAGAGATCAGTATCTTGCCCTGCGGGTCATTTGGTGCTACGTTGAAATTCCCTGTTCGAGCGTGGATCAGCGCAAGGCGATGGCGTGAGATTCTCGCGGAGGGGCCAGAGTGCCGTTCAACACGGATCCCGCGGAATGTCGTCTCGAAGAGGCCCGGCGCCTCCTTGTCATCCGCTGGCGGGATGGCCATGAGAGCCACTATCCCTTCGACGACCTGCGCAAGGTCTGCCCCTGTGCCGACTGTCGCACCGCCAAGAGTCCCCAGGGAGGGCTGCAGGTTCTCGCCGGTCCGGTGGTCCGCCGGGGGGAGATCCGGATCCTTGAGGTCTCACCCGTTGGCCGATATGCTTTGAGCTTCAAGTGGAGTGACGGGCATAGCACCGGGATTTACTCCTTCGATTTCCTCCGTCGGCTCTGCCCGTGTGATGCATGCCGGTCGGGGGCGGAAGAATAAGCGAGGGGCACCGGTCGGGCGGGGGCTGAGCAGCAGGAGGAGAGATGAGTGAAAGGCTGGTGGGACGGACGAAGCACGGAGAACTGACCCTCGATCAGCTGGCCAGCATTCAGCCGGGGATGGCCCGTTTGATGGAGGAGGTGGCCCATCGGTACTCCCTCATGTACTATGCCTGCACGGGGGGGAACTGGGAGCTCGGACACCATGAACTCAAGGAACTCCGGGGACTCTTTCGGGTTGCTGCAACCACGCGGCCCAAATACGCGGCTGAGCTCGAGGCCTTCGAGCGGGAATATCTGACACCGATTGATGGCGCCATTGCAAAGAAGGACCCGGAGGCCTTCATGCTCGCCGTGCAGAAGGGGATTGCGGTCAGCGACGAGGTTCACCGTCGCCTCGGATATCCGTTCATTCGCTACCGCCTTCCGCAGCGGCCACCCGATCATCTTGATCTGGGTCCCGGGGGTGAGGCGTGACGCGACCGGACGGCAGCACACTTGTTTTCAGCTCGGATCGACACACCAAGAGCCCCCGGGAGTTCAACGTCTTCATCGCCGACTGGGTCCCGGTGCTGACGAGAGGGATAGAGGCCATGTCGCGCGAGGAGCGGGCGAGGCGTAAGCCTCCAAGTCTTCGGATGAGGGACCGGCAGAAGATCTGGAAGGTGGTGCCGAAGCTGCGCAAGATCAAGCCGACCAGGCCTCGGGGGTGAGGAACGAACATGGTGCGGGCATATATCTTTATCGAGGCAAACAAGGCCCGGGATCTCAAGGTGGCGGAGGCGATCATGACCTTGCCCGGCGTGACGCGCGCCGACGTCGTCACCGGACGGTTCGACGTGATCGTGATGGTCGAGGTGGACGAGCTGGGGGCCCTGTGGGATACGGTAGACAAGATCCAGGCCCTGCCCGCCGTCGTGAAGACCACCACCAACGTCGTGGTCCAGCGGTGAGTGATCGCCAGGAGAGGAGTGGGGAGAGCCGGTCGCCGTGAATGTCGATGGGCGTCTGCCCTCCCGCCGGTGGACCTTGCTCTTGGCAGTGCTCCTCACCCTCACGGTCCTCGTTCTGCTGCCCCTCCTCGTCACGCAGTGGGGTTGGCACCCGAGGCCGGTCTTTCTTGGTCCTCTCCGATGGCTCGGTCTTGTCCCCATCTGTCTCGGCATCTGGCTCGGGATCTGGTCGGCCACACTCTTGATCACTCGCGGTGAGGGCACGCCGGCCCCGTGGGACCCCCCGCAGAGATTTGTCCTGGCTGGCCCGTATCGGGTTATCCGGAACCCGATGATGCTCGGCGTCTTTGCGGTGCTGTTGGGGGAGGCTGTGTTGGCCGAGTCGGTGGCAATGCTGTTCTACCTGTGCCTCGTGGCGGGGGTGGTGTGTTGGTACGTCGTCGCCATTGAGGAAAAGGGCCTGGAGGCACGTTTCGGGGATGCCTATCGCGTGTACAAGGAGCGTGTCCCGCGCTGGGTGCCGCA
>JBOHQS010000228.1:0-3194 GCA_050732295.1 Methylomirabilales bacterium (SeqCode)
GACCAGTATGCCGTCGCGCTGGCGCTGATCGAGGACGGCGAGGTGGTCCTCGGGGTCCTCGGCTGTCCGAACCTCCCCCTCGATACTGGCCATCCTGGAGGGCGTAAGGGTTTCCTGTTCAGTGCTGAAAAAGGTCACGGTACGACGATGCAGTGGATCGACGACCCCACGGAACGGAGGATCGCGGTGACAGAGGTTACGGATCCCGCGGCAGCTTCGTTCTGTGAGTCGGTCGAAGACTCCCATTCGTCACACCGAAACGCAGCACGCGTCGCATCCCTCGTCGGGATGGCGGTTCCGCCCCTGCGCATCGATAGCCAGTGTAAGTACGCGGTACTCGCGCGCGGTGACGTCTCGGTCTACCTGCGACTGCCTACCCAGGCCGACTACGAGGAGAAGAACTGGGACCACGCCGCCGGCTGGATCATCGTCAAGGAGGCGGGAGGGGAAGTGAGCGACATCCAGGGTCAGCCGCTGGATTTCTCCCTTGGGCGGACCCTGGGCCGCAACAGAGGCGTGGTGGCAACCAACGGCACGCTCCACCCGCAGGTCGTCGCCGCTGTCCAGCAGGTTCTCGGATCGGACTGAGATCAATGATCCTGTCGAGGATTCGGGCTTTCGGCGGGGGAGGGGTTCCGGGAGGGAGATGCGCTCGATTGCTGGCTCGGGCGTGGGGCTGCCTCCGGCACGGGTCGGCGGCTCCGCCGCTGGGCGATCCATTTTCCGATCAGGATAACTGCCAGGGTGAAGGCGGCCTCAACGAGTCGCCTGATCGCCCAGTGCTCCAGGCCCAGGAGCAGGGCGACCTTCGTGTCATTGACGACCATGTGTCCCGCGGTCCACCCGAGAACGCCCGCCCCGACGTACACCAGCCCGGGGTAGCGATCCATCAGGCGGGCAATCCAGCCGGCGCAGAACATGATGATGGGAATGCTGAGCCCGAGGCCGAACAGGATCAGGCCGAAATCCCCTCCTGAGGCCCCGGCGACGGCAAGCATGTTGTCGGTGCTCATGATGAAGTCGGCCACGGCGATGATCCAGATGGCGTGCCAGAAACTCTTCGCGGTCTGCCCGTGAGATTCCTCGACCTCTTTCTGATCGATCAGGAGCTTGACGGCGATCCAGCCGACCAAGAGGCCGCCGATGGCACTCAGAAAGGGGATGAGCAGGAGCTGTGCGACGGCGAAGGTGACGGCGACCCGGATAAAGACTGCGAGTCCGGCCCCGCTGATGATGGCGATCCGGCGCTGGGTGGTGGGGAGGGTCCTGGCCGCCATCGCGATGATGAGCGCGTTGTCCCCAGCCAGGACGATGTCGATGAGCGTGATCGAAGCGAAACGAAGGATATACTCGAGGTCCATTCGACCCTCAGGCGGAGTTACCCCCCCTCCAAACCCTCTTACTCATAATCGATACCCTGCCGATTGTCAAATGAATAGCGACGAGGGTTTGCCACTCTCCCATCGAAGATGTGTAAGCCGCCGGAGGGACATCCATTCCGCACCTTCGCCCTTGACTCCCGTTCCCCCCAAGGCGAGGCGAGGGTGCTCGTGTTGCTGTCCCCTCCGGGGCTGGAAAGGATGTTCCGAGAGCTGGCGCAACTACCGTCGGGGCCCCCGGACATGGAAAAGGTAGTCTCCATTTGTGCTCGGTACGGCATCCGGTTCCTGTAGGGGACATCAGCGAAATGGGGCTAGAGAACATTTTTCTTTACCCGGATAGCCCGCCAGTGGGGTGGAACAAGTTTACGGACGTCGCGCCTTCATTGCGATGAGCTGATTCTCGACCCGGCGAACCCCAGGGACGCCTTTTGCCAGGCGCTCCGCTGCCCCTTGCTCCTCCTTCGTATCGACTGTTCCCTGAAGAAGGATCTCTCCACCCGAGGCCGTCACCTCTACGTTCAATCGGGTGGTTGCCTGCTCGGCCTTCAAGTTGGCCTTGATCTTGGCCGCCAGGGCCAGATCCGTAAGATGCTGGAGGGACTGCCGGGTCGGTTGGAATTCGGAAGAGTTGGCGAGGGCCTTGAGCTGGGCGACTCCAGCCTCAAGGGAGATCCTTTCCGTATTGATGCTCAGATCATAGAGGAGAGGATTGTCCCACTCCTGGTCGAAGACACGCCGGAATCGAGCCCGGATCCCTTCATCGCTCTGTCGGATAAGGCTCAGGGCCTCGTCCTTGCCTATGGAAAGCCGTTCCATGACACGCTGGACCCGTGTCTCCAGGGGTGCTGAGACCCGGACCCGAATGGCGTGCCCCACACCCCGAAGCAGCACGGTAGACCAGCGACCCACGATCAACACGCGATCCCGGAGGGCGAAGTCATAGACCTCAGCGGCGACAAAGGTCTGGTGCCGTCGGAAGGTCTCGCTCATGATCTCCAGGAACCCCGGCTTCTGTTCGATGGCCTCAATCAGCTTTTGTTCCGCCGCGTGGTACTCCCGGGCCGCCTCCTGGATGATCTCTTGTCGGATAAACTCATAGCCGAGCTGCCGGGCTGCCTCCATTCCGATGAAGGTACCCAGGCTTCCCATTTCTCTGGTCATGGTGATGATCGGCATGCCCTCTCAGTCAGCGTTGGAGTGGGGGGCGGGGCCGCTCCGCGGCACGCCACCGTCTGGCGAGCACGTGGAGCCCCGGCATCGCGAGGAAGAGAACGGAGGCGACCATGAGGATGGCGGTGATGGGACGGGTGAAGAATATCGTCACCGACCCTTGAGACATGATAAGGCTCTGCCGGAGGGCGGTTTCCGTCATGTCTCCCAGGATCAGGGCGAAGATCAGGGGTGCGAGGGGATAGTCCAGCTTCCGGAAGCCGTAGCCGAGCGCGCCAAAAAGGCCCATGAAGACCACGTCGAGGAGCGCATTGTTGGCCGCGTAGGCCCCGATGACACACAGGCACATGATGATCGGCATTAGCAGGGTGTACGGGATCCGCATGATGGCAGCGAAGAGGGGAACGCCCAGGATGGCGATGATGACGGCGATGAGGTTACCCGTGTACATGCTGGCAATCAAGCCCCACACGAAATCCGGGCGCTCCTTCACCAGCATCGGGCCCGGCTGAAGTCCCCAGATGAGGAGACCGCCTAACATCACGGCCACCGTGGCAGACGTCGGGATCCCGAGTGTAATCATGGGAAGGAGCGCACCGGTGCCTGCCGCATTGTCCGCGGTCTCGCAGGCGATCACCCCCT
>JBOHQS010000229.1:0-3172 GCA_050732295.1 Methylomirabilales bacterium (SeqCode)
GGCTCTCGCGGCGACCCTGAGCGGCGGCTTACGGCCCGGGTCCCTCCGTGTTCACGATCCGTGCAAGAAAGGCGGGCACGGATCGCGCCTCGGTTTCCCAGGCCGTCGCCCGCCGAGGGACCCCGCCGCTTCCGCCAATGTCGCTCGGGGCCTGCAGGCGCTGTTGCCGTGGCGAGACCCTAGCCGGTCCGAAGGACTCTGGACTCCTGCGGAGACGCGAGTCAGTTTCCGCTTTCCGCAGGCCTTGCTCCCCTCGCCGGGCCCCTGAACCATGAACTGTGACCGTGAACCCTTTTGGGCGACAGATGGGGTGTGTTATGATCCATCGAGAGGGAGACTCGAGTGACGACGCGAAACAAGAAGGTGCGCATCGGGATTACGATGGGCGATCCTGCCGGGATCGGGCCAGAGATCATCCTGAAGGCCCTCGCTCAACAAGCGATCTATCGGCAGGCCATCCCGATCGTCATCGGCGATGGCAATATTCTGGAGCGGGCCAGAAGCTATGTTGGGAGCGGGCTCCGCCTCAGGCGGATCGGATCGGCAGGAGAAGCCACCGGCCGCTTTGGGGGGGTGGCGGTCCTCGATCTCAAGAACATCGACCTCGACAAGTGCCCCCCGGGCGTCCTCTCCGTTGAGGCCGGGCGGGCGGCGGTGGAGTACATCTTCAGAGCGATCGATCTCGCCGGGGCCGATGAACTAGATGCGGTGGCGACGGCCCCCATCAATAAGGAGGCGATGCACCTCGCCGGCTATCCGTTTGCCGGTCATACCGAGATGTTCGCCGAACGGACCGGCAGCCGCAGTTACGCGCTAATGCTCGTGGCGGGGAGGCTCCGCGTGCTCCATGTCTCTACCCACCTTTCCCTCCGGCAGGCGTGTGATCGGGTCAGAAAGGACCGCGTGCTGCAGGTCATTCACCTGGCGCACGAGGCGGCAGCGCCGTGGGGTCTTCGCAGGCCGCGGATTGCTGTGGCTGGCTTGAATCCCCATGCAGGGGAGCAGGGGATATTCGGCCACGAAGAGCGGGAGGAGATCGCTCCGGCAGTGGCGGCGGCCCGGGCCGAGGGGATCGATGCCGTGGGGCCCCTACCCCCCGACACCCTCTTTTACCGGGCGCTCAAAGGGGAATTCGATTTCGTCGTGGCGATGTATCACGACCAGGGGCATATCCCGGTCAAGCTCAGGAGTTTCGATCGGGCAGTCAATGTGACCGTGGGCCTGCCGATTATCCGAACGTCGGTGGATCATGGGACTGCGTTCGACATCGCGGGAAAGGGGACGGCGAGCCCTCGGAGTCTCGTAGAAGCGCTCCGCCTCGCCATCCGGATGGCCCGACATCGCGCACTTCGCACCCTCCCCGCTTGAACCTTCAACCCTTGCCTCGGTTCCCTCAATCCCAAAATGGCTGAGCAGTACCCCGCCCGCGGCCGAGCGGGTCCTGTCGTCGGCTGGCTCGTCGGCTCGGGCAATCATCCTTCGTCATCGGAAAATTCCACGGGGTGCTGACTCTGCTGCAACAGCACCCTCGGCCCCTCACTCCGGGGCTCTCGCGGCGACCCTCTTCGGCGGCTTACGGCCCGGGTCCCTCCGTGTTCACGATCCGTGCAAGGAAACGGGACACGGATCGCGCCTCGGTTTCCCAGGCCGTCGCCAGCCGAGGGGACCCCGCCGCTTCCGCCAATGTCGCTCGGGACCTGGAGGGGCTGTTGCCGTGGCGGGACCCCGGCCGCCGTCCCGGTCCGGGAGCCCGTCCCGGGATCTCGGACAAACCAGTCTCCGCCCTCCTCGGGATTTGCTTCCCGAGCCGGTGAGCCTTCCGGCGCCGGTTCCACCTAACACCTAACACCCGACACCCAAGACCCAGCTCCCCAGCATTGACCGCCTCGTCGGTTCAGGGTATCGTGCGGAGAAATGCAGATGCGAGAGACGCAGGGGGCTCGATGGGATCCGGTCGAGGAATCATCCGGAGCGGCATGGACATGTTCCTGGTCGGGCTCGGGGTCGCCATCGTCGCTTATTTCATCGGCTGGCTCCTCACCGGCCATTTCTGATTCGCGCTGGATTACCGAGGGTAAGCCGGGACATGATCCCTCTCGTGCTCCGCGACTTACAGCGGGAGAAGCGCGTCGCTTGCCTCGGACGAGGCCGCAGTGCGGACCCGGTCACGCCGAGAGGCAAGTAATTTGCATAGGGATCAACTGGCCGTTTTCAACGAGGCCTCTCTCTACAATATCCTCGGGTGCACTGTGCTGTGGTGGCTGCGCATCGGAAAGCGAGCACGATGAAATTTAACTACGAAAAGTTTTGCCGCTCTTGGAAATGGAAAATTCCCGCCTACTACAACATCGGCCGTGATTGCACGGATAAGCACGCCAAAAGAAAATCCCACAGAAACAAAATCGCCTTGTACTGGGAGAATGAAGAAGGCAAGACTCAACAATTTACCTTCGCCGACCTGGCACGACTGACCAACCAAATAGGCAACGCTCTCCGTGCGCTTGGATTCCGAAAGCGCGACCGTCTGTTGATCCGTCTTCCCAACCTGCCCGAGTTTCCCCTGGTCTTCCTGGGTGCGACGAAGATCGGGGCCGTCCCGATTCCAAGCAGCACGATGCTGACCGCAGAAGAGGTTGCCTTCCTGCTGGACGACAGCCGACCGAAGGGTGTGGTCACGACCCCCGAATTGTACGAGGCCGTCGAGGTCAACCGCGGTCAAAACAAGACACTCAAGTTTGTCATCATCGTCGGGAATCGTGTACCGCCCGGGTGTGTGAGCTTTTGGGACGTGGTAGAGAAAAGTTCTGCACATCTGAACGTCCCGGAGACCAAGGCGAATGACATGGCGTACATCTGTTACACCTCCGGGACGGCAGCCTTTCCAAAGGGTGTGGTCCACGCACAGCGCGCGCTCATCGGACATGATCCTGCGGCCCTGTACTGGCAGGCGCTGAAGCCCGACTATACCGTCATGCACGCAGGGAAACTCAACTGGACGTACACATTGGGCACAGGGTGTCTTGACCCGTGGCGTCGCGGTTGCTCGACGGTCATTTACGGCGGAGAGCACGACCCCAAGAAATTTCTTGAGCTTATCGCGAAGTATCGGGTAAACGTCTTTATGGCTGTTCCTACCGTATACCGACAGATGCTTCGTGTCGCAGACGAAGTC
>JBOHQS010000230.1:0-3156 GCA_050732295.1 Methylomirabilales bacterium (SeqCode)
CCTTCGACGCGAGCCGCCTCCCCGCCTCCACCATCTCTCGCCTGAGCTCATCCACCGGGGGGACGAACTCGAAGGGGACCTTGAGTCCCGCCCGGGCGACGAAGTAGCTCGCGAGCCCCGCCACCTCTCTGTCGCTCAGACCGAACGTTGGCATCCGAATCTGCAACCAGGGCCGGATGGGGGTCGGCCGGTGGAGAAACTCGAAGAGCCACCTGGCCTGAACCTTTTCCCCCTCGCTCAAGGTTCCCTCGATTAAGACGAGGGGAGGCGGCGCCTCATTCACACGCCCGTCGTACCGGACACGGATATCTCCCCCTTTTCCCTCGATGACGTGGCACCCCACGCAGTTGTAGCTCCGCACCAAGCGTACCCCCCTGGCCACGGCGGTCCGCTCCGCGGTCGCCTCTTCACGGTACCGCTCGGGAACCTCGGTCGCGGCAAAACTCTTCACGAGGACGCGGAGCGCCTTGACCTCGTCATCGGAGAATCCAAAATTGGGCATCTTGAGCTGTTCCCGATCGGTCGTGTAGATCTGGGGATTCTTAAGCTTCCAGAAGGTCCAGTCTTCCCAGGTGTGGTGGACCTGGACGGCGTCGCCAAAGGAGAGCTGGAGCAGCCGCTTGTGCCCGAAGTCGCTCAGGTCCGGCGCGATCCGCTGGGCGGCCTCAAATCCCCGTATCTCGTGACACCCGAAGCAGCCCCTGAGCCCGATCTGCCCACGGCCCTCTTCGATCCGTTCCTTCTTCCTGAGCTCCTCCATCAGGGTTGGGGGCGTCGCCTGGCGCTGCCCGTGCGTCATGAGGAAGGCGGTCACAGCGCTCGCCTCTTCATCGGTCAGTCGCAGGTTCGGCATGGGGGTCTGGGGGCGGATGGCCTTGGGGTTTTTCAGCCAGCGGAACAGCCACTGAGGGTTTTTGATCTTCGTGGCTACGGTGCTGAGATCCGGGGCGAAGTCCCGGCCAGTTAGTTGAAAGAATCTCCGGGGGCCCTTCTCCTCATAGACCGCCCGCATCGTATGACAACCCAGGCAGCCGACCCGCTCAAAGACCTGCTTCCCTTTCTCCGGCGAGGCGCCAGGGGTATAGCGACCCGGCACAGGCGGATCCGGCTCTGACTTGGCCAACAGATAGGCGGCGATGGCGGTGGCGTGCTCTTTGGACAAGCCAAAGTTGGGCATCCGGGTATGGCGCAGATACGAGGGGGGATTCTGAATCCACTGGACGAGCCAGGCCGGTTCCACCTTGCTGGCGATCCGGGTAAGCTGCGGGCCCACCTTGGCTGACTCCCTGAACCCCTCGGCCGGATGACACCCATGACATCCCAGGTTCTCGAACATCGCGAGTCCCTTCGTCAAGGTGGGAGCGAGGTCGATCCACTCTACCTTGGCCCCCTGGCCCTCGCCTGTCTTGACCCAGGCGTCGAACTCGGTCCGGTCCAGGTGGCATTTCCGGCACGACGACTGGACCATCTCACCTCGCAGGAGCGGGAAATCCCACAGGACGTTGGGACTGCCACCGTATTCCCTGCCAAGGCCATGGGGCGTATCAGGGATCCGACCCTCAACCCTCCGTTCGAAATCGAGGGCCGTCCCCTGCCCCTCATGGCAGACCGTACAGCCGAACCGACTCACCGGGTGTTTCCCCAGGATGGCCTCGCGATACGGGTGGGTCCGAAAGGGTTGCGGGGCGTTCTCGAATCCCGGCCGGTCGATCCCAAGATGGCAGGTCTCGCACCGGTCCACCCGGAGGACGAAGACGTCAAATTCATTCTTATCCAGCCCGTCCAGCACGACCTGTTTCACTTCCAACGGACGCGTCCGGATGGTTTCGAGCCGCTGTTCCAGGCGGACGGCCTCAGTGGTCGCCCCCTTGATCTTGTCCTGCACCTCTTGCACGGCTCGGTCGAGCTTCTTCACCCGTTCCTTGGCCACCTCGAGCTTCTGCTTCGCGTCCTCCACGTCAGGCTCGAGCTTGCGCTCCTGCTCCTTCAGCCGGTTCACCTCGGCGAGTTGGGCGGTCGCATCCTTCCCCTCGTGCTTCGCCTTGTCGTACCAGTAGTAGGCCTCGTCCAGCTCGCTCCGGGTAAAGCGCAGCTCCTGATTGATGGCGTCATACGCCGCCTTCCGTCCCTCGACCTCCGTGACCGCGGCTTGATAGTCCGGTCCCCGTCGGCCCTCCTCGGCCCACCGGAGCTCCTCACGCAGCTTCTCGAGCCTCGCCTGGACCTCGGGCTGCTCCAGCCGCGCGCGGGCCTCCTCCAGCTCCTGCTGGACCATCTGGTATTCCACTTGCTTGAACGCGGTCTGGTTTCGTATCCAGGGCCGCCGCGAGACCGCCTCGTCCCACAGGGCCCATACGGTCGTCCCGACCAAGACCATACTGGAGATGAAGAAGATGCTCCGGAGCGAGCGTTTTTCGTCGGGAACAAACTGCCGCCGCGGCATCGGGTGGAGTGCTCCTCGCGTGAAGTCGCTACGGACCAGCGCGGTCAGACATTAAACCAGGGGGTGACCCAGAGATATTTAATGTTGAAGGCGATGCGCAAGAACATCTTAATGGGGAGCCCCATCATCGTGAGAAACAGGAACGCGACGATCCCGTATCGCAAAGGGCCCAGTTCCTGCAGGATCGGACTCGTCTTGCTCTTCCAGAACCAGAAGGCCACCGGCAGCACGGTCAGGTAGAGGGTGACCAGGGTCAGTCCCACAAGCTCCACATCGAAGATCTTGGGATTGCCCAGAACCTTGAACGGTCCCCAGTACGGCAGATCGACGTTCGTCAAGGCGACGACCTTGTGCGGGTCCCACACCTCCCACGGCCAGAAGAGGTTCCATCCCGGACCCCGGAGAAAGACCCCGGTGACGATGAGGCTGACCCAGAGGATCAGGAATCCGAAGAGAAACATGGTCACCGCAAACTTCCGCTCCTGGAAGGTGTAATAGCCGTTCCCTTTCGGATTGATGTCGACGAACGGGATCACCATCAGCCCCACGATGATCAGGCTGGGAAGGACCACGCCGGCCATCCACGGATCGAAGTAGACGAGCATCTCCTGGAGACCCAGGAAGTACCAGGGGGCCTTCGACGGGTTCGGTGTGTTGGTCGGATTGGCCGGCTCCTCCATGGGGGCGTCGATGCCGATCGACCAGACCATCAG
>JBOHQS010000231.1:0-3116 GCA_050732295.1 Methylomirabilales bacterium (SeqCode)
GCACGTGTCCGCTTAACCAACGGGATTGAGGTCACCACCTATATTCCGGGGATCGGGCACAACCTGCAGGAGCACTCGATCGTCCTGATCCGCGGAGGACGGGTGAAGGATCTTCCCGGCGTCCGGTATCATGTGATCCGGGGAACCCTGGATGCGGCAGGGGTCCAGGATCGTCGGCAGGGGCGTTCCCTGTACGGGGCAAAGCGACCCAAGTCGAGTTGACCGGATACGGCACTGAGGTTCCTCGTCTGCCATCCTCGGTGCCGCTTTTCGTTTTGGACCGCAGGTGAGGTGGTGGTGAGTGCCTAGGCGGCGCATCGCTGAAAAGCGAGAGATCCTTCCCGACCCGGTGTATCAGAACCGGCTGGTGGCGAAGTTCGTCAGCTGCATGATGCGGGCCGGGAAGAAATCGCTGGCGGAGGGGATCTTCTACCGGGCCATGGGGATCATTGAGGGGCGGATGAAAACTGATCCGCTCGCGATCTTCAAGCAGGCGGTGGATAATGTGAGGCCGGTGCTGCAGGTCAAGTCCCGAAGGGTGGGGGGGGCGACGTACCAAGTCCCGGTGGAGGTCCGGGCCGATCGTCGGGTCTCCTTAGCCTTCCGATGGCTCATTAGCTACGCCCGAGACCGCTCCGAGAAGACCATGGAGGAGCGACTGGCTGCCGAATTCATCGAGGCGGCCAACAATCGCGGGGCGGCGGTCAAGAAAAAGGAAGACACGCATCGCATGGCCGAGGCCAACAAGGCCTTTGCCCATTACCGTTGGTAAGAAGGCCCCCCTTCCGACGGTGCGGATGGTCAGCATCGGGAGAGGGGCCTTCAGTGTCCCGGGAGGGGAGAGCGCACGGTGACGGTGAAGCATCCCAAGGATCGCATCCGGAATATCGGGATCATGGCCCACATTGATGCGGGCAAGACCACGACCACCGAGCGGGTCCTCTACTATACCGGGCGCACCCATCGGATGGGCGAGGTGGACACGGGTTCCACGGAGATGGATTGGATGGAGCAGGAGAAGGAGCGGGGGATCACCATCACCGCCGCCTCCACCACCTGTTTCTGGCGCGAGCATCAGATCAATATCATCGATACCCCCGGCCATGTCGATTTCACGGTGGAGGTCGAACGCTCGCTCCGGGTCCTCGATGGGGCCGTGGTCGTCTTCGATGCGGTCTCGGGCGTGGAACCACAGTCGGAGACGGTCTGGCGGCAGGCGGACAAGTATCATGTGCCGCGCATCGCCTTTATCAACAAAATGGATCGGGTGGGGGCGGACTTTTTCATGTCACTCCGGTCCATCGCCGAGCGTCTCGGGGCTAATCCGGTACCGCTGCAGCTGCCACTGGGACAGGAGGTCAGCTTTGCCGGTGTCATCGATCTGATCCGGATGCAGGCGATTGTCTGGGAGGAGGAAACCCTCGGGGCCTCCTTCGAGATGCGGGAGATCCCGGCGGCGCATGCGGATCAGGCCCTGCAGTACCGGGAGAAGCTCCTGGAGGCTGTCGCGGAACAGGACGAATCGCTCCTCCGCAAGTACGTCGAGGGAGGGGAGATCTCGGAAGCAGAGATTCGGGCGGCAATCCGAAAGGCGACCTTGGCCCTGAAGATCACGCCGGTCCTCTGTGGCGCGTCCTTCAAGAATAAAGGGGTGCAACCTCTCCTCGATGCGGTCGTCGATTGTCTCCCGTCGCCCGCGGATCTCCCTCCAGTCACCGGGGTGAATCCCCGGACCGGCGAGGAAGAGAAACGTTCGGCAGCGGATACGGAACCGGTGGCTGCCTTGGTCTTCAAGCTCATGGCTGACCCGTACGTCGGTCAGCTCTGCTTTTTTCGAGTCTATTCCGGGACCGTCGAGTCTGGCGCCCATGTCTATAACTCCACCAGGGGCACCCGAGAACGGATCGGCCGCCTGCTCCGGATGCATGCCAATAAGCGGGAAGAGGTCAAAACGGTTCAGGCGGGAAACATTGCCGCGGCCGTCGGCCTGAAGAGCGCCAAGACGGGCGATACGCTCTGCGATGAGGCCCGCCCGATCCTCCTCGAGGCGATCGAGTTCCCCGCCCCGGTCCTTGCGGTGGCCATCGAGCCCAGGACCAAGGAGGGGGCGGATCGGCTCTCCATGGCGCTCCAGGCCCTGGCCAACGAGGACCCCACCTTCCAGACCCGCGTGGACGACGAGACCGGACAGACCATCATCTCCGGCATGGGGGAGCTCCACCTCGAGATCATCGCGGACCGCCTCCTGCGGGAGTTCAAGGTCGAGGCCAACGTGGGTCGCCCGCAGGTGGCGTACCGGGAGACCATCACGCGCCCGGTGGAGGTGGAAAAGAGATTCATCCGGCAGACGGGGGGGCGGGGGCAGTACGGCCATGTCATCCTCGAGGTAGAGCCGCAACAGGCCGGCGGCGGGCTCACGTTTGAGAGCAAGATCGCAGGAGGGGTGATCCCCCGCGAGTACATCCCGGCGGTCGAGAAGGGGGTCCGGGAAGCGGCCGGAAGCGGGGTGCTGGCGGGGTATCCCGTGGTGGACGTCAAGGTGAGGCTCACCGATGGATCCTACCATGAGGTGGACTCCTCCGATATGGCCTTCAAGATCGCCGGATCCATGGCCTTCAAAGACGCGGTGAAACAGGGCCATCCCGTCCTGCTCGAACCCATCATGCAGGTGGATGTCGTGGTGCCGGAGGACTTTCTGGGAGAGGTGATCGGGGACTTGAACGCCCGGCGAGGTCGGGTCGTGTCGGTCGATACGCGGCCAGCCGCTCGGGTGGTGCGGGCCGAGGTTCCGTTAGCGACGATGTTCGGATACGCGACCGATCTGAGGTCGGCGACGCAGGGCCGGGCGACCTACACGATGCAGTTCGCCCGGTACGAGCCGCTGCCTGTAAGCCTTGCCGAAGAAATCATCGGACGGGTGGTGGGTCGAAGCTCAACCGGGTAGGGGCGCCCATGGGGGCACCCCCGGAGGAGACAGGAGGGGAGCGGGATGGCCAAGCAAAAATTCGCGCGGACCAAAGAGCACGTCAACGTCGGGACCATCGGCCACATCGACCATGGCAAGACGACCCTGACGGCGGCCATCACCAAGTGTCTGCACGCGCAGAACCCCCAGG
>JBOHQS010000232.1:0-3105 GCA_050732295.1 Methylomirabilales bacterium (SeqCode)
TCCAGGTCGATACCACGAACATCCTCTTCATATGCGGCGGTGCCTTCATCGGGCTGGAGAAGCTCATCGAAGACCGGATCGGCCGAAAGGCGATGGGCTTCGGGGCCGTGATCCAGGGGCGGCGCGAGAGGAAGATCGGAGAAACTCTCGCCGAGGTCCAGCCGGAGGACCTCCTGAAGTTCGGCATGATCCCTGAGTTGGTCGGGCGCCTCCCGGTGGTGGCCCCGCTCCACGAGCTCGACGAAGCGGCCCTGATTCGCATCCTGGTGGAGCCGAAGAACGCCCTGCTGAAACAATACCAGCGGTTTTTTGGATTTGAGGGGGTGAAGCTGACCTTTACCGATGAGGCGGTGCGGGCCGTGGCACAAGCCGCAGTGCGCCGAGACACGGGAGCCCGAGGCCTTCGATCGATCCTCGAGGATATCATGCTAGACGTCATGTACGAGATCCCCTCTCAGACCGGCGTCGCGGAAGTGATCATCGGGCGAGAGGTGATCCTGGACCGAAAACGTCCCATCCTCTTATACCAAAAGAAGAAAGCCGAATCGGCGTAACCCGTCCTGGCGCGCGTCGCGTTCGGTTTATTTCGCCATTTTTCCTTGACACCCCTCGGCGCGTCCAGTAGGTTTGGCTGGATCGAGTCACCCTCTTGCGTGGAGGCAGAGTGTGATCGCGAGTCTGCGGGCTCGGACAGTGCTCCTTGTCTTGCTGGTCCCGTTGTCGTTCATCCTGGGCGCCTGTTCCAGTACGCGGGACCAGATGATGCCGCGGAACGAGGAGGTCCTCTTCTGGCGGGCGAATCTCGAGTTTATGAAGGGGCGGTACGAGGAGGCCCGGGAGATGCTCCGCTTCTTCGTGACCCAGTTTCCTGACAGTCCCCTCATTCCCGAGGCCCGCCTCGGGATCGCCCGGACCTATTTTCAAGAGGAGCTTTACGAGCAGGCGCGGGCGGAGTATGAGCGATTTCTGAACCTGTATCCCCGCAACGAGCGCGTGGATGAGGCACTGTACTTTGTGGGCATGACCTATTTCCGCCAGATCGAGCGGGCGGATCGGGATCAGACCGCCGCCCGGCGTGCGGTCGTTGCCTTTCGCAAGCTCGTGAGCGAGGTCCCAGACACCCCCTACAGGGAGGATGCCGAGGCGAAGATTGCGGTCGCCCGCCGCCGTATGGCAACGCATGAAATCGACGTGGGCCTCTTCTACCTGAAGCGGGACAAGTTCATCGGGGCCGTGGGTCGGTTCCAGGGGGTCATCGACCGTTACAATGGCACTGGTCTCGAGCCCATGGCCCTCTTCTACCTCGGGGAAACCTACGCCCAGATGGAGGAGAAAGGGAAGGCCCAGGAGGCATACCGCCAGCTCCTGGAGCAATACCCCGACTCTCTCTGGGCGGTAGAGGCCGGAGATCGTCTTGGGGTTAAGGTGGTGCTCCAGTCGCGACCGGGCGAGGATCAGAAGAATTCCGAGGAGGCAACGGGGGGGATTTGGGATCTGTTCAAGGAATCGTGGGAAGACCTCAAGACGACCTTCAAACATTCGCTCAAGCCCGGCGGCCCAGAGTAGCCCCTGATCCATGGATGCTCGGCAGTTGAAGCAGCAAATGCAGCAGGCGACGGCCCTCTTCCAGGCGGGGCGGTACGACGAGGCAGAGGTATTACTCCTGGAAATTATCAAACACACGCCCCTCTATGCCAATATCTACAATATGCTCGGCTTCATCTATTCCCAACGGAACTCCCCGGACAAGGCCGTGGAAGTCTTTCGCCAAGCCCTGACCATCAACCCCCGGTACACCGAGGCACGGCTCAATCTCGCCATCACGCTGGCCGACATGGGGGCATACAGCGAAGCCCTCCGGGAGTACGGCCTCGCCAGGGAGGGAGAGGAGGCTAAGGCCTCGAGCCTCCCCACGCATGCGCAGGCACGCCTGGCTAATGCCCATGCCGAACTGGCCAAGGCCTATCAGGGGCTCGGTCTCTATCCCCAGGCGGTCCAGGAGTACGAGAAGGCCATCGGTCTGGCCCCTCTTTTTCCCGATCTCCATTATAATTTAGCCCGCTGCTACATGGAGGCGGGTGATGGCGATCGGGCGCAGACGGCGCTGAAGCACGCCTTGGAGCTGCATCCCACCTATGCCGATGCCCTCGTCCAGCTCGGGCTTCTCCACTATCAACGACGCGAGACATCGCAGGCCGTTTCCACGTGGGAGAAGGCCTTGACCGCTGACCCGGCCAATGTGTTAGCCCAGATCTACCTCCGCATGGCCCGGGAGGGGGGTGCCGGCAACTGAACGGGCTGGCCATGGCCTCGATCCTGACCGAGACGCGTCGATTGCTGCTGACCCACGGCCTTCGTCCCAAGAAGAGGTTGGGCCAGAGCTTCCTGGTGGACCCGGCCGTCCTGCGAAGGATCCTAGACGGGGCGGAGCTTCAAGGAAGTGATCGGATCTTGGAGATCGGGGCCGGGATTGGGACGCTGACTCGCGCCCTGGCCGAGCGCTGTGACCGGATCATCGCGGTCGAGATCGATCCAGGGCTCTTTCAGATCCTGGAGCCCCTCTTCCAGGGGCAGAGACACGTCACGCTCGTCCGGGGGGATGCCCGGCACCTCGACCTCAGCTCCCTCTTGGGGGAAGGGCCCTGGAAGGTCATCGCGAATCTCCCCTATGCCATTGTGACCCCGCTCATTACGCGGCTGCTTGAGGGCAGCCATCGATTTTCTCTCCTCCTCCTGATGGTGCAACAGGAGGTGGCCGAGCGGTTGATGGCTTCTCCGGGCACGAAAGCATACGGGTCCCTCTCGGTACTGGCCCAGTACTACACCGATGTCCGGACCGTCATCCGTGTGCCCCGGACAGCCTTCTATCCGAGGCCTCAGGTTGACTCCGCCGTGGTCAAGTTTACGGTCCTGCCACACCCTCGCGTCGCCCCCGCGGACCCCCCTCTTTTTTTCCGCGTGGTGCGGGCCGCCTTTGCTCACCGGCGCAAGACGCTGATGAATGCCCTCAGGCAAACGCGGTGGGATTCGTTGGATCGGCAGGAGATCGGAGCGGCCCTTGAGCGAGCGAGCATCGATCCGTCGCGACGAGGGGAGACGTTGAGC
>JBOHQS010000233.1:0-3084 GCA_050732295.1 Methylomirabilales bacterium (SeqCode)
CAGCGGAAGCTTCAATCCAGATGCGGGCGACGTTGAGACCGGCAACGCCACCCTGAGGGGATCCTATGAAGATGTGGCTTCCTTCGGCCTGGGATACACCTTCTCGCGGAGCGCGAATCAGGAGGCGTGGATCGCCAACCTGGGCCTGACAATCCTGGAAGGTACCCGGCTCACCTACCTGGGCCGGTATGATGCAGAGCGGGGACTTTTTCTGGAAAATACAGTCGGGCTTATCTACCAGACCTGCTGTTGGGCTATAAGCCTCATTTATACACATCGGGATACGGACAATCCAAGCGACCCCAAGAACGATGTGCGATTGAATGTTGAGCTCTTGACTGCGCCGTCACGACGGTAAAACCACGGTGAATAGTGACACGTGAATGGTGAAACATCAATGGTAAGTCCAACGATTTTTCGCACATACGATATCCGGGGCATTGTGGGCCCGGACCTGAACGAGGAGGTTGCAGCGGCCGTTGGGAAGGCCTTTGGCACCGTGCTCAGAAGATGGGAGGAGGAACTTCCGAAGGGTCCCGTGGCCGTCGGCCGGGATGTCCGGCGAAGTTCTCCACGCCTGGCAGCGGCGGTCATCGAGGGGATCGTCGCCACCGGGTGGGATGTTATTGATCTTGGGGTCGTCCCCACCCCCTTGGTCTATTTCTATCTTCATCAACATCCGGCTGCGGGGGGCGTTATCGTTACGGGGAGCCATAATCCTCCTGAGTTTAATGGGTTCAAGATGTGTAGGAGAACGCAAGCCCTATACGAAGGGCAGATCCAGGAGATCCGGCGGACCATCGAGGAGAGGACGCTTTACGAATCCGCGAAGCGAGGGAGACGCCGGGAATGCGACGCGATTCCGCCCTACCTTGATTTTCTGAGCGCGCGGTTTCGGCATTTGCGATCCCGAGGACGGACAAAAAGCCCAATCAAGGTTGTTGTGGATGCCGGAAACGGCACGGCGTCTCTCGTCGCCCCGCGTCTCTTGCGGACATTGGGGTGTGACGTGGTGGAGTTGTATTGTAAGCCGGACGGTCTATTTCCACACCACCACCCGGATCCAACAATCCCCGCCAATCTCGCCGATTTGCGGCGGGCCGTGCGGGAATCTGAGGCGGACCTGGGGGTGGCCTATGATGGAGACGCCGACCGATTGGGGGTCGTGGACGAGCGCGGAGAGGTGGTGTGGGGCGACCGGCTGTTGATCCTCTATGCCGGGCAGGTCCTCAGGGACAAGGCCGGGGCGACATGTATGGGCGATGTGAAATGTTCCCAACTGTTCTTTGATGAGGTCGAGAACCGGGGGGGGACTCCGGTGATGTCGCGGACCGGCCATTCGCTGGTCAAGGCCAGGATGCGAGAGACAGGGGCCCTGTTGGCCGGCGAGATGAGCGGACATTTCTTCTTTGCCGACCGCTACTATGGATTCGATGATGGCGTGTATGCCACCTGTCGCCTGATCGAAATCCTGGATGCTGCCAGGCGGGAGGATCCGGCAGTGCGCTTTTCATACCTGTTGAGGGGTCTGCCACCGTGGGTTGCGACCCCGGAGATCCGGGTGTTCTGTCCCGAAGAACACAAGGATGCAATTGTCCGTCGTCTCACGGAAAGGGTTTCCCTCCTGGTGGGGAATGGCAGCATGCCCGCGGAACTCCAGCAGGAAGCGACGCACGTCGTCACGCTGGACGGACTTCGGCTGACGGGCAAGAACGGGTGGGGATTGATCAGGGCGAGCAATACAGAGCCGGCCCTGATCCTGCGTTTCGAGGCTGCGAATGAGGCGCTGATGAACACGTATCGGTCATTCATGGAAGGCGTGCTTGCCCAATGCAGGAGTGAACGTTGAGCGCACTTCGCCGGCCTGTGTATGCGTAAATGACAGAAGAGTTCGGCTCGATTATCGATATGGATGAAGTTCGTGTGCGGATACAGGCCGCAGAGCGTCCCTGGGGCAGGTGGACCGTCTTGACCGAGGGGCTAGGGTATAAGGTAAAGGTCATTGAAGTCAGGCCCGGCCGTCGCCTGAGTCTCCAATTTCACCGTCACCGGCGCGAGCACTGGGTTGTTGTCTCGGGAAGAGCCCGTGTTGTCATCGACGACCAGGTCGTGGAGCTTCCACCCCTTGAGTCGGCGGTCATACCGGTGGGTGCGGTGCATCGATTGGAGAACCCCGGTGCCGATCCGTTGGTGGTTGTCGAGGTTCAACAGGGCGAAATCCTTAGCGAGGAGGATATCGTGCGCCTGGAGGATGACTACCACCGGGCATAAGTCAAAACTCAGGACTCAATACTGAATTCTCAATGCTGGATAAGGATGAGCGGACAGCCGATAGCTGATTGCTGACAGCGAATCATGGCGACGGACCGGACTTATGGTATCGTTATGGCTGGTGGCTCAGGGGAGCGATTCTGGCCCTTAAGCACACCCGATTCTCCTAAACAGTTGCTCCGTCTCCTGGGCGGAAAGACTCTCCTCAGGAGGACCGTCGAAAGGATCGAGCCCCTGATTCCCTTTCACCGGCAGATCGTGGTGGCCGGCGAGGCGCATGTTGCCCGCATACATGAGGAGCTGCCGGAGCTGCCACCAGCGAATCTCATCTGCGAGCCCGTGGGGAGAAACACGGCCGCCTGTATTGGTTTGGCTTCCCTGTTCCTTGAGCGTCGAGATCCGGATGCGATTGCTGTCGTCCTCCCTGCCGATCACCACATCGAGGAGACCTCGGCGTTCCGCGCCTCTCTTGAAAGGGCGGTGATGCTTGCCCAGGAGAAAAGGGGTACCGTTGTTATCGGGGTAAGGCCAGATCGCCCTGACACGGGATACGGGTATATGCAAATTGGGTCAGAGATGCTTCAGGACATCTATCCGGTCCTTCAGTTTCGCGAAAAGCCCGACGCCGAGACGGCCAAGCACTTTGTGGCAGCCGGGGACTACTTTTGGAACACCGGGATCTTCATATGGGAGAATCGCACGCTCCAGCAATTGCTCAAGACCCATTTGCCTGCCCATTGGTCGGGACTGGAGCAGATTCGGTCCGCCCTCGGAACGCCTACGTATGCCGATGTCCTGGCAAGAGTCTACCCC
>JBOHQS010000234.1:0-3061 GCA_050732295.1 Methylomirabilales bacterium (SeqCode)
GGGAATGCTGGCCGAGCACCACGTAGGTCCGCGGGCATGTCGAGCATTTCGCGATAATGGCCATCCGCCTCATCTCCTTCTTCCGACCGGTTTAGTTCGGGATCCCCACGGCGCTTGGAACTCCTGATCCTACTTGAGCGTCAGCCACGGTCTTCCGCATACGGTAAACGTTTCATCGGCTTCCAGGGGAAGGGTCCTCTCCAAGAGGTATTCCTCCAGGGGCAGGCAGCCCGAGTGCGGGATATCGTTCATCCCCGGTTTCCACATCCGGGCGAAGCTCCATCCGACTGCGCAAGCGAGGATCAGCAGCGTTCCAGTCTCGATCTCCTGCTCGTCAAGCATCGCTAGACTCCCCCGAAGAGGTCCGGGTGCAAAAGTTGTTCCAGATCGCACTGAGCCCACGAAAGTGCCCATGAGTATTAGACAGAATCTGCGTCCCCTGAATTCTCCGGGGGGATTTGCGACCGAACGGAAGGCGGGCGGCTCGACCGAAAATCGCCCACACGATAGGGGGCGAGCCTTGCAATCCGGATGAGGCTTTGTTACGGTCCTCTCACGTCTTGCGCCTGCGGACAGGGTACCGGATGCATCGAGACTCGAGAGGGAGCTGAACGATGATGAAGGTCGAGGAGATCAAGGCGGTGACCGTCATCGGGGCGGGGGTGATGGGTAGCGGCATTGCCCAGCACTTTGCCCAGGCCGGCTACGACGTGCGCCTTCACGCACGGAACGCGGAGACCCTTGCCGCCGCCCGAGATCGCATCGCCAAGAACCAGGAGTTGATGGTGGAGGCCGGGCTTCTCTCTGCGCCTGAGGCCGCTCAAGCTCTTTCCCGGATCCAGACGACGACCGACCTAGAAGCGGCCGCAAGAGACACCCAATTCGTGAACGAGAGCGCGCCCGAAGATCTCGATCTCAAGCGCCGGATTTTCGCCGCCCTGGATCGCAGCACACCTCCGGAGGCTATCCTCTCCACCAATACCTCCGGCCTCTCCATCACGGCAATCGCCGCCGCCGCCGCCCGGCCTGAGCGGGTGGTGGGGCTTCACTGGATGAACCCACCCCATCTGATGCCGCCGGTAGAGGTGACTCGGGGCGCACAGACCTCCGCCGCCGTCGTGGACCTCACCTGCAACCTGGTCCGCCGGATCGGCCGGATCCCCATCCGGGTGGAAAAGGACGTGCCCGGCTTTCTCTGGAACCGTCTTCAGTTCGCCTTGATTCGCGAGGCGGTCCACCTGATCGAGGAGGGGATCGCAAGCCCCGAGGCGGTTGACCTGGCCGTGACGGCCGGATTGGGGCTTCGGTGGGCCACGGTCGGGCCCATACAGATCATGGACCTCGCCGGGATCCAGACCTTTCACGCTATTGCCGCCTACCTCTACCCGGAGCTGTCAGCGGCCAAAGAGCCACAACGAAGCCTCTCGGAGAAGGTGGCCCGGGGCCACACCGGGGCGCGGGCGGGCCAGGGATTCTATCGGTATCCGCCCGGAGCCCACGAGGCCACCATCGCACGACGCGACGCAAAACTCTTTGCCCTCCTGAAGATGAGAGCGGGATGGGATCCGTGAGGCCGAGCGAGATGTGTTCCTCAGGAGATGATCTCAGGTGTGCGAGGCGAGGCGCACGGGTTCGTGGCGTCCATCCTCGCCCACGCGGAGTGATCCAAGCTGCAGCACGTCAGCCCGCTCGACCGGCGTCCAGAGGGCTACGTCCTCGGTCGTGAGGTCCTTCACGATCCCGAGCCCGCGGTATTCGCCATCGTGCAGGCACCCCACCAGCAAGTCCTTCACGTTGGCCCAGTCGTACAGGTGGATAGTATCCACGTCCAACGCGTGCCTCGCCGTCCCGAGCGTGTGCGGGGTGCCGTCGAGGACGACAGTCGCTTCATGGCCGATTCTCCAGGCCCCCTTGACCTCGCGACCCAGGATGACCGAGAGCATTTGCGTGTCCAGCCGCTCCCCCCGACCCAAGAGCCCACGCTCGACGTACAACCCACCGAGCGTAAAGCGGCGCTGCTCGGCCGGCCGGAAATAGTCGCGAAACGCCTGCTCACGGGCCCGAATCCGCTCCTCCCGGGTCTTCTCGCTCTGGTGCCTGACATGGAGTGCGATCACCCCGATCCCCTTCCGGGCGTACAGTGTGTAGTAATCAAGCTCATCCCGGCGCTGCATCAGCACCAGCAGATCAGGCCGGACCAGGTTGATCAATTCCGTCTTGTAGGCCCGGGCTGTTCCATCGGTGATGTAGCCGTCGGTGTCGATGAGACAGGGTCGTTTCGCTCGCCGGGCCATCAGCGCGATGCCCGTGATCACCTGCAGCAGGCTCCCACGCGGCGACACGTCCCCCACGAAGTAGCCGGCCTGTATCCCATCAGGCGTCCCCAGGGAGACCACGGCCGGAGGTCCGATCCACGATTGCCCGATATCCCCATCGATGATCTGCCCGCCCAACCGCTCATGGAGCTCACGGATGAGGGTGGTCTTCCCCGCGTCGGTCCCCCCGAGAAAGAGGGCGACCGCGTCGCGGCGAATCACTTCGGTAAGCTCACCAACGGCCGAGACATCCAAGAACTCTCACTCCCTTGGCTCTGACGTCCTCGTCAGACCGGATTACGATGATCTGATCGCGGATGATACCCTTGCATTCGCCGCTCCCCTGCAGTCTGAGTTGAGGTGGCAAGGAGAGGGTCGCCTCAGCGTCGGGTGCCCTCGCCCCCCGAGGGTGTCTTCTCCGGGGCCCGGGCGACTGTGAGGCCTATCGTCGTCTCAAATTGGTCATTCATGTAGATATTAAAGGCGTAGATCCCGAAGTCAGGAAGAGGGAGCCCCCTCATCCCCAGGTTGAGCTGCGACGTTCCATCATCGCCCAACTCGCCGGTCCCCTCGACCTTGCCGAGCACGTCACCGTTCGGGCGGACGATATCAACCCTGATGTGCACCCTCTCCTTGGGTTCCCCGATCAGTTTGAGAACAAAAGAGGCCTGGTGGTGAACGGCAGGAACGGCGGTGGCAAAGATCCGATCAAAGACGCCGACCATGCACATCTTTCGATTTTCATC
>JBOHQS010000235.1:0-3025 GCA_050732295.1 Methylomirabilales bacterium (SeqCode)
TCTCGGTAAAACGGGTACTTATCTGCCCGTAAGTGCCCGTATTATTAGACAGGCGCCTCTTTATTTTATTAGCATACTCAATTAGTTACGAGATTTCGTCCAGGGGACTGAAAATCCCTGTGTCGGTGGTTCGATTCCGCCCCTGGCCACCCACACAATCAATAGGTTGCAGCATTTCTCCTCGCACCAAAGTGTCTAATATTTTGCGCTTTTTCTATTTTGTTAGACAGCTGTTGTTCTAGGCCTGCCCTAAGTCCCTGTTGCAACGAGCGATTACGTTCACCATCGTAACAGAGCAGGGGACACTGCCATCCGCGGTTGCTTGCGAGAAAATTGATCTCAGGTCCGCCAAAACCTGCCGGATAGGCATTGACGCAGCGGGCTTACCGTCGACCTCGCTGAGGTCCTCACGTTGCAGGCGAGCTTCAACATTCCATCGTCCTAAGTCGTTAAGGGTTGTTAGATGCCTGCCCGGAGAGCGAGCGCCTGATGCCTGGCAAAGCACTCACTGGGGCAGGCGTCTAACAAGCCTCGATGTAGGAAACCGCGGGAGTGTGTCTGTGATCCCGGACTATGGGGATTGTCCGGGCGATTCGTGTCGTTTGAACGTGAGAATTGAATTGGCGGTACGTGCGACGCAGATCGATGAAGTGCGTGTTTCGGGATACGCCTTGGTTTTTTTGCAGGACTGTGTGCGAAAAAGGTTGAAAAATCTCTGTGTTTCCCCCATAAGCAATAGCATCCCGTCGCCCCGACTGCGGCGATATCTCACGTTGGCGAGTTTGTCTGCTGTTTGTGGAATGGTCATGACGGTGGTGCCCGTGGCGTGTTTGCTCGCTCGAGGGTCTCAATGACGACCATCGGCGCACCGCACGCGGGACACACGTACGTGTGTCGAGGTGTGTCGTTGGCATCGAGAGCCTCTGAGGCCGCTTCGGCGTGATCGGCGTCGTCAAGGAGGAGGGTACGGATCTGTTGCACAGTGTTGGCGCGTAGGTGGTTGGCGAAGAGACCGAAGTAGCGGATGCGGTGGAAGCCCGTGGGGAGGACATGGATGAGAAAGCGCCGGATGAACTCGTCGTTCGTCAACCGCATGGTCTTGTAGCGCTTAGCCGACTTCGCCCGATAGTCCTTCCACGTGAACGTGACTCCTTGGTCATCGTGGGCGATGAGCCGGCTGTTCGAGATCGCGACCCGATGGGTGTAGCGGGAGAGGTAGGCGAGGACCGCCTCGGGGCCTGAGAACGGTCGCTTGGCATACACGACCCAGTCGATCTGGCGCAGTGGCACCAAGAAGTCGGCAAAGGCACCGGCCTCGGTGAGGGGTTGGTGTTGGCCAAAGAACTCGAGACGACCCGCACGGTGCGCCGCACTCAGTTGCTCGAGGAAGAGACGGCGGAACAGCCGCGAAAGCACCCGTACGGGTAAGAAGAAGCCCCGCTTGCACGGGGTCCACTGCTCGCCATTGGGAGAGAGCCCGCCGCCGGGGACGATGCAGTGCAGGTGCGGATGGTGCGTCATCGCCGAACCCCAGGTGTGCAGCACGGCGGTGAAGCCGATGCGGGCACCGAGGTGCGTGGGATCGGCGGCGAGGGTGCGCAAGGTCTCGGCGGTGGCCTGGAACAAGAGATCGTAGATCACGGCTTTGTTCTGATAGGCGATGTCGCTGATCGGCGCGGGCAAGGTGAACACCATGTGGTAGTACTCGACCGGCAGGAGCTCCGCCTGCCGGTCGGCGAGCCACTGCTTGGCGGCTAAACCCTGGCACTTCGGACAGTGCCGGTTGCGACAGGAGTTGTAGGCGATCTGCACCGTGGCGCAGTCGTCACAGCGCAAGACGTGTCCACCGAGTTCAGCGCTGCGGCAGTGTTCAACCGCCGCCATCACCTTCAGTTGGCCGAGGTTGATATGCCCGGCATTCTTAAGACGCCACGCGGGGCCATGGTCGCGGAAAATATCCGCGACCTCCAAGGGAGGCCGTGCCATGGCAACGACTTAGCGGGGCGGCTGGATATCGAGATACTCCAGTGGGCCCTTCACCTCGCGCAGGAGGTTCGCCGCGACCTGGCTGTACCGTGCGGTGTTCTCGATCTTCTTGTGTCCGAGTAACACTTGGATGATGCGGATGTCCTCGTGGTGCTCCAGGAGGTGCGTGGCAAATGCATGGCGCAGCGAATGCAGTGAGACCCGTTTGTCGATCTCGGCGGCGGTGCGCGCCCGGTGGAACGCACGGTTGAGCTGCCGGGTCGATATCGGGTTCACCGGGTTCTGCCCCGGGAACAGCCAACCACCGGGGAGCAGCGTGCGCTGTCCCCGGCCCTCCCGCCACCAGGCACGCAAGATCCTCAGCAGTGCCGGTGAGAGCATGGCTTGGCGATCCCGTTGGCCTTTGCCCTGCTCGACCCGGAGGATCATGCGTTCGCTGTCGATGTCGGTGACCTTGAGGTGCACGACCTCGTCGGCACGCAAGCCGGCACCGTAGGCGACACCGAGTGCGGCCTGGTACTTGAGGCTACCTGCCCCTTGGAGCAATCGCGTGACTTCGTCGAGGCTCAAGATCTCGGGGAGCTTGCGCGGTTCATAGACGTGGCGCATCTTCTTCATGGCCTCGGGCCGATCGAGCGTGACCTCGAAGAAGAACTTGAGCCCCGTGATGGTCGCGTTCAGGCTCGTGCTCGAACCCCCTTGCTCGACCAGGTGCAGCTGATAGCGCCGGAGATCCTCCGCCTCGGCCGTGTCCGGGGAACGGCGCAGGAAACGCGTGAAGTTGGCAACGGCTCTGATGTAAGCGGTCTGCGTCTTGGGCGAGAACTTGCGCAACGTCATGTCCTCGATCATGCGTTGGCGTAATGGGCTGATGGGTTTGGTAGACTGACTCATGGGTCTATCTCCTGTGTCGTTGGTTGGTGTGTGGCAACAACAACCTCAACACAGGGCAGACCCATCTTGCTATACAGCTACGCAAACTCAGCGAGAACTGGCAAACACCTCCCTACACTAACTACCGCGCGAGCGGTTTAGTACG